>QMMC01000145.1 GCA_003647065.1 Deltaproteobacteria bacterium | reverse complement strand
TTTGTCGACGTGGTCGGCGAACTGATTGAAATCGATGGTGAGGTGTTCGGTCCCGTCGTCGCGGTTGGCGTTGGGCTGCACGTAGACGACCTCGATGGCGCTCTCGGGCCCCGTCGTCTCGATGGCCTCGAGGCGTTCGGTCAGGCCCCGCCGGACCTGCGGGTAGTGGAAAGTCGCGAGGTCGTCGGGGAGGTCGAGGTAGCCCAGGGCCGCCAAGCTGTGGGCCAGGTGGAAGTACTTCTGGTGGGCGTCGGTGTGTAAGAGGATCTGCCGAATGCCGTCGACGATGGGACGGAAGCCGAGGGCCTGGGCGCGGTTCAGGTAGTCGTCTTGCTCGGTGCGCCGGGATTGGTCGTCGGTCTTCAACTCGACGAAGTAGACCTTGTCGCGGCTCCGGGTGAAGACGGCATAGTCGACCTTGACGCTGTGGTGCGAGCTGTTGCCGGGGACGACGAGGTCGCGCTTGAGGGGAAGCTCGGGGATGATGGTATCCACGAGGTCGTCGCCCGTGATTTCACGGAGCACATCGACCAGGTAGACACTGAAGAAGATGTCGATGCGCCGCTCGAGCTGATAGGCGGGCAGGTGCCGCCAGCGGTCGAGGTGGAGGAACATCTGGTCGATCCGCGGGATGGAGACGCTCATCGGTGGGCCCGTCGTTAGTTCTGGGTTCTGTAGATGACTTCGGGCTCTGCCGATGAGTTCAGCAGCCCCCGGCCGCCGTGCAGTTGCCGGTGGCGCCGAGGATGCCGGCCGCGCCGACGGTGCCCACGTTTCCGTCGCGTTCGGCGGCCGGGGCGCTGGGGGCCGAGGGGCCGCCGCCGCCGCCGGTGCCGGCGCTGCCGCCGGTAATGCCGCAGTCGTTTACGATGGTCGAGCCCTCGCTGAAGATGCCGAAGGATGGTCCGCCGGGGCCGCCACCGCCGCCGCCGCCGTGGCCGCCGTGGCCGCCGTTGCCGCCGGTGCCGCCGGGCTGGGATCCGCCCGCGCCGCCGCCGCCACTCCCGCGGGGGCCACCGCTCTGGCCGCGTCCGCCGCCGCCGCCGGTGCCGCCGTTGCCGCCGTTGCCGCGTTGGATGTCGCAGAACGACACGTTCAGCGTGGCCCCGACCGTGAAGAGGCCGAAGGAGCCGCCGCCGCTGCCGCCGCCGGTGCCGCCTCCGGGGGCCGCGCAGCCACCCGCTCCGCCGCCGCCGCCGCCGGCGCCGTGGGAGTCGGTGCCGTCGTCGCAGCCGCCGCTGCCGCCGCCGCCGCCGCCGCCCGTGCCGTGCAGCCCGGTGTCGCCCGGGCCGCCCGCGGTACCTGCCCAATATCGCCCCATCAGCCGTCCGCGCACATCGGTCCCGCCCACGCCAGCACCGCCGTTGGTGATGCGGCCGTTTTGCCCGTTCCCAGGGACGGCACAGGTCGAGCTTCCGGCCCCGCGGTATCCGTAGCTGCCGGTGGCGAAGGTGCTGGCGCTCGCGCCGGCGCTCCCCCCCCGGGCGTTCAAGTTGAGGCTGAAGACACCGCAGTCGCTGTCCATGGTGCCGCCGCGGCCGCCAGTGCCAGCGTTCGGTGAGGAGCCCCCGGAGCACGAGTTCGTTCCCCGGCCGCCCCCCGCGCCTCGCGAAGAGTCGTTGCACGCTGTCGCAAACTGATCCGCCGCGCCGCCGTTCGAGCCGCGCGCCGCCGCCGAAGAAGAGGCCGACCCGCCTGCGGTCCCCGCGAGCCCGTTGCCAGCATTGCCCGCGCGCAGCGTCACCCGGATGAGCTCCATGCCCGTCACGTTGGCGGCGTGAACCACGTAGCTCGAGCGCCCCGCACCGGCCATGCCCGACGGCGCGTCGGGCCCGACGAGGACGAGATTCTCGAGGGTTGGGGCGACGATGAGGTCGTGGGCCTTGACCGCCATGTACTGGCCGTCGGTGCTGTCGGCGCCGCCGGTGATGGTCGTCTGGTGGGCCGCGTCCGCCCGAGCGTCGCGGACCCAGCTCGTATCGTAGCCGCCGAAGATCCGGATGCCGTCGCGGAGGTCCACGACCTCGTCGTAGCTCCCCGCCATCACGAAGAGGTCGCGGCGCGCTTCGCCGATGGCCCGGGTCAGGGCGTGGCCGATCGTCTGGCACGGCGTCGCGAAGTCCAGGCCACAGGTGGCGCTGTCGGCGCCGAGGGAGCGAGAGACCAGGATGCCTCGGGCCAGGTCGCCGTCGATGCCGTCACAGTTTTCGTCGAGGAAGGCGCCGTCGGGGTCGTCGGTCCCGACGCCGATCTCACATTCGCAGCCGTTGCCGCCGTCACGGTCGGCGTCGGCGAAGCCCATGGCGCAGGCCGTGGTGCAGGCGCCGGCTTCGCAGGCCGCGGTCACGTTGAGAGCTTCGGCCGGTGGGTCGGGGCAGACGACGCAGTCGTTGGCGCCGGTGGGGCCGCAGTGCAGCGGGTCGGTCAGGTAGTCGGCGGGGGTGCTCATGCACATCATCGAGGCTTCGACGCACTCGTCGACGGTGCAGTTGTTGGTGTCGGCGCAGTCGCGCATGTCCGGGCTCACGCAGAGGCTGTCGATGCACACCTCGTCGCCGTTGCAGAAGACCCCGTCGCCGCCGCAGTCGGCATCGAACTCGCAAGCCGCCGGGACCCGGCATCCCTGGCCGGCGACGCAGACCGTGCCCATCGGGCATTCGCTGTCGATGGGGGTGTTCTGGCACATGTCGGTGGCCGCGAGGCACTCGTCCTGGGTGCAGCCCACGCCGTCGCCGCAGTCCGGGGCCGGGGCCGCGACGCAGCGGCCTTCGAGGCAGTCCAGGGTCCCGTTGCAGAAGATGCCGTCGTCGACGCAGTCGGCGGCGGTGGTGCAGCCGGCGCCGGCGTCCCCCGTCGACCCATCGCCCGCGTCTCCTCCGTCGGACGGGGTCCCAGGCCTCGTGCCCCCGTTGCTCGCGCACCCGGTCTCGACCACCAAGGAGAACGCCCCGAGGGCCACCATCAAGAAAACAAACCGCATCGATGCCGCCCCGTCCTGCTCTGGGCCTGCCCGGGGCAGCTCCCAATATCCCAAGGGACCATAGTACCATTGTACGGACGTCACGTCCCGGTCCGCCCCCGGAGTCGCTGTCTGGCGGTTGAACAACGCCCCAAGTAGGGCGATCCTCTAGTCTGGCGAGAAGCCCATGGCAGGAACGAACCGCGAGCCCTCTGCCCTGAGCCGAACCGCCGCCGAGCGAATCGGCCAGACCGTCGACAACCGCTACCGCATCGAAGAGGTGGTGGGCATCGGCGGCCTCGGGGTCGTCTACCGCGCCGAACACACGGGGCTGCGCCGCTTCGTGGCTCTGAAGTTGATGCACGATATCTTCGCGGACCACGACGAGCTGCGCAGCCGATTCGAGCGTGAGGCCCGGGCGCTGAGCGCCCTCGACCACCCCAACATCGTCGCCATCACCGATTTCGGAACCCACCAGGGTGCTCCCTACCTCGCGATGGCGCTCATCGAAGGGCAGCCGCTGTCTCAACGCCTCGCCGACGGCCCCCTCGACGTCGACCTCGCGATCGAGATCCTCCGCCAGGTCCTCGACGCCCTCATCGCTGCTCACGCCGCGGGCATCGTGCACCGGGACCTCAAGCCGGGGAACATCATGCTGGAGGAGCGGGCCGGCGCCGCCCTGCGCGTACGCATCGTCGATTTCGGTCTCGCCAAAATCGCGGACCCCCAGGCCGAGGGCGCCCCCGACGCGACCCTCACGAAGATGGGCACGGTCATCGGCTCTCCGAGCTACATGGCGCCCGAGCAGACGATGGCCGAGCCTGCGGACGAACGAGCCGACCTCTACTCCCTCGGCATCATCCTCTACGAGATGCTCGTCGGCCGCTGTCCCTTCGTCAACGAAGACAAGCTCGACACGGTGCGCGCCCATCTGACCAAGGAGGTGCCTCGCCCCGAGTCCCTGCGTCCCGCCTTGGCTCTGTCCCCCGCCCTCGATGCCCTGGTCTTCTCTGCCCTCGCCAAGTCCCGAGGTGACCGCTTCGCGTCGGCTGCGGCGATGCGCGCCGCGGTCGATGCGCTGCCCGTTCCGGCAGCGACGGTGACCGAGCCCCGGGATGCGCCCGTCTCGGGGGAGACCGGGGAGAGCCCCGGTGGGCCGGTGGAAACCGAGGCTCCGGGAGGGCCTGGCGGCACGCAGCCGCTGCCCACGGTCCAAGAGTCGCAAGAGTCGCAAGAGTCGCAAGAGTCGCAAGAGTCGCAAGAGTCCCAAGAAGTCGAGAAGACACGAGAGGCAGACGAGTCACGAGGCGCGCCCGAGGCCGCGACGGCCAAGCTCACCGAGGCGAACCATCGGGGGCGTCGCGCCTCGATCGCCGCCCTGGCCATCGCGGGGACCCTCGGCCTCGGGGCGACGGTCCTCGCCGTCGCCTTCAGTGGCGATGATGGGGCGATGCAGGACGGTGCCGGTGCGTACGGCGATGACGGTATGATGAACGTCGGCGAGGAAGAACTGCCCGCCTTGGATGGGCGGCCCCACCCATACAACCCCCTCTCCGGAGAAGTCCCCGAGGCGATCATGTTGCCCTTCGGGATCGTGCACGGCGGAGGCGAACTCAACCGCGCCCAGCAGCGGCAGCTCCAAGAGTATCAAAACGCCCACCAGGACGACGCCCGGGCATCGCTGATCCTCGCCCATGACTACGCCCAGAAGAGCTGGTATCGCGACGCGCTCCCTCGCTACGAGCGGGCCTACCGTATCGACCCGGGGGCCCGGGGAAACCCCTGGATGCACCAGGATCTCTTGCGCATGGTCGCCGCCCCGACCTACGGAAACCGAGCGATGCAGCTGGTCCGGAGGATCTACGGCGCCGAAGCCATCCCCTTCATCCAGGAGCGCTTGATCGAGAGCGGTGACCTCGACGACCGAGAGCGCCGCCGCCTCGAGCAGCTCCTCCGTCGACTCGAGTGAAGGTCGGCTAGAGCGAATCCTCGAGTTCGCCGCCGGGGCCGAACGCTTGGGCGAGGCAGCCGATACCGACCGTGAGCAACTGCCGGAGGTTGTGGTCCCCGGCCTCGATGGTGCTCAAAATCAGAAGCCAGTCGGTAACCGGCAACGAGCAGAAGCCCGTCTCCAGGTAGCAGGTGGGGTGGTTCGCAAAGGCAAACTCTTCGACCTCACTGCACTGGAAGTCGTCAGCGACGCTTTCCTCGAGGGACTCCATGAGGCACGTCCGGGCGCGTCGCGACCACGCTTGCCCAGCGGGCGAGAGGCGAGCCTCGGTGACCTGCCGGAAGCGGTCACAGTAGTAGTAGCCGAAGCCTCCATAGTAGCTGTCGGCGCCGCACTCCGACGTGCTCTGGGCGTCGCGGCAGAGGTAGTAGTCGCACTGGCCGCAGGTCTCGAGGCCGATGAGCTCACCGCAGCTGGCGCTGCCCGTGGGGTCGAACTCAGCGGGCGCCTCGCAGACCGGGGTGGGGCAGAAACTGAGCAGCCCGAGGCGGCAGAGAAAGTCTCCGAGGAAGTCGGCTTTGCCCGCTCCGGCGAGCTCGGCGCAGGACTGCTGGAGCACCGCGTCGGCCGCGTCCGGGTCGCAGGTCGCCGCCACCAGGAACTCGCCTTCCGTCGTGCCGAGGCAGGCCTGGACGTGGGCCTGGGCCTCGGCGCAGGGGTCCGGTTCGGCGTCCTCCAAGGGCGGCGCGGCGCAGCCCCCGAGGGAGAGCGCGAGAGCGAGGCCGAGGGCCGTGGGCAAGAGAAGCTGGGGGGATGATTTACTGCGCGGGGTCACGGTTTGTCACTGGTCTCAGATGTCACTCACATAGAGCGCGGTTGATTCTAAGCAAGCTCCTAGCAAGCCCCGCGCCGTCGATTTGTCTGCTTGCCAGTCGCATTTATGCGGGTTTTTTTGGCATTTCGTCCCGGTTTCGGGGGGGTGGCCAGCGGTTTGGCCGGCTACCTTCCCGGCGTCCGCCGGGAGGTCCGGCCGCACCGAGTTTGGGTCTCGGCTACTGCCTCATCCCGCGGACCAAGCGTCCGAAGCGGATCCGCGGCGAGGCCGGAGGCTGGCTGGGGAAGGCGCGTATCCGGGAACCTACCGGGTAGCCGGGGAGGTCGGGTGGGGGGAGGAGAGCGTCGAGGTCATCGGGGGCGTGTTGGGCGGCGGTTCGGGCGGCCAGGTGAGCGGCTAGGTAGGCGGTGATGCGCTCGAGCCACTCGGCGCCCGATTCGTCGCTCTCACCCGGGGGAGGGACGAGCTCGAGGGAGGCGTAGGTGTCCTCGGGGTGTTCCCGCCAGCGCGTCAGGACGACCTCGAGGGTGCTGACGATGCCGTCGATGACGACCCGCCCGGCCGGGCAGGTGGTGGACTCGCTGCGGGCGTCGCGTTCGGGGGTCCAGTCGCCTCTCGGGCACTCGGGGCCGATACCTGCGCCGCCGAGCGCTGTGATGGCGAGGCGGGCGCTCGGTTGCTCGGCGGCGCGGACCATGAACTCGAGGGTCACCTCGGCCGGCGCGATGAGGTCGAGGCGGTCCGGTCCACAGCAACGTTCTTCGCAAGGGGCGAAGGGTGGGGCCGACGAGGAGCGCGACGGGGGTCGCCGGCCCGTGGCGCCGCGAGCACCCCAGAATCCGCAGCCGCGGGTGGTCGCGCCGCATCGGCGATCACAGTCCACCGGGGCCGGGGTGGCGGCTTCGGCGACAGGCGTTCCCGGCGAGGCATCCGAGCCCGCCGCTTCGCGGTTCGCAGGTTCGGCGGGGGTAGTCGCCACCTGGGCTGGCGGCGGCGCGGCCGGCTCCGGGGGAGGGGCGGATGAGGCGGGTGATCCGCAGGCGGTGAGCCAGAACACCAGTGCCGCGGAGCGCACCCGGGCCCACCGCGCGTTGATGATCATCGCCTGATGTTAGTACAGGTCGAGGATGGGCGGCGAGGGCGTATAGTCTACCAATGGGGGAAGTCTCGGACCGGTCGCGTCCCGGCGGAGCGCACGGCGCGCTCGGCCGTACGCGAGACGGCGACTCCGACTCCGACCTCGGCGGCGCCGGGGCGCCTTCCGTTGGCGAGGGAGCAGACCCGCAGCAAATCGGCGCCTACGAGATTCGCCGCCGCCTCGGCGCTGGCGCGATGGGGGTCGTGTACGAAGGATGGGACCCGCGGCTCCGGCGCTCGGTCGCGGTCAAGATGCTGCTCGCCGAGGGAGCCTCTGACGACCGGCACATGACGCGGCTGATCCGCGAGGCCCAGGCCCTCGCCCAGCTCCGGCACCCGAACGTCGTCGCCGTCTACGACGTTGGCACCCACGAGGGCGGGGTGTACGTCGTGATGGAGCTCGTCGACGGAGAGACCCTCGGTCAGTGGGCGATGCGCGTTCGTCCCAACGTTTCCCAGGCCCTCGACGTGCTTTCGGGCATCGGACGCGGCCTCGCCGCGGCCCACGACCGCGGGCTGGTGCATCGCGACATCAAGCCCGACAACGTCTTGGTCGACCGGACCGGCACACCGCGCATCGTCGACTTCGGCCTGGCCCGGGTGGCCGAGGCGGATCTCCTCACCTCCCTGGGCCAGCACCTTCCCGGCGCGGCCCTCGACGCGAAGCTCACCCAGACCGGGACGGTCCTCGGCACGCCGGTCTACATGTCTCCGGAGCAGCTCCAGGGAAGCGTCGCCGATGCACGGTCGGATCAGTACGCCTTCGGCGTGACTGCGTACTACCTCTTGTACGGCGCGCTCCCCTTTGCCCACGATTCGATAGGCGCGCTGGTCCAGGCGGTCACCGCCGGGGACCTCCGCACGCCGCCGGACCATGGTGAGCCGAAGGCGGTGCGTGACGCCGTCTTCCGAGCGCTCTCGAAGGACCCGGCGGCGCGCTTTCAGACGATGGGGGACCTGGTCGCGGCGCTCTCGATGCCGGCGGGGGCCCCGGCGCGTCGGCGGCGCTTCTCGCCTTGGGTGTTCGCCGCGGTAGGTGCGGTGGGTGTCGTCGTGATCGGCGGACTCGGTGTCGGAATGGGGGTGATGCTGGGGCGGACGGGGGAGGTGGCGCCGCCGGAGGTGAGCTCGGTCGCAGTTCCCGGTGCAGTTCCCGTTCCCGTTCCCGTTCCCGATTCCGTTCCCGTTCCCGTTCCCGGTTCCGTTCCCGTTCCCGTTCCCGTTCCCGTTCCCGTTCCCGTTCCCGTTCCCGTTCCCGTTCCCGGTTCCGTTCCCGATTCCGTTCCCGTTCCCGTTCCCGCTCGGCCGAGCCCCGAAGCCCAGCCGCGACGGCCCGAACCGGTGACCGCGGCCGCCGTTCCTCCCACGCGCCCCTCTGCCCCCGAGAGCGCCGACCCACCGGCTCCGGGCAGAGTTCCTCGGCGGGCGATTCGCATGGGCAGCAGCGGGAATCTCTGGGGCAACTCGGACCGCGCTCTGGCTGCCGTCCAGCATCTCCGGCTCCGGGTATCGAATTGCTTCCATTCGGGTTGGGAATCGGCTGGCGGTTCGACGAGCCTCGGCGTCGACGTCTCCATCTCCGCCAGCGGTCACGTGACGGGGGTCGCCGTCGAGGAACACCCGTACGTTGCGGGCTCGATTCGCAGCTGCGTCAATCGCGCATTTGGCTACAGGCTTCCAAGTCTCCCGGCCCCGCTGCGAGCCGGCACGGTCACGTACGTCATCCCGCTTCGCCTGCGGTGACTCCGGCGCGGGAGGATCGGTCGCAGGTCTACATCAAGGCAGCAAGCGCCTCGACGAAAGCGACCTCGTCGCGCAGGCCGTCGTCATCGAGGGCCTCCGCTTCGCCGCGAAGATAGACCGTGAGGTCGGTGAGGGTCGCGGAGGCATCCGCGCGGTCGCCCGCATGAAACTGGCCGCAGGCCGTAGCCAAGCGCTCGGCGGTGTTGACCAGGGCCACGGCTTTCCGTGCACCATCGCTGCCCCAATAGACCTCGCTGGCCGTCTCGGGGAGGGTGAGGGGCGCGGCCTCTTCGTACACGCCTTCCCAGCCGTGGGCCGACTCGGGCTCGTACGACAGAGCGACGTTGCCCAGGTTCTGGTCGAAAGCCTCCGTTGCCCGGAGGCGGACGACGATGCCGCCGCGACGCCGACTGGGGAAGGCCGTCGCGACTTCGATGGCTGCACCCGGGGTCCCGGTGGAGTCCCCGGGGATGCCGAAGGCCCGGTCGATGACGAAGCCAGGGCCGAGGTCGAGGGCGATGGATAGATCGTAGGCGAGAGGCGACATCATGAAGTCGAACTCTTCGTCGAAGAGGTGGGTGACCTCCTCGAGGCCCTGGGCGTAGAAGTAGTTTCCTCCCCGCGTATGCCCGAGGAGGTCGCCGAGGGCCGGGTCGAATCCGAGGAGAATGCCCACGAAGGTGAATCCGATACGCTCGTCTCCGGCTTCCCGCGCGACGTCAGCGAAGCGCCCGGAGGGGTTCGAGTCGGGGTAACCGCAGCTCAGCACCACCACCCGGCGCAGCCGCTCCGGGGCGTTCCCGGCCGCTCGCTGAATCGCGACGGCATCGGCGAGGGCTGTGTCGATGTCCCAATTGCCAAAGGCTCGGATGGCGCGAATACGGGTTGAGGCTTCATCGAGATCGGTGACGGGGCCGTGGGCGACCACGACGTCGGTCGAGTCATTGAACGCGATCACCGACGCGCGGTCGTCCGGGCCCAGCTGCCGGAGCATGTCGATGGCGGCCTCGTTGGTCTCGTCCATGTCGATACTCATCGAATCGGAGTGATCGATGACGATCGTCAGATCCATCGGGGGGCGCTCGAAGTCGGTCAGTCCGCTCGTCATGCCGAGGTGCAGCCAGTAGGCGCGCTCTCCGGTTTCGAGGGAGGGCGCCACCGCGAGGGCCGGGCGGAGGCACATGAGGTCGGTGCATGGTTCGCCCACCGTCGGCAGGTCGTGCTGGCTGAGCAGGCCCTCGACGGTGATGGTGGCGGCCGGAGGAACGACGCCCGCCTCGACCTGTTCTCGGGCGTAGTTGATGTCCTGAACGCCGCCGGGCGTGACCCCGATCTCGGCGCCTCCAGGTGTCCCGGCCGCTCCTCCCGAGTAACCACCGGGGGAGCTGGCGGAATAGCCACCGGTAGAGGTACAAGCCACGAGAGCCATCGCGCCGAGCACGAACCCGAGCCCCTCCATCACCTGTCGCTGCTTATTGAAATTCATGGAGGACGCTCTCTGCAACGGCCGCGCCATCGGAAACCTCGGGATTCTTCGAGGGTCCTCTGTGCCAAGGTGTGACATCGCGCGAAGGCGAATGGCACTGCGCGTCGTGGGGCGTCGCGCGGGCCTGGCTTGCTTTCTCGCCGACCTTTGGCGAGGGTCCCGTCGAACTACCGGCGGCCCTTCGGAGACTGACATGCGCGTTTTGACCGGTTTCTTCCTCATCCTCCTGATCGTCTCTCTCTTCTCCGTCGGCGGCTGTGGGGACGACGGAGGCGGCGCCTCGGACACCGGCGTCGGTGATGGTGGTGACGCAGGCCCGACCGATTCGGGGCACCGCGATACCGGCACCCCCGTCGACTCAGGCTCCATGGACTCGGGTCCCACGGACATGTGCGCCGCCGAAGACCCCACCGAGACGGTGGGCTGCAATGGGCCGATCCTCGGCGCGTCCCAGACCGACGACGAACACTTCGGCCTCTGCACGCCGGACGACACGACCAACAACGGTTCGTGCACCGACACCAGCGCCCTCTGCTATGCGTTCGACGCCAACCAAGATGACTCTCTCCGCGGCGTCTGCGTACCCGCCTGCACGCCGAACGGCGATACCTACGTGAACACGTCGATCTGCCCCAGCGGTACCCGGTGCTTCGAGTTCGAGTCCGGGGCCGGCTTCTGCTTTGCCGACTGCAACGCCTCGACCGAGTGCCCGAGCGATCAGTGCGACGGTGAAAACACGTGCGTTGGCGAGCAAGCGGGGATGACGGACGGCGGAGTCGACGGCGGCACCGACGGTGGTGCCGACGGTGGTGTGGATGCCGGCATGGACGGCGGGGCCGATGCGGCGACCGATGCGGCCGCAGACGCAGCGGCGGATGCCGCCGCCGACGCGACGACCGACGGCGCCTGAGACGGGAACGGAAACGGCGCCTGAGGCGGCTACGGCAACGGCAGTCACGGCCCGCCCGCGCCCGTGTACGATGTCTGTCGAGACCCCACTATGCGTCCCCACGTCCTCGCCGCCCTCTCCATCATCATCACCACCGCCGCCTCTGCCGGGTGCGCCATGTCGCCGGCCGCCTACCGCAGCCTCGCGGCCGAGGTCGGCGAGCGAAACCAAGAGCGCTATGACGCGGCGCTGGAAGCGTTTCGCGCCGAGGGCTACGAAATGGCTCCGGAGGCGGCTCGGTTCGCAAGCCTCGACGAGGCCGCCCGGCAACGCTGCATCGACGCCCGGTACGCGGATGCAACCGGGCAAGCAGTGGCAGAAGCCCCAGCGTCCGATGAGATCCGCTTCACCGTCGTGGCCGCGACGATGGCCGGCGGTGCGCCGTCGCCCGCGCTCGAGTTCTCCGCCCCGGCGGACGACGTGTGCGCTTTCTTCAGCATTCGGACCGGCGAACTCGAAGGCGTCGACGCCGCGGGCGAGAACGCGCGCGTCGTGTCTATCGGCGGCGAAACCCTCGCGCGAAGCAGCGCAGGCGACCTGGTCTACGTCGACGTCAGGGTGCATGTGGTCTCGTCCCGGACGGTCCTCGTCGAAGACACATGCAACGAGATGCCTGACCCGGGCCCGGACCCCTTGGACCGTGCGGAGGTTCGCGTCCTCTTCGCTCGCGCGCCGACCGAACGGGTGCAGATGACGCTCGAAAGAGAAGAACTCGACTACGAGTGCACCGAAGTCGTCGAGTAACGGGCCGACACCACACGCAAGAACGCCCCCGCTGCTGATAGCAACGAGGGCGTCTGCACTTTTCGCGGCGTCGCTTCTCTAGAACGCGTAGCCAGCGACGTTGGTTCCGGGCGAGTACGCCCCGACGGCGCCGGTGTACATGGAGTGGCGAATCATGGCGCCCGTCGTGTCGAGCTCGACGTCGCGGACGACGGACTCGTCGTTTGCGCCGGCGCTGCCGTAGGTGACGGTGTCGATGGTGATCGCGCCGAGGGCGAGGGTCACGGTGTCGCCGTTGTTGTTCAGTCCGAGGCGGCCGGTGCTCGCCGTGGTGAGGCGGGCGCCGCCGAAGACGCCGGTCGGGGTGCCGCCACTGAACACGACGATCGAGCCCAGCGCAGGCAGGGTGGTGCCCGCGGCGAAGGTGTGGCGGACCTCGGTCGCGTCACTGATGGTGACCCCGCTCAAGTCGATGGAGTTCGAGTTGACGTTGTAGATCTCGATGAACTCGTCCTGGGTGGTACTGGCTGTGCCGTCGCCGTTGACGTCGGCCCCCGCGGGCGGGTCAGCGAGGATCTCGTTGATGACCAAATCGTCGGCGCCGGGGGTCAGGGGGATGAGCGCCTCGGTTCCGTAGAGGTCGAAGGCGCCGAGGCGGTTGTCCTCCCACATCACCATCACGCCGCTGATGGTCGGGTTGCCCTGGTGCCCAACGTGGCTCGAGAGCAGGCCGCCGGCCCCGGTGATGGTCGCGAGGCCTGGGTTCCAGTTGCCGTTGCTGTAGTCGTTGTAGACGAAGGCTCCGCCGTCGACGTCGGTCAGGAGCTGCGCGGCGCTCGCGTCGGCGATGACATTCTCGCCGGGGTAGATGGCGAGGGAGCTGAGGGCCCCGAAGGGCGCGGCGTAGATGTCCCAGTCGTCGGTGGTGGTGTTCGGGGTACCCGAGGTGATGAAGCGCCCGTCGGTCCAGCCGACCACGCTGTAGTCGAGGACGGGCGCGACTTGACCGGCCGCGCTCGTCGCAGCCGGCGTCTGGGCTACCGGCATCGGTGTCATCGCGCTGTAGTCGATGACCCGGGTGAAGAAGCTGCCGGTCTCGTCCGTGACGTAGGCGATGCGGTTGCCGCGGATCGAAGGGTCGGACTCGTTGTCGGTGGTCCCGCCGATGAAGAGGTTCGCCGGCACGCCGGTCGCGATGTCGTAGAGGTAGATGTCCCACTGAGTGCCGTCCCATTCCTGGTAGGCGACGGTCGACCCGTAGAGGTCCGGGCGACTCGCGGTGGTGGTGGTGATCTCCATCTCGGTGTCGTTGACGAGGTCGTAGAGCACCACCCGCTCGGTGAGGTCTTCGCCCCGGGTGAAGGTGACGTAGTTGCCGTAGACGGTCGGTTTGTTCTCGCTGATCGCGGTCGTGGTCAGGCGCCGCACTTCACCGGTTGCGAGGTTCTCGAAGACCACGTCCCAGTTGCCGTCGTAGTTCCGCAGGTAGACGAGGTGCTGGTTCTGAAGGTCGGGGAGTACGGTGTCGTCCGTCCCCGGCACGATGGGACCGGCGGTGCAGCCCTCGTCGGCCGTGCCGTCGCAGTCGTTGTCGAGGCCGTCGCAGACGGTCTCGTCCGATCCGCCGTCTTCGTCGGCGACGTAGCGCAAGCCGTAGCTCGCCGTCCCCGAACATGCCGCCCAGCCCGCGCCCGCAGCGCAGAGCTGGGTCGAGCCCGCGCAGACGCCGACCGTCAGCGCGCAGTCCGGCTCCGTGAGGGCATCGTCGGAGCTCCCGTTGCAGTCGTCGTCCACGCCGTTGCAGACCTCGGTCGTTGCTTCGGTGCCGCCGGTGCAGGCGCCCCAGGCGCCTCCGGTGCAAGTCTGGGTGCCGAGCATGCATACGCCGATCGAGCTTCCGCACGCCTGGGTGGTGCCGCCGACGCAGGAGCAGCCTTCGTCAGTCGTGCCGTCGCAGTCGTTGTCCCGCCCGTCGCAGGCGCTCTCGGTCGCTTCGTAGTTGGGGCCGTATTCCGTCGCCGTGCACGCGGTGAAGCCGCCGGCGCCGCTGCAGGGCTGGCTCGCCCCGGCGCATACGCCCGCCGTCAGGGCGCAGGCGGGCTCGACGACGCCGTTGTCGGGGGTTCCGTCGCAGTCGTTGTCGGTCCCGTCGCAGGCCTCGGTCTCCGGCGTGATCTCGCTGGCGCAGGCGCCCCAGGAGCCCGCGGTGCAGGTTTGGGTGCCCGCCATGCATGCCCCGATGTCGGAGCCGCAGGGCTGGGTCGCGCCGGTGGTGCATTCGCAGCCGAGGTCGATGACGCCGTCGCAGTCGTTGTCGAGGCCATCACATAGGGTCTCGGTCGCTTCGTAGTCGCCGCCGTAGCTGCCCACGCCGGAGCAGGCGATCCAGCCGGATGCGCCGCCGCAGGCGCGCTCGCTTCCGGCGCAGACGCCCTGCTGGAGGGGACAGTCCGGGGCCATGAGGTCGCCGGCCTCGTCGGCGGTGCCGTCGCAGTCGTTGTCGTCTCCGTCACAGACCTCGCCCATCGGCCCCGTCTCGCTCGCGCAGGGGCCCCAGGTCGCGTCGGCGGCGCAGGTCTGGGTGCCGGCCATGCAGAGGCCGATGTCCGAGCCGCAGGCCTGGGTCGCGCCGGGGGTGCAGGCGCAGCCCTCGTCGGTCGTGCCGTCGCAGTCGTTGTCCATGCCGTCGCAGGCGGTCTCGTCGGCCTCGTAGTCGCCGCCGTAGTCGGTCCCGTCACACTCCGTGAAGCCGTCGGCGCCGCCGCAGCGCGCCACGGCCCCGGCGCATACGCCGACCGCGAGGCGGCAGCTCGGAGCGGTCACGTCCTCGTCGACCATCATGTCGCAGTCGTTGTCGACGCCGTCGCAGACCTCCATCGCCGCGGGGCTGATGGCCATGTCCCCGTCGTTGCAGTCGGGGCCGAGGTCGCAGTTATCGCCGTAGCCGTCCGAGTCCCCGTCGACGCAGGCGGGGCCGCTGTCGGGGGTTCCGCTGTCGCCGGGTCCGGAGTC
>QMMC01000144.1 GCA_003647065.1 Deltaproteobacteria bacterium | reverse complement strand
CGCGCGGTCGATGCCCGGCGCCCCGCGCCGGACCGTGTCTATTCGACGCGGGCGTGCCTGGTCGATGACCCGGGGCTCTTGAACGGCTCACTGATAGACGGCCTCGACATCGAAACGGACTTCGCCGCGAAGCTCGACGTCATGGTTCAGCTCGCCCTCCGGGCTGGGCGCGACGCGTGGTTCGACGCCCACATGGACCGCGTCGACCGATCGCGGACGGGGGTGATCCTCGGCAACATCGCCCTGCCCACCGAGAGCACCTCGCTGATGGCCGATTGGGTCCTCGGCCGACGCTTCGACCGCAAGCTCTTCGCGACCACCGAGTCTGCGCCCGCCGCCATCAACCGGTTCGTGATCGGCCTCCCGGCCGGCATGCTGGCCAAGGCCCTAGGCCTCGGCGGCGGCCACTACACTCTGGACGCGGCCTGTGCCTCGTCGCTCTTCGCCCTCGATCTCGCTGCCGAGGAGCTGCGCTCGGGCCGCGCCGACGCCATGCTCACCGGCGGCCTGTCCCGACCGGACTGCCTCTACACCCAGATGGGCTTCGCCCAGCTCACGGCGCTCTCTCCAACGGGGCGTTGCTCGCCCTTCGACCACAAGGGCGACGGACTGGTCGTCGGCGAGGGCGCCGGCGTCTTCGTGCTGAAGCGCCTCACGGACGCCCTCGCCCACGACGATACGATCCACGCGGTACTCCGGGGCACTGGCACGTCGAACGATGTCGACGGGAACCTCCTGGCACCGAGCCGCGAAGGCCAACTCCGGGCGATGCACAGCGCCTACCGGGAGGCGGATTGGGACCCGCGCTCGGTCGATCTCATCGAGTGCCACGCCACCGGGACCCAGGTAGGGGATGGCGTGGAGTTCGCGAGCCTGAGGCAGCTCTGGGGTGACCCATCGGAGGTGGGCTTCGAGGCGGGGCAGTGCACCATCGGCTCGGTGAAATCCAACGTCGGGCACTTGCTCACGGGGGCCGGGGCGGCGGGGCTCGCCAAGGTGCTGCTCGCCATGCGCCACCGGGTGCTGCCGGCGACGGCGAACTTCGAAGCGCCGGGGGCCTCGATCGCCTTGGACGGATCGCCCTTCGTGGTGCGAAGCGAGTCGACCGAGTGGAAGAGCGACGGGCCACTTCGGGCCGCGGTGAGCGGGTTCGGGTTTGGCGGCACCAACGCCCACGTCTTGCTCGAGGAGTGGACACCCGAAACCAAGACCTCGGCGGCCGTGCCCGCCGGGCCGGCGAACGCTCGGACCCTCGAGAACCACCAAGACAACCACCAAGACGACCACCAAGACGACGTCGTCATCGTGGGCATGAGCGCCACCGTCGGCACCTGGGACGGCCTCGATGCGTTCCGAGAGCGTGTCCTCGGCGGCGGTCCGGACGTCACCGCGGCCGCGAAGACCGGCTACTGGGGCCTCCCCGATCCGCCGACGGGCTACTTCATCGACGAGCTCGTGATCCCCATCGGCGAGTTCCGCATTCCGCCCAAGGAGCTCGAAGAGACGCTGCCCCAGCAGTTGCTGATGCTGCAGGTCACCAAGCGAGCCCTCGCCGACGCCGAGACGTCCGCCATCGACCGCCTGCGCACCGGGGTCTTCATCGGCATCGGCCTCGACCTCAATACGACCAACTACCACCTCCGGTGGGTCCTCGATGAACGAGCAACGGCAGCCCATCGGGGGGATGCAAACGGCACCGCGAGCGACGACGCTAGCTTCGACGAATGGCTGGCGACGCAGTCACACCGCCTCACCGCGCCCCTCAACGCCAACCGGGTGATGGGCAACCTCGGCGGCATCGTCGCCAGCCGGGTCGCCCGAGAGTTTGCCCTCGGTGGCCCGAGCTACGTGCTCTCGAGCGAGGAGGGCTCGGGCTTCTCTGCCCTCGAGGCCGCCGTGCGAGGTCTCGGCCGGGGTCAGGTGGACTGCGCAGTGGTCGGCGCCATCGACCTCGCCGGTGATCCCCGCCAAGCGAGCGCGACGGACGCGTTGAAGCCGATGTCCCGGACCGGGCAGGTGCGGCCCTTCGACCGGGCGGCCGATGGCACTCTCCCCGGGGAAGGGGCGGTGGCCCTGGTACTCAAGCGTCGGCGAGACGCCGAGCGCGATGGCGACCGCATCTACGCCGCGGTCCTGGGCCTCGGCTCGACGACCGGCGGAACGAGCGACGCTCTCGTACCGACCGCCGACGCCTACCGCCGCGCCCTCGGCCGGGCCTACGACGACGCCGACGTCGACCCGGCGACCGTCGCCTTCGTCGAGACCCACGGCAGCGGCCACCCGGCCGAGGACCGCGTCGAAGCGGAAGCCCTCGGCGCGTGGTTCGCCGGCGACCGCAGCGCCGTGCTCGGCTCGGCCAAGGCCGATGTGGGCCACACCGGGGCGGCGGCGGCGCTGGTCTCGGTCGCCAAGGCAAGCCTCGCGCTGCATCACCGGACGCTCCCGCCGATGCGCGGCCTTCGCCAGGGGCGCCGTTCCCTCGAACACCTCACCCTACCGGGAGACGCAGCAGACTGGCGGGACGACCCGGGCGGCGCGCCTCGGAGAGCAGGGGTGAGCTCGATGTCGTCGACGGGCCACGTCGGACACGTGGTGCTCGAGGCCGTGGCCGGCGCTAGCGCCAGCGCGACCGCGCGCGTCGCCGGCGACAATGCCCCGGGCGCACCAAAGCGCACCAACGCTTCGATCATCGTGCCGGTCGGCCACGGGCCCCTCGGACGCATGGAGCCATACGATCCCGCGGCGGGCGAGGTGCCAAAAGGGCGCCAGGTCCCCGCAACGTCCAGGACGAACGGCGCCGTGACCACGGCCCCGGCACCTACGCTTTCCCCTCTCGCGTCACCGGCGCCACCAACATCACCGGCCCACCAACATCCCTCACCTGTCATCCCCCAGAGCCGACGCCCCATGACCACTGATCGCCACATCGCCTCTCGGCCCTCGAGTGCGGCAGGCACGGCAAGTGCGACGAGTTCGGCAGGCACGGCAAGCACTGCGGCTCGCTTGCTCGCATCCTCCGAGGCCACGGTGCTGGCCCACGAGGCCTACCTGCGGCTCTCGAACCAGGTGACCGCCCTCGTGACCGAGCAGCTGGAGAGTTATCCCGAACTGCTGCATGCCGTGAGTCCAGCGCCCGCGACGCCCCGCGCTCCGAGTCCCGCCCCCGCTCCGGCCTCCGGCGCGTCGACCCCCGAAGTAGCCCTCGACCGCACCATGTGCCTCGAGTTCGCCACCGGCTCCATCGGCGCGGTCCTCGGCCCCGAGTTCGCGTCCATCGACGCCCACCCGACGCGGGTACGACTTCCCGACGAGCCGTTGATGCTCGTCGATCGCATTCTGCGCATCGAAGGAGAGCCGCGGTCGATGAGCCACGGCAAGGTCGTCACCGAACACGATGTGCGCAAGGGCGCCTGGTACCTCGACAACGGCCGCATCCCGACCTGTGTCGCCGTCGAAGCCGGCCAAGCCGATCTCTTCTTGTCGGCGTACCTGGGCATC
The DNA here is from genome assembly GCA_003647065.1 of Deltaproteobacteria bacterium. GTDB lineage: Bacteria > Myxococcota_A > Polyangia > Polyangiales > B10-G4 > B10-G4. Next base: position 11,325 of record QMMC01000144.1, on the reverse strand, counting down.
GACTTCATCACCAAGGGCCTCGCCGTCTACCGACTCCTCGATGCGGTGGTGACCTTCCACGACGAGCTCCCGGGGGTCGGCGACGTCATCCATTACGACATCGATATCCTCGAGTTCTTCCGCCACGGCGATACGTGGCTCTTCCGCTTCGAGTTCGAGGCGACGGTCAACGGCAACAAGCTGATGACGATGCGCGACGGATGCGCGGGGTTCTTCTCCCAGGGGGAGCTCGACGCGGGCAAGGGCATCGTGCACAGCCGCCTCGAGCGGCAGTGGCAACGGCAGCCGCTACCCGCCGGCTGGCGCCCCCTCGCGCCGATGACCAAGTGCGCGCTCACCGCCTCCGAGGTCGAAGCGCTCATCGCCGGAGACCTCGGGACGGCCTTCGGCCCGGACTTCCGCGGCCTACCCGTTCGCGAGCCCCTGACCATCCCGGGCGGACGGATGCAGCTCGTCCACCGCGTCGACGAGATCGACCCCGAAGGCGGCCGCTACGGTCTCGGCTTCATCCGCGCCCAGGCCGATATCCGCCCCGACGACTGGTTCCTGACCTGCCACTTCGTCGACGACAAGGTCATGCCCGGGACCTTGATGTACGAGTGCTGCCTGCACACCCTGCGCATCTATCTCCTGCGCATGGGCTGGGTCGTCGAAAAGGCCGGCGTCGTCGCCCAGCCGATCGAAGAGATCGGCAGCCGCCTGAAGTGCCGCGGCCAGGTCCTCGACACCACCAAACTCGTCACCTACGAGGTCTCGATCAAGGAGCTCGGCTACGGCCCCGAGCCCTTCGCCGTCGTCGACGCTTTGATGTTCGCCGACGGCAAGCCGATCGTCGAGATCAGCGACATGTCCCTGCGCCTGACCGGCGCGTCGCGGGAACAGGTCGAAGGGCTCTGGGACGGGTCTCCGCGCAGCACCGCGACCCCGGTCGGCTCTGTGACAATGGCCCCCGCCGTCTACGACTACGACCGCATCCTCGCTTTCAGCAGCGGCAAGCCGTCGGACGCCTTCGGCGAGCCCTACCGGATATTCGACGAGGGGCGAAAGATCGCCCGTCTGCCGCGCCCGCCCTTTCAGTTCCTCGACCGAATCATCGACGTCACCGGCGAGCCCTTCGTCATGGAGGCCGGAGCGAAGTGCGTTGCCCAGGTCGAGGTGACCCCGGACCAGTGGTACTTCGGGAGCAACCGGCAAGAGGAGATCCCCTTCGCCGTATTGCTCGAGATGGCGCTCCAGCCCTGCGGTTGGCTCGCGGGCTACGTCGGCTCGGCCCTGACCGCCCCCGAGGACGTGAAGTTCCGCAACCTCGGCGGCCACGCGGTGCAGCACCGCCCCGTGCTGCCCGAACAAGACGTGCTCACCACCCACGTCGAGATGACCGGCGTATCGAGCTCCGGGGGCATGATCATCCAGCACTTCTCCTTCGACCTCCGGAGTGAGCGCTACGGTTCGGTGTACAGCGGCACGACCTACTTCGGTTTTTTCTCGAACGCGGCCCTGGCAGACCAGGTGGGCATTCGGGACGCGAAGCACTACGAGGTAAGCCCCGGCGAGCGCTCGCGGGCCAAGACGTTCCCCGTGCCGACCACCGCGCCCTTCCCCGACGACGTGATGCGCATGGTGAGCGATGTCGACCTCTACGTGGCCGACGGGGGACCCCACGGCCTCGGCTACGTCGAGGGCTCCATCGCCGTCAGCCCGGACTTCTGGTTCTTCGAAGCCCACTTCTTCGAAGACCCGGTCTGGCCCGGGTCCCTCGGCCTCGAGGCGTTCCTCCAGCTGATGAAAGTCGCAGCGAACGAACGCTGGCAGCTCTCCCCGCGCTCCCCGAAGGCACAGTTCTGCACCATGCCCGTCGGCGCACGCCACGAGTGGGTCTACCGCGGCCAAGTCATCCCGACCGACGGACGCGTCACGGTGAAGGTCGTCATCAAGTCGGCCGACGACGACAACCATCGACTGGTCGCCGACGGGTTCCTTTGCGTCGATGGACGAACCATCTATCAGATGACCGACTTCGCCCTGGAGACGAAGCCTTGAAGTACGACCGGGTATTCATCGACGCCATCGGCTACGAGCTCGCGCCAGAGGTCGTGACGTCACGGGAGCTCGAGGAGCGCCTCGCGCCCCTGTACAAATCCCTGGGCATTCAGCCCGGCCAGCTCGAGCTGATGACGGGCATCACGGAGCGTCGATTCTGGGAGCCCGGCTTCGTCGTCTCGGGCGGCGCGGCCCGCGCGGCCGAACACGCCCTCGCAATGAGCCCCGTCACCTCGATGGATCTCGGAGCCCTGGTCTACACCGGGGTGTGCCGTGACGGCTTCGAGCCGGCGACCGCCTGCCACGTCGCCGCCAAGCTCCGCACAGGGGGTCACCCGCTCTCCCCCACCGCACACATCTACGACATCAGCAACGCGTGCCTCGGCATGCTCAACGGCATGATCGACATCGCCAACCGGATCGAGCTGGGCCAGATCCGCGCCGGGATGGTGGTCAGCTGTGAGAGCGCCCGGGAGATCGTCGATACGATGATCGACCGCATGCTCGGCGAGCGCGACATGGAGCTCTTCAAGACGTCCATCGCCACCATGACGGGTGGCTCGGCGGCGGCCGCGATCATCCTGACCGACGGGAGCTTCGACCACGCCGAGAGCCACCGCCCGCACCGCTTGCTGGGCGGGGTCTCGCTCTCCGCCCCCGAATGGCACGACCTCTGCCGCTGGGGCATCGAGGCCGCGCCGGAGTCCGGGACCTACCGCCAGTTCATGTCGACCGACGCCCCAGAGGTCCTCGCGCATGGGGTCGCCCTGGGCCAAGACACCTGGCGCGCCTTCCTCGACGAGCTCGGCTGGGCCAAGGGCGTCGAGCGCACCGTCTGCCACCAGGTTGGGCGCAGCCACCGCGAAACGATCCTTCGGTCGATCGGCGTCCCCGAAGAAAACGACTTCGTCGCCTACGAGTACCTGGGAAACACGGGCACCGTCGCCCTCCCGATCGCCGCCGCCCTCGCCGGTGAGCGCGAGTTCCTCGAAGCCGGCCACCGGGTCGGCTTCCTCGGGATTGGATCGGGCCTCAACTGCACGATGCTGGGAGTCGAATGGTGAACGAGCTCTACCCCTTCGAAGGCAAGGTCCTCGACCTCGATGGCCTCCGTTACCACTACCTCGACGAGGGCGAGGGCGCCCCGGTGGTGATGGTGCACGGCAACCCGTCGTGGTCGTTCTACTACCGCGACCTGGTCCTCGCGCTACGCGGCCAATACCGCACCATCGTGCCCGACCACATCGGCTGTGGCCGTTCGGACAAACCCGACGATTCTCGCTACGAGTACACCCTCGAGCGCCGGGTCCAGGACCTGGGCAAGCTCATCGACTCGCTGGGTCTCGACAAGGTCACCCTGGTCCTTCACGACTGGGGCGGCATGATCGGCATGACCTGGGCGACGCAGAACCCAGAGCGCGTCGAACGGCTGGTGCTGCTCAATACGAGCGCGTTTCCGTTGCCAGAGTCCAAGCCCTTCCCGATGCAGATCGCCCTCGCCCGGACGCCGGGCCTCGGCACGATCCTGGTTCGGGGCTTGAACGCATTCTCCAAGGGCGCGGTGAAGTACTGCGTAACCCGCACCAAGATGTCCAAGGAGGTCGCGGCGGGGTACCTCGAGCCCTACGACTCCTGGGAAAACCGCATCGCGGTGCAGCGCTTCGTCGAGGACATCCCCCTCACCAAGTCCCACCCGACCTGGCCGCTGATCAACGCCACCGCCGACAAGCTCCAAGGACTCCACGGGGTGCCGATGTTGCTGCTCTGGGGCATGAAGGACTTCGTCTTCGACGTTCACTTCCTCGACGAATGGATCCGGCGCTTCCCCGACGCCGAGGTGCACCGCTTCGACGACGCGGGGCACTACATCCTCGAAGACGCCCCCGAGGACGTCATCCCCCTGGTCTCGACTTTCCTCGAAGCGCACCCGACCGCATGACCATCACCGCGACCCACGCTGGCGATACTCCGGTGAACGTCTCCGGCGATACTCCCGTGAACGTCTCCGACGATACTCCCGTGAATGTTTCCGGATGGCTACCTGTGATGGCATCGCAGCAGCCCGACGCGCTCTCGGTCGCCGTCGCGAAGAAGGGTGGCGGTTACACCCGGATCACCGCCGGAGAGCTCGACGCCATGTGCGACCGGGCGGCCCACGCCCTCACCGCGGCGGGGGTCACCAAGGGCATGCGCACCGTGCTCATGGTGACGCCGAGCCCGGAGTTCTTCGCCATCACCTTCGCGCTCTTCAAGCTCGGCGCCGTGCCGGTGATGGTCGACCCGGGCATGGGCATCAAGAACCTCGGCCAGTGCCTCGCCGAGGCCGAGCCCGAGGCCTTCATCGGCGTGCCCAAGGCCCACATCGCCCGCCTGCTCTTCCGTTGGGCCCGGCGAACCTTGCGGGTGCACGTGACCGTCGGCCCGAAGGTGTTCTGGGGCGGCCATCGCTACGAGCGGTTGGTGTCTGCGGCTCCAGAGACGGCGCTCGAGGTCGAGGCGAGCGAGCCCGAGGGCCTCGCGGCGATCCTCTTCACCAGTGGCAGCACCGGGGTTCCGAAGGGCGTGCTCTACACCCACGCCATGTTCACGGCTCAGATCGACTCCCTGCGAACGGCCTTCGGCATCGAGCCAGGGGAGGTAGACCTCTCGACGTTTCCCCTCTTTGCCCTCTTCGGGCCGGCCCTGGGCATGGCCTCCGTGGTCCCCGAGATGGACGCGAGCCGCCCCGGGGCATCGGACCCCAAGAAGCTCATCGGGGCCATCCACGACTTCGAGTGCACCAACATGTTCGCCTCGCCGGCCTTGGTGAATCTCATCGGGCGCTACGCCGAGGACCACGCGGTCGAGATGCCGAGCCTCCGGCGGGTCATCTCCGCCGGCGCGCCGGCGTCCGTAGCTTCCCTCGAGCGCCTCACCCGGCACCTCGACGCCGATGCCGAGATCCTCACCCCCTATGGCGCCACGGAGTCACTGCCCACGACGCGCATCGGAAGTCGCGAGATCCTCGAGGAGACCGGAGAGAAGACGAGCACCGGGGCCGGCGTCTGCGTCGGGGTACCGGTCGAGGGCATGGAGGTCGCGGTGATCGGCATCACCGACGAAGCCATCGACACCTGGAACGACGACCTGCGCGTGCCTACCGGCACCATCGGCGAGCTGGTCGTGAAGGGCCCGGTCGTGAGCCGGGCTTACTTCAAGCGCGAAGAATCGACCCGCCTCGCGAAGATCGCCTGCACCGACGGGTCGTTCCGGCACCGGATGGGTGACGTGGGCTATCTCGATGATCAGGGCCGCGTCTGGATGTGCGGCCGCAAGGCGCACCGGGTAGAGCTCGATGGCGAGACGCTCTTCACCATCCCCTGCGAGGCGATCTTCAACGCCCACGAAGCGGTCTTCCGGACGGCGTTGGTGGGCGTCGAGGGCGCGGGCAACGAGCCAGGAAAGAAGCAAGCGGTGCTCTGCGTCGAACTCGAAGAGGGCAAGAAGCCGTCCGCCGCGCTGACCGAGGAGCTCCTCGCCCTGGGCCAGGCGCACGATCACACTCGCCAGATCACCACGGTGCTCTACCACCCGAGCTTCCCCGTGGACGTGCGCCACAACGCCAAGATCTTCCGCGAGAAGCTGACGGTCTGGGCGCAGAAGCAAAGCCGATGACGGTCCTGGTGACGGGGGCCGGGGGGTTCCTCGGCGGCGCCATCGCGCGACTGCTCGTCGAACGCGGCGAGACCGTGCGCAGCTTTTCGCGAAGCAACTATCCGGAGCTCACCGACCTCGGCATCGAGCAGTTCCGCGGCAACCTCGGCGAACCTGGCGACGTCGCCCGTGCCGCGGAGGGATGCGACGCCGTCTACCACGTCGCTGCGAAGGCCGGCTCCTGGGGAGCCTACGAGGACTTCCACCGCACTAACGTCGTCGGCACCGAGAACGTGCTCGCCGCTTGCCGAGACCACGGCATCCAGAACCTCGTCTACACCTCGTCGCCGAGCGTGATCTTCGACGGCAACGATATGGACGGCGTGGACGAGAGCACGCCCTACCCGAACCACTTCGAGGCGTACTACCCGGAGACCAAGTCCCAGGCCGAGCGCCTGGTCCTCGCGACCCATGGCGACGGACTCCAATGCGTGGCCCTTCGCCCCCACCTGATCTGGGGCCCCCGCGATACCAGCATCCTGCCGCGCCTCGTCGAGCGCAGCCGGGGCGGCCAGCTCCGGAAGATCCGAGGCCCCGAAAAGCTCGTCGATGTGACCTACATCGACGACGCCGCCGAGGCCCACCTCCTCGCCATGGAGGCCCTCCGCGCGGGGGGCAGCGCCGCGACGAAAGTCGCCGGCAAGGCCTACTTCATCTCCTCGGGCCAGCCCATCTCGCTCTGGAAGATGATCGACCACATGCTCACGGCCGTCGGCGAACCACCGATCACCCGCAGCGTCTCACCAACCGCGGCCCTCACCGCCGGCTGGGTCTTCGAAAAGCTGCACACCCTCCTCCGGCGCGACGGAGAGCCCCGCATGACCCGCTGGGTCGCCCGAGAGATGATGACCGCCCACTGGTTCGACATCTCCGCCGCTAAGAACGACCTCGGCTACACCCCCACCGTCCCCCTCGACGAGGGCCTCAAACGCCTCACCGCCTGGCACCAAACCCATGGGGACGCGTGATTGCTTAATTGTCTTGTGGGACCAATGGGGACGCGTAGTTGCTTAATTGTCTTGTGGGCTCTTCGGCTCGCGAACGCTGGGAACTCCAGGCGTGTGCTGGTGTCCTGAGCGGGGTGCGACGCCCCCGACTCCTCACCCTCTTCACGTTCGTCACTCTCGTTTCCTGCGGCGGCACGCAGGAGCAATCCTCGATGGTCAGGCCGCCCGTCGCGGACCACGCGGGCGAAGCCGTCACCGATGACGCCGCCCACGACCTCGACCGGTCCGTCGGGGACGCCTGCATCGCCGGGGCAAGCGAGGGCCCCTTCCCAACATTCATCGCGCCCAGCGGATCCAGCGCCTTTCGAGAGGAGCTTCGGCGCCGCGTCGCCGACCTCGATTGCTGCCTGACCCCTCTGCGGCGCTCTGAGCTCGCGTTAGGGCGTCTCGAGCTCACCTTTGAGCCCCTTGGAGACACGCCTGAAGCTGGCGCCCAGGCCGTCCTGGGCGCTCGCCTCGATCCCGACAGACCCCACGAATCGGATTGTCTCGAGACCATCGTGGGCCGATGGATCATGACCCCCGCGCCGGTGAGCGACGTCGTCCGAGTGCCCCTCGACCCAAGCCGCTCTTCACCCACAGCCGGGTCGGTGACCATCCACTATCCATGGCGAAGAGCAGAAGGGAACAGGACGCCGGAGTGAGCAATTGACCAACGGCAACGCCGGCACACCGACGCCAACCGAAGAGCCCACAAGACAATTAAGCAACCACGCGTCCCCAAATCGCCCGGATGGGGCGGTGACGTCCAATTGCGTCAATCGCCGAGCGCCCCCGCAGGGGCCGACAGAGACGTACCTTTCGTACGTCGACCGAGGTCCCGAGGAGGTAAGCCGGCGAGTGGCGTGAGTGGGCGTTACCGCTCGCCGCAGTCGCCGCAATCGGTTCCCAGCGAACACACGTCGTACTCGGCGCCGGGGCCGCCGTCGTCGCAGTCGCCGTCGTTGGCGCTCGAGCAGGTGTTGGTGCATCCGCCTCCGCCGCCGCCCGAGGCGGCGCTGCCGCCGCCGCCGCCAGCCTGGTTCTCCATCCAGTCGACCATGGTGCAGCCGCAGTAGATGTTCCCGGCAGTGCTTTCGTAGCGGATAGAGCCCGTGTAGTCCGAGCCTTCGTGCTCTTCAGTGAACGAGTGAACCTGGATGCCGCAGTGACCATCGGGGAAACGATGGCCGACCATGCCGGCGATGCGGCGACGGGTGATGATTGAGGTCACGTTGTTGCGCATGATGGTCCAGTCGTCCGAAGCCATCAGGGTCACCGTGGGGTCGTCGGTCCAGCCCTGGTCCCGGGCGCGCATCAGGAGCGCTTCGTGCATCTGGGCCCGGACCGCGTCGTCGTCCATCACCGGGTTGGTGTTCATGCGGTTGAGCTGGCGTAGGTAGTCGAAGCGCGCCTGGAAGGTCTGGGGCGAGGTGTCCGAGAAGACGTAGGTGTCACCGTCGATGGAGACGTTGTCGGCGTAGAGGAAGCCGTCACCGTCACACGAAGTGACGAAGAGGAACTCGGGGTTGCTCTCGATCTCGAGCTGAATGGACCCGCTTGCCTCGACGCGGTCCATGTGACTTGCGGTGTGGTCGCCTTGAACGATCTCCACGCCGCAGAGGGCCTCGCCGCTCTCGTTGTGGAAGGTGAGGGTCCCGGTGAAATCACCGTCACCGCCCGAGCTCCCACCGCTCCCACTCGCAGAGCCGCCGCCGCAGCCCAAAATGAAGAGGCCGATTCCGGCCGCAGACAACAGACAGCCACCACCGAGTACCAAGAGGCTTTGCTTCACAGTTTCGTCTCCACTTCGTCGCTTGTTCATCTGGTCAGGAGCGGGAATCGCTCGACGCGCGGAAGCTACCCTCAAATGAGGACTTTTCCGAGCGCAGAGTAATTGAGGTCCGACATCGCACGACGGACAAAAAAAAGGGCCGACCGAAGTCGACCCTTTCTCTCTAGCGCACGAGGCGCTCGCCAACCCTAGATGGGGCGGACGTTCTCGGCGCGGGGACCCTTCGGGCCTTCACCGGGCTCGAAAGAAACCTTCTGGCCTTCGCGAAGGTCTTCGAAACGGGCTCCTTCGAGGTTGGACATGTGAAAAAACATGTCCTTACCGCTACCGGTGTCGATGAATCCGAAGCCCTTGTCCGTGAGACGCTTAATCGTACCTTCAGCCATTTTGTCTGTCTTCCTCAAGTAGTGTTTCGCAAGGCCCAACCCGCCAACATTCAACGGCGAAGACCCCTACGAAGGATGCGCTTTAGCGCACTTTCACCGGGTGTGACACCCGAAGTGAAAAAAACCTTCCGAGGCTGTCCCGGGGCCCCTTTCCGAGCCCTCCCCAATCCGGGGCAATGACCGGCGTCTAATGCCGGCCGGGACAGCCTGGAAAATCAGCCTTCCTTCTGGAAAGCGACGACTTTGTAGGTGTCGTCCCCGATGATCATGTCCTGGTACAGGTTCGTTCCAGGGTTCCGGTAGAAGTTCTTCATCGCGAGCTCGGCCTCGGTGCGGCGCTTGGCGCCGATGAACGGGAGGCGGAAGGCCGGGAACTTCTCGATGGCTTGGTCGACGTAGGCGTCGACTCGGGCGCGGTCCTTATCGCGGGCGTCGATCGCTTCCTGGGTCACGTCGTACTGGTCGACGAGCTTCATGCCGTTGGCCTCGAGGAAGTCGAAGCAGGGCTGCCAGGTGCTGTCGGGGATGACGTTGCCCCACACCAGGAAACCGCCGGGCTTCAGGACGCGGACCGCTTCTTTGAAGAAGGCCTGGTCCTCAGCCGTCGCGACGCCGCCCTTTTCGGTGACGTGGGTCTCGTTGATGGCGACGATGTCGGCGACGGCGTCGCGCATCGGGAGGTTGGTGCAGTTGGCGCGAGTCGCCCGGAGGCGGCCATTGAGACGCGGAACGAACTTGCGGCGGCAAGTCTCGACGCCGGCCTGCTGCATGTCGACAGCCTCGTACGTGCAGTTGGGCAGCACGTTGCGGGTCACCTGGTTGGCGCCGGCGCCGGTGCCACAGCCCATCTCGATGATGTGCACGCGGCCGTCCTTGCTGGCGATGAACTCCTGGACCTTGGGCGAGTGGTAGAGGCCGGTGTACGCGTTCTTGCCGAAGCGCTGCGGGTCATCGGGCCCGGTCGGCGGCTGTCCCCAGCTCTCGGGCCAGTCGTAGCCCCAGGTGTTGAACGTGCACTCGTAGACGTCGCCGTTGTCACTCTCGACGAGGCCGACGGAGCGATAGAGCGAGTAGAAGAGCGAGTAGATCGACTGCTTGTTGTAGTCGTCTTCCTCGACGTGGCCGTTGCTGGTGGACACCGCCCCCTTCTTTTCGAGGACGGAACTCATCACCCAGGCGCTGATGATGAACTGCAGCTCGGGCATCGAGTAGTTGGCTTCGTGGTCGAGGGCGGTAAAGATGTCCATGAGATCTCCGGTTGGGGACGGGGCGGACCTTGACGGAGGTACGGGACGGCCGCAAGGGGGGTCCCCAATTTGGATGCGCATCCAGCCCGATGACGCTTTTGCGCCTGATTTACGGCGTGATCTCGGTGGGTTAGCCGAGAATGGCGCGGGCGAGGCGCTTGCAGTGTTCGATGTTGGCCGCTCGGTCGGATTCGATTTCGACGACGATGTAGAGAATCCGGTCCCCATCGAGGACGGCGAGCTGGTTGAGACGAGGCAAAGCGCGGGCCGCATCGCCGATGCCTTCGACGACCTCCGTATCGGCTTGGAAGACGACCTCCTGGTCGATGTTCTTCGTCTTGACCGGCTGCCGGATGCCCTCCTGGAGGCGGGTCATCGCTTGTTCGAATCCGGCACGAGCCGCGTCCGCGTTTGCGAAGGAGGGACCGAAGTTGAGGGTCACGGCATTCTCCATGCGGGGCATGTCCATCACGCCGTCGAGGAGGCCCTGGGCCGCTTCCCCATTTTGCATCCTCCTCGACATCTCCCGGGCGCGTTCCTGGGCGCGGTCGATCATCTGCTGGCGGATCTCGTCGCGGTTGGGCTTCTCCCACTCGTACTTGCACATGCGGCGCACGTTGTTCAGAGGCGGCGGGTTCGCAATCGCGGTCTCCGCCGCCACCTCGAAGGTCGCACGCACCATCGCTTCGGTGAGCGCGGCGCAAGGGTCCGGCTCCCCTTCGGTTGCCGGGGCCTCAGCGCCTCCCGCGGCGGGTGCGGCGGCCGCCACCACCTCGGCGGCCTCTTCGCTGAGCGCCGATGTGTCCTCACTATCGTCACCACACGCCGCGGAGAAAACGGCGCCTAGCGACAGTACGCTGGCGAGGGCAACTGAGATGGCGGAGTGCGGTTTGAACATGCGCCCGAGGGAAACACCCACCCGAACGCCGCGCAACAAATCAGAACGCGATGCCCGCCTGGGGCTGAATGGTCATCGCGACACCCACCTCGTTGATGAAGATCGGGAAATCGATCTCGACGTAGATCTTGAGCACGTCGGTGATGGGGAACGCTTTGACGATGATCGGGATGAAGCCCCAGTTCTGCGGTTGGACCACGTGAACCGCGGTCCGGAGGCCGATCGTCAGGAAGTCGAAGGCATAAAGAATGCCCGGGTCGACGACCAGATTGCTGATCGT
>QMMC01000143.1 GCA_003647065.1 Deltaproteobacteria bacterium | reverse complement strand
GAACGAAGCCCAAGCCCGGGGCCACAGCCTCGATGGACCCGCGAGCCAAGCGCTGGTCGACTCCATCGGGGCCGACCTCGCGGCCATCGACGACGCCCTCGAACGCCTCTCGCTCTTCGTCGGCACGGGAGCCGCCATCGACATTGCCGCCGTCGAAGCCTGCGTTACGAGGGTCCGCACCGACTCCATCTGGGCCCTCGTCGACGCCGTCAGCGTGCGCAACCTGCCCCGGGCCCTCGCCGCCGCCAGCTCCCTCCTCGCCGACCGCGAGCCCCCTTTGCGCATCCTCGCCATGGTGGCCCGGCAAGTGCGCATGGTGGCCAAGATGCGCGAGGCCCTCGCCAGCGGACTCAAGGGCCCCGAAGCTGCCAAGCGCGCCGGCGCGCCGCCCTTCAAGGCCCGGGACCTCACCGAAGCCGCCCGCCGCTTTCGCATGACCGACCTCGAGAACGCGTTTCGCACCCTCGCCCAGGCCGACCTCGCCCTCAAGGGCGCCAAGCGCCCCGGCGGCCGCGTGCTCGAAGAGGCCATCATGGCCCTCTGCACCCCCGGCACGCCCCCGGCCATCGCGAGCGCCCGGCCCTAGGCCAGGCCGTAGAATTGGCTACGGCCGCCTTCGCACGAAGCGAACACGGCCGAACCTCAGAGACCAGCGAGAATCAGAGCCCGTTGACCTGAGTGGTCAAGCGGCTGATGTAACGGCTGCCCGTCTTGCGATGGAAGATGCCCTTGTTGACCGCCATGTCGATCCGGCGGACAGCCTGCTTGAGCTGCGTCTGGGCCGAAGCCTTGTCACCCTCGGCCACGGCAACGCGGACGCTCTTGACGAGGCCACGGACCGTCGAACGGATGTGCTTGCTGCGCTCGGTGCGCTTGAGGGTCTGACGAATGCGCTTCTTGGCGCTGGCGTGATTGGCCACGTAAATCTCCGAAAGTGCCTAGGGTCGGCGGTTTTACCACCACCGCGGGGGGTGTCAAGGCGCTGTGCCCGGGCGCTGTGCCTGGTGCGGCACGTAACTTGAGTGTGACAGCGACCAGACCCGGACCTCGGGTGAGTTTGCGAGCAAAAATCGAATTATCGCTCGCAACCGGCCACTCCAATGGCCGGCCAGGGAAACGGCACGGGGCAACAACAATCATGCGCATCTACCTACTCGTCATCATCAGCCTTCTGGGCCTCTCGGGCCTTGCCGCCTGCTCGACCTCGGAGCCCCCCGCCACCAACGGTGACAAGGGCCTCATCGACGACATCTCCCGGGCCGATCTCGGCGACTTCATGGCGGTCTCGGCGCGCGATATGCCGCCGACCCCCTCAACGACGCCCTGAGTTTCAGGGCGGGAGGCGTCGGCATCGACGTGGATGTCGAGGCCCCGGTGATCTTCGCCCTCGACGCGGAGGCCCGTGACGACCTCACTTTGAAGAACCTCGACACCCTGAGGTCGGGCCTCGCGCTTCGTTTTGGCGAACGCGACCTCACGACCCAGGTCAACGCCGCCCGGGTCGAGCATCTGACGACATCCAGCGACCAGTACTACGCCGAGAGCAAGTTCCGCCTCGCCGCCAACCTGGGCGCGACCTGGTCCCTCGCCCTGCCCTCGATCACGAGCGGCGCGAGCGCGAGCTTCCGGGCGGGATTCACGGCCGAGGTCAATGGCCGCGTCATTGCCCCCTACGAGAGCGAGCTCCTCGCGTATCGCGACGGCAACGCCCTCAGCTTGCTCGCCGACGACGTCCGGGGTCGTGACTTCATCGTCCCGCGGAGCCTTTCGGACATCGAGTCGATGAAGCCCGGCGAGCTCCTGCAGCTCGGCGGCCGCGGCACCGCCGGCCTCTATCTCTCCGCCAACGCCCCGGTGTGGGTCACGGACTCCATCGTCCCGGGCCTCGCCTATCGCATCTATCTGAACATCAGCGTGAGCGTCGGCGTCCGGACGGAAGAACTCGACCTGCAGATCGTGCGCCTTGGGGGCGATGAGGTCGTCATCGACCTCGGCACCCGCGAAGCAACGACCGACGCCGTGTCCGTGCGCCTTCACGACCGCTGGACCGTGGATGGTCTCATCGACGAAGACGCCCTCCCCGAGGTTCCCCTCATCGACCTTCAGGACCAAATTGAGGGCGCCATCGAGGACCTCCTGGACGACCGCCTCTCGGTCTCCGCCCGCCTCAGCTCGACCCGGACCCAGCACCGGACGAGCCTCGCCCGGGTGCGCTTCGACCTGTCCCACGCCGACGACGACAGCCTGGCCGCGGGAGCCCTCGAAGAGGCGATCGTGCAGGCGAGTCATGGCGACTTCCGGCTCGCCCAGTTGCTCGCCGAGCTCGGACACCCGGGCGTGCGGGTCGACTTCGACCTCTCCCGCGAAGGCCTGAGCACGACCTTCTACGCCGGCGTCGACATCTTCGGCATGGAGTTCTTCTCCAACGAGATCGAGAGCGCCGGCTCGACCACCATCGAGACGCCGGACAGCGTGCGCTCGCTGCTCTTCAACGCCTTCAGCAGCGAGAGCGGCATCTTCTGGTGGCGCCAGCGCTTCAGCCGCGTCGCCCTGGCCGCGGCCACCGTCGACAGCGAAGGCACGCGCCTCGGCGCCAACCTCTACCTTCAGGTCAGCGACGATGACGCGACGATCAACCGGGACAAGATCCTCGACCACCTCGGCGGCATCCTCCTCGGGCTCTCCAATCAAGACGACTACCTGGCCCTCGAAGGCGCCGCGTTTGCGGCCCGCGCAGCCGTCGAAGCGGCCTGCCCGATCCCTGCCGAGGACTTCCCGTCAGTCACCAGCGAAGTGATCGCCTGCTACGCGGCCGAGCTCGCGGGGCCCGCCGAGGAACGACGCCGCGCGGACGCCTTGACCGCATTCGAGGCCGGCCTCCCCGAACTGGAGAGCGACGCCCTCGCCCTCGCCCAGGACGCCGCCTCCCTCACCTACGCGGCCATCTCGGCCCCCGAAGAAAGCCCCTTCGTCGGTCCCGACATGCGGGTCTTCTCCGACGTCCGGATGGACGACGCTGGCATCGGCGCGCTCATGGCGACCGAAGGCTCGGAGCTCCGGACGCGATTCGAGCAGTACCTGAGTGTCGCCGGCGTCGACCGCGGCTCGAGCCTCTCGTTCACCCAGGCCGAGCGGGCCGAGCTCGTCATGGACAACCAGAACGAACTCAACGCCCTCAGCGACGCCTGGAATGCCCAGCGCGCCCGCTACACCGAGCTCCTCGACGCCGAGCTTCCCATGGTGAGTGGAAACCGAGCCGGCCACGGCTTCGTGCTTTCCATCGCCCGGGACGGGTCGACCAAGATGGTGCCCTTCGTCCGCGCCCGGACCGAGGTCATGGCCGAGCTCGTCGATGAGCTCGTCGAAATCGCCGACGACCTCAGCGGAGACTCGGTCTCGCCGGAGCGCGTCGTCACCTACGGCATGCTCTCGGCGCTGCCCCATCATCGCCAGGACGTCCGCCTCTCGACCGACATCCAGGACTTCGGCGTCAACGAAGACCTCTACACGAGCGCCGGCTACATGTCCTTCGCGGCCCCCTCCAGGGGCTCGAGCGTCGAGCTCCTCGACGGCGGCATGTTCGACATCAACGCCCTCGTCCGCTGACCCCGGGGGGTCGAGGGCGGCACACCCACGACCCCTAGGACCAACATTGGCGCATACTCCAGTCATGCGCGGGGTCATCGGTACCGGAATCGCGGTCTGTCTCTTGGCCGCCGCCGCGGCCGCGGCCCAGCCCCGCCACGTGGGCCCCCGCGGGCTGGCGGCGTCGCTCCGCGCTTCGGCCCGGGCCGACCTGCCCCGCGCCGCCGGCCTCTCGAACCTCACCGAGTTGCCGCACTACACCCTCGACATCGATATCGACATGGGTCGGGGTCGCTATGAACTGCGAGAGGTCCTCGACTACCGCAACGACACCGGTGCGCC
This sequence comes from Deltaproteobacteria bacterium, assembly GCA_003647065.1. Lineage (GTDB taxonomy): Bacteria > Myxococcota_A > Polyangia > Polyangiales > B10-G4 > B10-G4. The sequence continues at coordinate 10,968 of QMMC01000143.1, read as the reverse complement.
CCTCGAGGAGGTCGTTCTACGCGTCTACGCCAACGCCGTGTCGGGGCCGGCCCCGGTCACCTTCGCCGGTGCGCAGTGCCCCGACGTCCCGTGCACGACCGTCATCGACAACTCGACCGCGATCACCTTCCGCCCCGCGACAGCGGTGCCTCCGGGAGGGCGCCTGCGAATGCAGGTCGACTTGGTGGGCACGCCACGGGTGACGGACCCATCGCGTACCACCATGCTCGCGCAGGGCCTCGAAGGCCTCGCGTCCCTCGAAGACAACGAGCACAACAACGAGCACCGCGGCGACTACGGCCTGCTCTCGGTGGGTGACTCGGTCGCTTCCTTCGCGAACTTCTACGCGGTCATCGCCCGACGCGACAGCAGCGGATGGGTGCGAAGCGAGGCGACCACGATGGGCGACCTCGGCTCCGACCACATGGCCAACGTCGAGGCCACGGTCCGAGTGGACGAGGGCTTCACCGTCGTGAGCACGGGGATCACCGAGTCGAGGCGAGTCGTCGATGGGCGAGCAGAACATCGCATCGTCGCGGCGATGGTCCGCGATTTCGCGCTGCTCACGAGCGACCGCCTCGTCGCCGAAGTACGGCAAGTCGGCGACGTCACGATTCGCTCGTGGTTCCTGCCGGAGGAGCGCGCGACGGGGCGGCGCGTCCTCGACGTGGCAGCCGCGTCGTTCCGCATCTTCGAACGTCGTTTCGGCGGCTACCCCTATACCGAGCTCGACGTAGTGGAGGCGCCCCTGGTGGGCGGGGCCGGGGGCGCGGAGTTTGCGGGGCTGGTCACCATCGCGAGCATGTTCTATCGCCCATCGGGCCTCGACGGCTTGGCCGGGCTGGCTCGCCTCGCGGGCCTCTCGGGGGGCGGCGTCGACCAGGACCGAGCGGTCGAGATGGTGACCGCCCACGAGGTGGCCCACCAGTGGTGGCACGGCCTGGTCGGTAGCGACTCCCGGGCGCACCCCTTCGTCGACGAGTCACTCGCCCAGTGGAGCGCGCTTCTCTACCTCGAGGACCGCTACGGCGCCCGGCGCGCTCGACAGGACGGCGAGAGCCAAGTGAAGATGAACTACCGGATGATGCGCATGATGGGGCGCCCCGACGGTCCGGTGAACCGCCCGGTCGACGCGTTCGGTTCCTCCCTCGAGTACGCCGGGCTCATCTACGGCAAAGGCGTCTACGTCTACCCCGCGCTGCGCCGAGTGCTCGGTGACCACGCCTTCTTCGCCGCCATTCGCGACTACGTCGAACGCTATCGCTACCGCCACGCCCCCCACGGTGGCCTCGTCGAACTTCTGACTCAGGGCCGCCGCGCCCGCCGGGCCACCGCCGTCGCACGACACTGGCTCGAAGAGTCCCACGGCGACGACGACATCGGCACCAGCCCCGCAGGCACCGCGCCGGGAACGCCAAGCACACCAGGGACACCAGGAACGCCGCCCGGAAACCTAGACGTCAGCGCCCTGCTGCGCTCACTCCGAGGGGCTCAACAAAGCGGCGGCGCCGGCAGCGCGGGCCCATCACCCGCCGAGCTGCGCCAGCTCGAAAGCCAGCTCGAAGAAATGCTCCGCGGCCTCGACACCGCTCGCTGAGCCCCAGCGATCACCGGCGCCGTCGACACAGCAGCCCGGCCGCGACGGCAAGGGCAGCGAAAACCGGCCCCCCGCCAAGCGCGGCAGCTGTAACGCTGCACCCTCCGCCACCGCCGAGGCCCGGGGGATCGCCGCCATCGAACGGCCCGCCATCGAACGTACCGCTGCCAGCGTCGAGAACATCGCCGCCAGCGTCGAGAACATCACCACCAGAGTCGGGGAAACCAGCACCGCCGTCCCAGGCACCCGGACCGCCGTCACCCCTAGGCATCGGCGGCGGTCCGAGCTCGGCGAGGTCGGCATCGACAGCGCAGTAGCGGCCGGTCGTCGACGTGGTTCCGTCGATGAGGCTCGTCGAGGTGACGGTCGCGCAGTACTGCTCCGCAGGCGTTCGGTAGACGAGGGTCGCGTGCCAGAGACCGGTGAGACCCCTCCAGCCGAGGGGACGCCACACCGGTTCGCCGCTTCCCTCCCCTGGGTCCTCGACGACGCGGTACGTGACGAACGGATCGACCACCTCGGGGCCAGGTGCCCACAGAACGTTGACGACGCCAACGGGGTCACGGCGGTCGCAATAGAAGCAGTAGAGCCCCGGGTCGGTCTCGACACAATCGTACGACCATTCGTAGCTCCGCTCTGCACGGAAGAACGTCGTATCCGGAGCCGGGGGGCCAGGGTGGTCCGCCTCGGCGACGACACCGGGGAGCTCTTGGACGAACATACCCGACGACACCTCGACCTGGTACGAGCCCGCAGGGTCGAAGGCGCCGGTCGCCCGCCATACGTAGAGGAAGCGTGTGTAGTAGGTGACGTTATAGGGGTCCTCGGGGGGGGCACCGAGATTGATCGCCTCGACGCTCCCCGGCACCTCGGTCGATGACGCCAGGTCAACGACTCGGAGCGTCGTCGGCGCCATGGGGTACATGAAAGACACGCCAACGACGACGACCCCTTCTCGCGCGATCGGCGCCGCATCCCCCGGGCCAAACGAAAACTGGACCGCCTCGGGGGCAGAGCAGGCTTCAGCCCGCGAGGGCGCGGCGACCACCGCACCGAGGAAGAGCGCGAGCCCGAGCATGACGGCTACCAGCTGCTTGGAAGGCACGGAGGAGTTGTAGCACTGCCAGCGTGCCCAGAGTGCCCGGGCAGCGACGGGCGGGCACCGCGAGGCGATTGGCCACCTTCGGTTGACGATCATGATGCGGACGCTCCCCTTCCTACGAAGAGAGTGCCTAAGAGAGTACCGAGGAGAGCGCTGGCAGCGTGTCAGGGAAATCCCTACACGACTTGGGGGGGCATCGTGCTGTGTCGAGAGGAGCAACACGGGTCGGCCACCTGCCCGCCCCTCGATCGTAGGTCCTGAACCGAGGGTCCCGCGATCAATCGTCATCACATCCAGGCAGGCGCTCGTTCAGCATCACACGCCAGTCATAGTCGCCGCGCCACACGAACACCTGGTACATGTGGAGCTGGGTGACGCCCGTATCGGCGAGCTCCGGCTCGGCGGGCGCCGCCGTGTACGAAAACAGGCGCGCGTCCCGCATGAAGTGCCTTCGGTTGGCGTCCGTCGGTGCCAACAAGCGAATCAAGACATCTCGGTTCAGGCCGCGTGCGCGGTAGAGGGCGACGTCCCCTCGGGTGGCGAGGAGTTCGTCGAGCTCGTACGTCCCAGCTAGCTGTTCACCGCTCGCCAACGTCCATCCATCTGTAGGGGGCATGAGGGCAATATACTCCCTCGTGACTCACGCAGCAGGTCGACCGCCATATCGCTGACCTCAGTCGCTCAACGTCACCAGAAAGCCCCCCTGGGTCGTTGGGGATGACCGAACGCCTCCGCCGAAGTCCACCGAGCCCGAGAACGCGCCGCCGAGGAAAACTCGGCCCCCCTGGGCAGCCATCGAGGTCGCGTAGGCGGTGGTGGTCGTATCCCAGCGATAGGCGCCGGTCGGGTCAAAGCTCGCAACGAAGTTGGCCGAACCGGACCTCAGGCCGCCGCCGAAGTCGATGGACGTGGCGAACCCACCGGCGATGAAGAGGTTACCGCGCTCGTCCAGCGCAAATGCGCGCAAGGAACGGAGCGTCTTGTTACTGCAAGCACTGCGTCCATCGAACGTAGGGGGTAACATCCCCCAGCGACGAATAGAGGCTACGCGTGATTCTGGTGTTGGCTCGGTACAGGCTTTTCGCTTTGGCGCTCGTCTTGGCGCTCGTCTTGGCGGCCGCCTGCGGCGACGATGTGGCACCGACCGACGGTGGTCTTCCCGATGCTCCCACCGTGGATGCGGGGATGACGGTCGCTGCCCCCGACATCCCCTGGCTCGAGGCGGGAGGCCCGCCCCCCCGAGACTGCCCCGCCGGTTGGCGGGCCTTCGAGGAGGGCGGGGTGGCCGCCTGTGATCCCTATCCGGCCGAAGGTCCGGCGTCGTGCGGAGGCGGAGAGGCGCACTATTTGGGCGAGTCGGGTTGTCACGTCGTCGGTGACCCTTGCCCCCCGGGCGAATTCGCGGCGGACCTACCCACCGGCGGGTCGGTCATCTTCGTCGACGACAGCGCCGCCGCCGGGGGAGACGGTTCCTCGGCGATGCCCTTCGGTGGACTCGAGGATGTTCGCTGGACCTCGCTCACGACGGGGACGACCGTCGCTCTCGCCAAGGGTTCCTACACGGGGGCGTTGATCGAAACGGGGCTCGGGGTGGCGCGCGTGAGCGGGGCGGTGGCGGCCGATGGGCCGTATGCATTCGTGTCGATTCTTCCGGCAGCAGAAGAGAGCGCGCACCAGACGATCTTGCTCGCCTGTCCTTGATGGGCGAAAACGCTACTCGGCGCACTCCTCTGCTGCCGTTTCTGTGAAGTTCTCGAGGATGGCGGTCAGAGCCCGCGTCATCGACGTAACTTCGGGTTCTCCACACGTCACTTGCAGGAACTCACAGCCATCGGCAGAGCCGCGCAGAAAATAGCCAAGATCATCGTTGCGACAATGGCCAACCCAGAATCCGCCGGTGATGCCTAGGGGATCATCATCCGATGCCATCTCGCCCTGCACTGTCTCGTCCGTGAGCTGATCCAGCGAGAACCACTGAAAATCCCACATCCCAGGCCACCCATCGTTGTGCGCCAAGAATGCCCGATAGTCTTCCGGTAGTGACACTCCAAGCTCGAGTTCCGCGGCGGCCAGCTGTGCCTCTGTCGCGCCAGGATTCGGCGCCTTGCTCTCGACATCGGAGACTCGATCCATGATCGGCAATACCTCCGTTATCCTTCGGATGAGGTCGTCGATTCGTGCTGCGCTCTTGGAAGTCATCGTTGGCAAGCCTACAGCCGCAGGGTGTGTTCGTCCTTGATGGTCCGCTCTCGCGGTCCCATTCCTTCGATGATGAGTAGACTTTCGTCGCGCATCTTCTTGATGAGGGAGCCCAGATTGCTGCGGGTGATGTGCGCGCCCTCGAGAACGTGGGGCCAGAGGTCTTCAAACCGCTGCACACCTCGGCCCAGCTCCTCCAGCACTATTTCCCGCGCGGCCTCGAGACCGTCGTCCCGGAGGCGCCGATAGCGTAGGTCTTCGGTCGCAGCGCCACCGAGATCGAATCCCAGCTGCCCACTGGAGGCTTCGTCCTTACGACGACGAGCGCTCTCTCTCACCTCGGCGGCCTCGCCTCCCACAACGGCAGCCTCGACGTCCCGGAAGAGGCTCACGACGTCACGGTGACGGCCTCCCGCCACGAGGTGAAAGTAGGTCCTATCCTGAGTGGGATGGGGGACCGCGAGTTCCAGCGCGTAACGCAGCCCGCTCATGGTCTTCAACTGATTTCGGTACGCACGTAGCAGAGCCTCTTCGTCTAGGTCGCGAAGCTGAGCGTTGTCCTCAATTCCGAAGAAGTCGCAGAGCTGCTCGCGTAGCCAGGTGCGTCTCTCCTCAGCCTTGAAGCGGTTGATGTGCTCGTACATGACGTTGATCATCACGTCTCGGAATGGCCGATCGACGAGGCGCGCGATGTGGCGCATGCCGACGCCTTTCCATCCAGTGGGGTCGACGAAGACAAAGGCCGCATCGTCACCGAGAAGCCGCCGAATCTCCTCCACGTTGCTCCCAAATTCTCCCGGAAGGACGTGAGCCCGCACCGCCCCGGCGTGTTCGTCCACGTGCTCCTTCAACGCGTCGAAGGACTTGGGGTCCGCTTCGACGAAGACCGCCTCGGCCGAAACACGGGCACCCCGCCCCTGCCACTCTTCGAGGACCTCATTGAGAACGGCGAGGCCGATGCTCACGGACGTGTCGTCGATGCGGGCTGACCGGCTTTTCCAAGGCCCCGCGAAGCAGTCCACATACCAGAGGCGATGGTGCTGATGGCGCCCGGCGGAGGCGAGCTTGTACCCCCACCGGGAGAGGTACTTCCTCAGCACCTGATGTTTGAGGTAGGTCTGCTCGCGACCGCGGTATTCTTCAGGAATCGTCACAAGGCCCCCTTGCAAGACCCGGCAAGCGCACTGCACACTCGTCCAGGGCCGAGCTCATGAGTGACGGAAGCAACATCGAGTGGACTGACGCCACGTGGAACCCCGTGCTGGGCTGCACGAAGGTGTCGCCTGGCTGCAAGCACTGCTACGCCGAGACCTTCTCCGAGCGTTTCCGCGGGGTGCCGGATCACCCCTTCGAGCGCGGCTTCGACCTGAGGCTCGTCCCCCACGCCCTCGACCGCCCCCGCTCCTGGCGGCGGGGTCGCCTCGTCTTCGTGAACAGCATGTCGGACCTCTTCCACGAGGACGTGCCGCTCGAGTACATCCAGCGGGTCTTCCGGGTGATGGAGCAATGCCCCCAGCATCGCTTTCAGGTGCTGACGAAGCGCGCGGACCGGCTGGCCGAGGTCGCGGGTGAGCTGCCGTGGCCGAAGAACATTTGGATGGGCGTCAGCGTCGAGACCGCCGAGTACCGGTCGCGCATCCACGCGCTTCGACGGGTGCCGGCGGCGGTGCGGTTCCTGAGCCTCGAACCGCTGCTCGGCCCCCTCGGCAATCTGCCGCTGAAGCACATCCACTGGGTAATCGTCGGCGGTGAGAGCGGGCGCCGGCCGCGGGTGATGAACGCCGAGTGGGTGCGCTCGATTCAACGCCAGTGCGCGCGGGCAGAGGTGCCGTTCTTCTTCAAGCAGTGGGGAGGGCGGAACAAGAAGGCCGCGGGGCGCGAGCTCGACGGGCGCGAGTGGAGTGAGCTGCCCGGGGCGAGCGGGGCGGCCGTGGGTGATGTGGTAGCGGTGGGATGAGCCTCACGGCGGGCGAAACCGGAGGTCCACGACCGGCTCACCGCTCTGTCTTCGCCGCCGGCACCTAGGGCCGTTGAAGTTCCCGCAGCTCGTCGAGGCGACCCTGGAGCGACCAGTCCTCGGCGTTCCTCACGGGACGCGCCAGTGCCTTCTCCAGGAGCTCGATGGCGCGGGTCACGTCCCGAGGAGTCAACGCGTGCCCGTGCCAGTCCGCCAACGTGGCGTAGGTCATCGCGTCGTTTGGATCTTCCTCGCGTAGCGCTTCGATGATGGCGAGCCCGCGCTTGGGCGCTCCGAGCTGGAGATGAAACTCCGCCTCCTCACGGCGGAGATCTCGGAAAGCCGGGTCGTCGGGGAAGCGTTCGACGAGCTGCCTGCACCAACGGAGCCCGCGCCTCGCCGCCCGAGGCTTGCCGAGCGCCGAGTTGTGCAGTTCGACCTGGGCATCGCCGATCCAGTTTCCCACGGACTGAAGCCCCGGAAACACCTCATCCACTTCGTCCAGGGACACGACGTCGGTCGGCAGCACCTCGACAAACCGATCGGTGAACCGGAGCCACAGGTCCGAGGCCTGGTCGTGGTCCTTCCGCTCGAGCGCCGCGTACCCCTCCTGCATGAGTTCGTCGAGCATCTCCAGCGAGGGGCGCCGAGGACGAAGCCTCCGCCACAGCTCACAGGTCACGAGCCCCAGCAACTCGGGTGCAGCATCCCCGGAAGGTGACGCCTCGGCCAGCTCGTCAGCCAGGTCCCAGGCCGAGCAGTGGCCGTCGGTCGCCGCGAGGAAGGAGGCCTCATCGAGGGTCACTCCGAACTTCGCCAACTCGTCGAAGAGCGCGGGGGTCGTCATCGCGCGGACCGAGGAGACCGTCGGCGCCCCCGCGGCGCGTCCCCCTCGGGTGAGGACGTGCGGCTGGTGGATGGCGAACCAGTCCCGAATTCGCACCTCGATCCAGGGATGGAGCGGGAGGCCCGGCAACCGCTCGCCTTCGGCGACGGCCTCCGCCACCGACGCCCCGAACAGGGTGCTCTCCATCGGCCATTGCTCTATCCGCGGCTGACCAAGACGGGCGCGCACGATGGCCCCGGGGGGAAGCTGGGGCGCTGCGGCCTTGGCGATGCAGCACCGTTTGTACTTCTTGCCGCTGCCGCAGGGGCAAGGCTGGTTTCTTCCGGTCTTGCCGGTCTTGCCGCCGTTCGTCGATGCCATGGTTGTGATGGCAAAGTTGCCGCAATGCGCCCCGGGTTGCGAGCGACAATTAGCCCCGGGTGGGAGTTGCCGTGACTCTCCCTGCCGTCAGGAAACTGGAGCCCGGTCAGATTTCCACGGTTCGGAAAGGCCTTCGACAGGGCGCAGATGGACATCGTCAGGAGTCGGGATTCGAAGCCCTACGACGACACGGCCGTCAGGGTCTTCTTGCCCTGGAGCTTCGTCACCCACCTCGTCGCCGCAGTGCCCCGATTCACCGTCCGGATGCTGATTGCTCCGTCCTTCCTGATGGTGACGTCGGTCTTCATCATCCGGCCTCGGACATAGTCGGCGTAGAAGTGCAGCTGGCCCCAGCAGAATCCGAGATGGCGGAACATGTCCGTTGTCGACCACTCGTCGTCATCAACGAAGTCGTCGACGGAGGCCCCTCGGGGCCTGGCGTCGTCGAATGACAGCACGCCGAGGGCGAAAATGATCCCGAAGGCCCAGGGCTCGACGTCGTCCTCGTCGATCTTGAGGTCCATCTCGACGATGACGTCATCGATACCCTCACTGACGCGCGTGTCGAGGATGTCGATAGGGACCACGCCGACGGTTTCAGAGATGAGTTCGTATGCGTAGGTTCGATTCTCGTCCATCGGTGGTGACACTACCTGAACTCTCGCCGCCGATCCCTGGTATCCGCCCGCGGTTTCGGCGATCGCCCGGAAGTAGGCTTGTACTCCGCTGACAGATGAGGCTGGCACTCTGGATTGCGCTGCACCCGCAAGACGACGTGAAACGAACGTGACCGGGGATCGCCTGTGTGGCATCGTGTCAAACGCGATGCCGTTGTCTGTAACGGCAAAATGGAGCGGGTGCCATGCACCTGCCACGAGGAACGAGATGGCCAAGGCCGAGCAAATCAAGGCGCTGATTCGTTGCCACGCAGAAGGCGACGACGCGCGGTTCTACGCCGTGGCCATGCAGGTCGCAGCGCAGGCGGCTCGGACCGGCCATGGGAACTTTGCAGGGGAGCTGCGGGACTTGGTCGACAAAGCCAAGGCTGAGTCGAAGGCCGCCGCGACGCATGCGCGACGCCCGATAGCCCTCGCGGAACCGCGCGGCGAGCTGGCCGGGCTGCTGACGGTCACTTATCCGAAGACACGCATCGCCGACATGGCACTCAGCGAGGCGCTACACGATCGTCTCGACCGGGTCATCCGGGAGCAGCGTCAGCGTGAGCGCCTGCGATCGCACGGCTTCGCGCCGCTTCGCAAGCTGCTTCTCATCGGCCCACCAGGAACGGGCAAGACCATGACCGCCTCCGCGCTCTCCGGGGAGATGGGGTTGCCGCTCTTCACGATCCAGCTCGACGGGCTGATCACGAAGTTCATGGGCGAGACAGCGGCGAAGCTACGCCTCGTGTTCGAGGCAATCGCGAACACCCGCGGCGTCTACCTCTTCGACGAGTTCGACGCGCTGGGCAGCGAACGCGGCAGCGGCAGCGACGTCGGCGAGATTCGGCGGGTGCTCAACTCGTTCCTCCAGTTCCTGGAACAGGACGACTCGGAGAGCCTCGTCATCGGCGCGACCAACCACGTTGGCCTCCTCGACCGGGCGCTCTTTCGGCGCTTCGACGGGGTGTTCGAGTACGATCTGCCCTCCCCGGACATCGCCGCAGAGGTGATGCAGGCGAGGCTGGGGTTGCTGGACACCTCGGGCATCGACTGGGCCGAGGCCGCGAAGGCATCGGAGGGGTTGAGCCATGCCGACTTGACGCGAGCCTGCGAGCAGGCCGCCAAGGATGCGCTGCTCAACGACACGACGGTGCTCGAGACCGGAGGTCTGGTCACTGCGCTGGGCGAGCGCAGGGCGATGCGCCCGTAGGCCGCGGACGAGTGAGGGGGGAGACCACGGATGGCCTCGAAGCGCGACCGACCGCATATCATCGTCCCAGTCGACGACTTCCGAGCGAGCGAAGGCTACACGGCTTATCGGCCGACATTTCGCCCCAAGAAGCCGGGGCCACCGGCGGTGGGCCGGCCAGCGCACGGAGAAAGCCTCCGCAAGTCCATCGCGACGGCTGCTGACTCAGCAGAGCAGAGACGCACCACCGCGGCTGTCGAAGTCGCCGGGTCAACGCCAGGCATCTACCTCGAGTTCGAGTCCTTCCCCGGTTGGGAGCTGGCCGTGGGCAGCCTGGAGAAGCGGCGGACGAAGGACACACGACGCCACATCGAGGTGGTCGCGGTCACCGAGCAAGTCGAGGGCGAAGGCGAGACCGCGACCAGGACGCAACGCGCCACGGTGTTCGTGCCGGATGTGGAAGTCGGTCACTTCGTCGCGCAGCTCGAGAAGTACGCGCTCGAGACAGAGAAGACCAAGGGCGAGCGGCGCCACGAGAACGTCTACGATCGGATCGCGAGCGTTCGGCTGGCTGCCCTTCGCGCGCTGTGGACGGATGAGGTCGATGCCTACCCAGAGGCCGATGACGCGCCCATCTGGTGGGAGGTGTGGTTACGTCGAACGGACGGCGCCGAACTCGAGCGGCTCCATGACTTCGCCGCGCAGGCCGAAATCACTCTCGGAGAGCGGCGCATCCAGTTCGACGACCGCATCGTGACGCTCGCCTACGCCTCGCCTCGCGCCCTCGCAGCTTCAATGAACGTCCTCGGAGATATCGCTGAGCTCCAGCGAGCCAAAGAGACAGCGACCTTCTTCGTCGAAGAGGGCCCGAAGGATCAGGCGGAGTGGACGGTGGACCTCAGAGAGCGCGCACAACATGCCGGTCCTGACGCGCCTGAACCTCCCCCCGTTTGGTGGACACCCGAAAGAGCGCGACAATGCGCGAGGAGTGTCCAATGTCATCATCGAAGAAGAGCCCGCGGAGCAAGAAGACGCGGCGTAAGCGGCGGCGGTTCACG
>QMMC01000142.1 GCA_003647065.1 Deltaproteobacteria bacterium | reverse complement strand
CGCGGGCGGACCGACGCTCGGCGCTTTCCGTGTTGTGGGACCGCTCGACCTTTCTCCATGGACGCGAGCCAACACGCCAGCCTCGAGCCACGCCCCGTCGCATGCCGCGCAGGAAACCCACGTGCTCTGGGGATGTTCGTTGCGGATGACGGGTGCGCCGCAGCTCACGCATTCGTCCATGTCGCCGAGGCCCGTCGGGCCCTGCTCTGCCCCGTCGAGGCCATGGCCGAGGAGTTGGTCGAGGGTGTCCTGGCTCGTGAACCCGCCGCGGCAAACGCCGCAGAACTCGACCACGATGCCGTCGATGTCGATAGCCCGGAGTGCGACGGAGCATCGCGGGCACGAGTTCGGTTTGTCCTTCACGAGACTTTGCTTCGGTGGAGAGAGGCTCAGCGCACTTATACCGCCGACAACCGCTGACCCCGAAGGGGCAGGTGGCGGGCACGTCACGGGGAAGGCTGGGCTGTGGTACGGTCGTGCCGTTGTCTACTCTTCGACTCGCGGCACTCGCCACTGTCCTCACTGTTCACCTCGGCGCTTGCGCTCTCGACTCGAGCGCCACGCTGCCTACCGATGGGTCGGCGGTGGCGGATTCGGGGGCGGGGGAGACGGGAGTCGCCGACTCTGGCGACGGGCCTTCGATGGACTCGTCTCTCGGGGACAGCGCCGCGCCGGATTCGGGGCTCCGCGACACCGGCTCTCTCGAGAGCGGTCCCGCCGACACAGGGCCGGCGGACACAGGGCCGGCGGACACAGGGCCACCCGACACGGGTCTACCGGACACCGGGACGCCGCCTCCGACCTGCGACGCGCTTTTTGGCGCCATCCGAAGCTACCTACGCTGTGACGCCGTCGAAACCGCCTCGGCGTGTGAGTTCTACTCGGACCCGACCTCGAACATGACCTGCACTCAACTCTGCGCGACCGCTAGCGAGACCTGCATCGACACCTGGCACGAAGGTCCCTCCGATGACCTGTGCACCCACAGCGGAAGTCGCAGCGGCTGCTCGGACAGCGGTGACGCCTACCTCTGCCGCTGCACGCGGCCGACGAGCTAACGCGCTGGGCGATGGTCGTGTCCAGGGGAGCGGGTAGGGTTCCCGATGTGCGGCCCGGCTGATATGCAACTTCCCATGGCATGCTCGTGGATCACCCAGTCGGCCCTGGTCGTCCTCGCTACGTGGGCGATCGTCGGGATAGCCACCCCGGCCCGGGCCCAGTGCGAATGCCCGGCCATGGACATCGAGGCGGTGGGTCACCGGGGGACGGGCGTCGACTCGGACGACAACGCATTCCCAGAGAACACCATCCCGAGCTTTCTCGAGGCCGTCCGCGAGGGGGCGACGATGGTGGAGCTCGATGTTCAGCATTCTGCCGATGGAGCACTGATCGTGATCCACGACGATACCGTCGACCGGACCACCGACGGCACGGGCTGCGTCGCCGACCTGACCCTCGCGGAGCTGCAAGCCCTCGATGCAAAGGGTGGACAGTTGCCGACCCTTGCAGAGGTTTTCTCGGCCGTTGACGTGGCTATCAACGTCGAGATCAAGGTCCACGATGGAGACGGATGTCCGGCGACCGACCGTGCGCGCCTCGGCGCCGACGTGGCGGCCGCCGTTGCCGCCGACGGCGGGAGCCGCGAACTCCTGGTTAGCAGCTTCGACCTCGACCAGCTGCTCGCGGTTCGAACCGCCGACGACACGGTGAAGCTCGCCTTGTTGATCTTCGGGGGGGAGGGTTTCGAAATCGCCATCGACCAGGGCTTTACCGCTGTGAATCCCCTCGCCGTCGGCACGCGCCCCGGCGACGTCGAGCGCGCCCAGGCTGCGGGCCTCGAGGTGAACCCCTGGACGGTGAACGACGTGCTTACGATGCACCGTCTCGCGGGCATGGGCGTCGACCGCATCATCACGGACGAACCAGGCCGGGTGCCCGAAGCGATGCGCTCCTATTGCGAAGCTCTGGTCTGCGGTGATGCCGGTCCCGGTGGCACAGACGGCGGTGGCGCAACGGATGCGAGCCCGGATGCCGGAAGCGCAGAGGTCAGCGGTGGCGGCGGCTGTTCCGTGGTGCACGGAACGAGGCCGCCGTCCGGGTTGGGGGGCCTCTGGTCCATGCTCGGTATCTTGGTCTTCGTATGCGTCCGGCGCGCGAGGGCGCTCGGTGTTCGTTCTCGGCGCCGGGTTGACTAACACAGAAGGTCCGTCGACCGAGTTGGGGTACCGTCGCGTCATTCGAGGTGTCGACGGTGAACACGACTGACGAAGCACGCGCTCACGTCTTGGTCCGCTGGCTGCCGCTCGTGATGGGCGTGCTCTATGCCGCCGCGGTCACGCTCTATGCCATCTTCGGACTGCACGCCCGCGGGTCCCTCGTGGATGCCGTCATCAGCATCATCATCCTCGCGTCGGCGTGCGCGCCCCTCGGCGCAATCCTGGGCTATGCGGGTCGACGTCTCATCGAAAAGAACGGCGGCAGTGGCGGCGGGGCCTTCGGGGTGATGGTCCTCGGAGGCGGGATCGCCTGGGTGGCGACCGGCATGTTCATGAGTGCACATCCTATCGATCCCCAGGACATCGGCTTCATCACCACCGGATGGGTCTGGGACCGCCTCGGTTGGGGAGGCTCCTTGCTCTACCTTCTCTCGGTTCCCTTCGACCTGATCGTCATCGTGCTCTACCTGCTCTTTGCGGCCCTCGCGATCGTCGTGGCACCGCCGGCGAGCTTCCTGTGCACGGCGTTCGCCGTCTTCCTCTTCCTCGCACCAGTGCTCCTCCTGTTGAGACGCCGCCGCGAGCGCGCTGCCTAGTCGGTGGTCCCGCCTAGCGTAGGGCCGCGGCCCTCCGTTCGGCCTTCTCCCACATGCGGATGTAGGCCTCGGCGGAGCGGAAGAGGGGCTCGAGCTCTTCGTCCGTGACGCCGTCTCGCCGCACGTCTTCGATGAGCTCGGGCATCAAGCCGATGTGCACCATGCCTTCGGTGTTGAAGTCGAGGGTTCGGTTGCCTACCTGTGGCTGCTGGAAGGTCACGTCCCCCGCGTAGGAGGTGAACGGGTAGGTGACCGGGTCCTCTTGAGGCGTCGAACAGATGGTGTCGTCCCCGAAGCGGGCACCGGCGGCGCCAGCGAAGCCGTTGAGGTCGAAGCCGAATCCTTCGGCTGGGTAGCCGCCGTTGTCAGCGATGAGCTGGATACGTGCTGCGAGGCGGTTGATCGTCGTACCGGGCACATCGGGGTCGTGGCACCGGCCGAGGCCCGTCTTGGAGACCCCTCCGAGGGCGTAGATTCGGCCGTCGTGGTTCAGGCCGTGAGTGCCCGCGGCGGGGTAGTCGTTGGCCTCTAGCAGCTCGAAGGCCTCGCCGTAGGAGCGCCGCGGGAAGTGATCGACCTCGATGATCATGCCCCGCGCCATCATCTCCTGGAGCAGGGTCTCCCCGAGCGCCGTGAGCCCCGTGTTTTGGCAGTGCTCACCCTCGAGGCGCGGGGCCATGATGTCCGAGACATAGGGGAAGAGCGTGCCGACCGGGTCTTCCGAGAAGCTGCTCAGATCGTTGGGCGGTGCGCTCAGGTAGTCCGCCCGAGTCATGTTCAGCCCCCCGAAGACGACGTCCCCGTGGTCGAAGACCGTCGGGATGCTGAGGTCGCAGTCGGTCGTGAAGTTCGACCAGTGGCCGGAGTTGATGAAGTTCCCGATCTCGATGATCGAGCGGCTGCCGTCTCCCGCCGAGAACGCGTTGTCGTATTTGTGCACCGGGAACATCACGCGCACGCCGCGTTCGTAATAGTCGTCGAGCTTCCGGACGACCTCGGCCGCGTCACAGGCCGCGGTGCCCGCCGGAGGCGTCAGGAAACAGTCGAAGAGGTTCGATACCTCGATGCCGAGGAGTACCGCCATCTTGCCTTCGTCGATCACCGCCCGCGCCTGCTCGGGCGATGTCACCACCCGGAACCAGCCCTGCCCGGGGCCGCCTTCCTGGGCGTCGATGTAGCGCTCCATGGCGTAGGTCTCGTCGATGACCCGGTCGATGGCGACCATGTCGTTGCACGAGTACCGGACGGGCTGAATGTTGCTGCCGGTCATCAGCTCGCAGATCACCGAGTTGCTCGTGGCGTGCTGGACGACGAGGCGGAGGCCGCCGAGGTGGGCCCGCTCGAGCCACCGGTAGTACTGGGTCTGGTGGGTCGAGCTCGAGGGTGCGTTGGGCCAGTCGGTGAACTCCGGGTAGCCCGCCGTGTGGTGGTTGAACTCGGCGAGGCGCCCGGAGATGAACGCGGTCAAGAGTGCATCCGCGTCGAACTCGCCTCCTTGGTCGTAGCCGTAACCGAAGAGGTCGTGGCGACCTTCGGGTCCGTGGAACCTCCCGCAGTCAGGGAGGGCGTGCTCGACGCCCAGGCGGTGAAAGGTCGAGCCGTGGAAGATGCCGCCGCCGCCGAAGCCGAAGTTCGAGAGCAGATGCGAGTGGGTGTCCGCGATGCCGTAGACCGAGCCATCGTCGAAGCGCCGGGGCAGGACCGCCCCCTCGGCGTCTACCGTGAGCTCTGGGAACTCGGCGCAGCCGGTCTGCGGATAGAACGCGACCACCGCCGCGGTGCCCTCGTCGGCCGTCAGACCATGGGTGCCGAAGAAGTGCCCCGTTCGAAGGTGGCGCAGCTGGAAGCGCGTCGGGTCGTGGACGGAGACCTGGACCTCCCACTCGGCGCCGGATACGTAGCTGTCGTCCACGAGGAGAATGTCGGAATCCAGCTCCGATAGCCTCACGTACGGCCCGTCCTCTGACGAGAGATATCGCCCCTCCGCGTCGTAGAAGAGGTAGGTGCCGATGTCCGTGGGCTTCATGAAGAAGCGCGACCCGGCGTCGGCGGATTGGGCCGAGAGGGTGAACGCCTCGCCGGACTCGGAGGCTACGAGCCAACGCGTATTGGTGCTCCCGGGGGCGGTGGCGTCGACCGCGTAGCAGCCGTTGGCGAAACCATGCGCTCCGCCGTTCTCGGGCGGGGGCGGCCGCTCGACGGTGTCCGTGCAGGCGAGGCCGGCGCAGCCCAGGAGCACCAGGAGGAGCGCCAGAAGTAGACTCGAGAGTTGAGTGGGATGCTTCACTGGCGCTGAAAGACGCTAGAAAGGAGCCGAGGAATTGTCGAGGGCGTTCACTCCGCTGCCCGGGCGCCGGTGAAGACCCCGGTGACATCGCCGGTGACCGCGCCTTCGGTGAAGCTGCCGGACCACGCCCCATCGACGAGGGCACCGACCCGGCCCGTGTCCTCATCGATGTCGCTGCCGGTCACGGTTCCTCGGATAGTCAAAACGCCGTCGGCGTCGAGGCTGCCGGCGAGTTCGGCCTCGAGGCGAGCCCCCACGGCGTCGAGGGCGGTCGTGCAGTAGCCCTCGAGGGTGCCGACGCTCACCGGGACGGAGATCGGCCAGATGAGCGAATCGATCGAGTCGTAGAGCCACGTCGCGAGCTGGTTGCAGTCGACCCACGTCGCGAGCAGGGCGCCGGTCGAGCTGACTCCGAAGATCTCCGTGAGGAGGACGTTTCGGTAGATATAGAGGGTGAGTTGACCGAAGCGCATGTTGAAGCTGTGCTCGGGGATGGTCAGGGTGGTGCCGTCCACGGTCGACACGTCGTCGATGGTGAGGCTGCTGAGGCCCGCGTCGGCGAGCAGGAATGTGCGCTGTCGCGCGGCGCCGGCCGGCACGGAGAGCGGGTCACGGAAATCGACCACCATCTCGACGAGTTCGTGGGTGATCGGAACCTCGAACTCGTGGCCCGCGCTCGGGTCGCGGATGGTGAGCACCGAGAGGAAGTGCGCGTTGGTGATGGCCCGGGCGAGGTCGCTGGCGAGCTGGCCCCAGGCGGCCGCGAAGTCCGGCAAGGCTGCCGCTACCTGGTCGTTCACCATGGTCTGGGCGTCGCCGACTATGTATTCCCAGGAGCCGCACCCGCCGCGGAAGCGTGACTGGGCGCCGTCCCAGGTCTGGAAATTCTCCGTGTAGATGAGCTCGAGGTCGCCGAGGGAATGGTTCAGTTCGGAGCAGGAGGCGTAGTCCTCGGACCCTACGCACTCCCAGTGGCAGGTCTGGTCCATGGTCGCGTCGATCACGAAGGCGCCGGGGTCGACTCCATATTCCGGGGAGATTCCGTCTCCGTCGTCGTCGCTCAGCTCGAAGCTCGGGTCGCCGGCGCTGTCCGTGACGTCGTCGTCGGCGAGCTCGCCGATGACATCGAGGAAGGTCTCCACCGACGGGGGGACCGCGTCGCCGAAGTCGAAGCGGTTGTCGAGGTCCCATACACCGACGAAGTTGGCCGGTAGGGCCACGTCCCGGAGGGCCACGTCCACGGGCGTGTCGGCATCCGCGGTGACCACGACTCGGTCCGCACATCCGTACGCCGCCACATTGGTCCCGGTGCTCGCGACTACGGCGACTGCGTAGGTCGCGCCCGGTGCGACTCCGGCGAAGGCGGGGCGGGCGGTGAGGTCACTGACGATGGACGCCGGGCGTAGGGGCGTAGGCAGGGCGGCGGGGTCCATGGCAGCGCAATCTTCACCATCGAAGAGGAAGGCATCGAAGCGGATGAGCGCGCGTGAGCCCGGGTAGGTCATGTTGACTGTGATGCTGCCGAGGTCGGTGTCGGCGACGGCGATGTCGAAGGTCGCGCCGGTGCCGACCGGCGGGGTGATCTCCACCGTGAAGAGCGTATCGCTCGCCCCCGCGGTCAGGGTCATCTCCGCGATGCCGTCGGCGTTGGTCGTCGCTTGCAGCGCCGCGAGCTGGGCGCCGGCCGCTTCGCCGACGATGGCCCACTCGAGCAGGGCGCCCGCGAGCGGCGTGCCGCCCGAGTCGACGTAGCGCACCGTGAGGTTCGTCGTTGCTCCGTATCGGAGGTTCACCGCTGGTGCGCCCACTACTTCGACGCGTGCGTCCAGGGGAAGGGACGCGTCGGGGTTAGCGGGTGCGTCGTCTCCGCACCCGACGAGGGCGGGCAGGCAGACGACGGACCAAAGGGGGAGGAGAAGAAGCGCGCGATAGCTCATGCCGAGACCTCGGGTGAGGCCTCATGCTACCGGCTCAGCGCACCTCGCGGACCGACAACCTCTTTCGACCTTCTTGGCCGTGGGCGGCGATGTGTGCCGTCCTGTGGGGCAGTGTAGGAGTGCCCCTACGTCTCTTCCTTCGCCTGTACCTTCTGCACTGGCTGCTCTGTTGGGGCCTCCATCGCGGTCGGTGGGCGCGAGGCTCGGCCGTAGTCGCCCACGTTGAAGTGCAGGGGCGGCGGTTCGTTGGCGACGAGGCGGCTAAACTGGTCGCGGAACTCGTCGAGGGTCATGCGGCAGGTGGCGGCAAAACGCGCGAGCTCGTGGGGGTCCTCGAAATCGTCGCGGCGTAGGCGAATCATGTAGCGCCGGGCGATGGCGTAACGATGGGAATCGAGCTCGACGGACCGGATCCGAGTGCGGCCGGTCTCCGGGTCGATCATGGTCGCGAAGGGAATGGGCCGGAAGACGCTTCCCTCCATGGAGATGATGACGCTGTTGCCCCCGTCGAGGAGGTACTTCGCGGCGCAGTAGCCGAGGTCGCGGCAGAGTTCCATGTCGTAGGGGATGGGGTCGGCGCAGCGCAGTTCGTAGCCGACGTTCTTGGCGACGATGGTGGTCTTGATGTCGAACTCCGCGAGGCGGCGCTGGACCGCGGCCTTGAGCACTTCGCCGATGCTCACCTCGGCGATGCGCAAGTGCCCGTGCTCATCGCGCTCTGCTTCCTCGACCTGGCCCAGTTCCTCGGCGCTGAGGCCGAGGACCACGCCTTCGGCGATGATCGCCACGCCGTCTTCGCGACCATAGCTGAGGCGCTTGATGATCGCGCCGACGAGGGTGTCGACGATATCTCGGAAGCTCCCCGTTCCCTCCGGAAACTCTTCGGGGACGAGGGTCAGGGTGGCGCCGGCCCCCTTGCCGATGCCTAGGGCCAGATGCCCCGTCTTGCGACCCATGGCGATGATGAAGTACCAGCGCGACGTCGTGTTGGCGTCGACCATGATGTTCTTGACGGTCTGGACGCCGACGTGGCGCGCCGTCTGATAGCCGAACGTGTCGGTGTGCGACGGAAGCTCGAGGTCGTTGTCGATGGTCTTGGGTACGTGCACCACCTTGATGCGTCCCGCCGCCTTCTCCTCGAGCTTCATCGCCGAGAACGCCGTGTCGTCCCCGCCGATGGTGACCAACATCGAGACGTTGAGCCGGAGCAGCGAAATGACCGTCTGTTCGAGGTGTTCCGGGTCCCTCGTGGGGTTCGCCCGGGAGATCCCGAGGAAGGAGCCACCGCGGAAGTGGATACGGCTGACTTGTTCGGTGGTCAGCGGCATCACGTGGTCGATGTCGCCCTGCATGATCCACTTGAAGCCGTCTCGGAGGCCCACGACCTCCATGCCTTCGAGATTGGCGCGGATGGTCGCGGCGCCGATGACGGCGTTGATGCCGGGGGCGGGACCCCCGCCGGCGAGGATGGCGAGGCGCTTGCGTTGGCTCATTCGTGGGTGCTCCGTGGGTGGACGCGGGAAGTACGCCCGGCGCCGGAGGATGCCACCGTCCCGGTGCGACCCCAACCCGCTGACGCGACTCCCGGAGCCCGGTACTATGGGCGCATGTTCGTTTTCTTCGAGAAATCCAGATTTTTCGTCTTGGATGTTTTGGCGGTGTTGGTCGTCGTCGCGCTCTTGGGAGCCTGTGGCGACGACACCCGGACCGCGGTGGACACCGGGGTCGGTGACGGGAGTGCCGCCGACACCGGAGCGAGAGATGCTGCCGGCGACGCCGCATCGGATGCGGGCTGCATCGCCGCGAGCGCGCGCTGCGACCGAGGCGATACGTGCTGCGGTGACCTCGTCTGTCGGGAGGCGAGCACCGGGGACGGCTACTGCGTCGAAGTGGACGATACCTGCCTGGTCGGTGCGGAGACCGGGTGCTGCCTCGATGACGCCGACTGCGCGGGCGGGGCGAGCTGCTACGCCGCCGAGTGCCGGCTCATGGGAGACGGTGTCTGTCAGGACCCGCCGGCCGCCGGCGAGTGCTGGGCCGACGGTGATTGCGCGGTGGGCATGACCTGTACGGGCGCCTCGATCTGCGGATGCGGCGTGATGTGCGATAGCCCGGACGCTCCGGGGACCTGCGGGTGACGCTTCGGGGTCTCGTCCGTTTCGTCGCGCGCGTCGTCGCGGTGGGGCTGCTCACGGTTGCCGTGCCTGCCACCGCTACAGCCCACGGCGTACACGGGCATGTGCATGTGACGGGCTGGGCGATCGACGCCTTGGCGAGCGGAGAGGTCCGGACGCTGCTCTCGGACCCAGAGATGCGCGGGGCGGCCCTGATGGGCGCCGCGTTTCCCGATTCGGGCTACGCCGCGACCGACGCGGCGCTCGAGGACCAGGCCCGGGCCTACGGCGAGCACGCCCACTGGGAGCCGTTCATCGAGGACTTCATCCAGCGGGTGCGCGCTACCTACGGCCCGACCTACGACACCCGGGAGGAGCGTCTCATCGTCGCCTTCCTGATGGGCTGCGCCGCCCACGGCCTCCAGGACGAACTCTTCGACTCGACGTTCCTCTACGAGGTCGAGGAGCGCGACGGGGCGGGTCAGGCCGAAGCGGACCCGGGGACCGACGGTTTCCTCGTTCAAGACGGCTACTTCTGGATGGTGCCGAGCGACTACGTGCCCATCGACGATCTCTTGCCGCTCTTTGTGGGGCTCTCCGAGGACGTCGACGCCGAGGTGATCCGCCACAGCGTCGGCAATCTGGGGATCTACGTGAACGACGTCATCGGTCCCTCCATCGCCGAGGCGAACGGCGAGATGTACCGGCCGGTCATCCCTTGGGCAGCGGCTCACTACCTCGACGCTGGCGTTGCGGGCAGCCTGCGCGCTGAAATCGTTCCCACGGCGCTCTACCTCGAGGCCATTTGGCAGCGCCTGCACGGACGCTTCGATGATTCCGAGGTCGTGATTCACGCGTGGCCCGACGCGCCCCGGAGGCTGCGCACGGCCGAAGCTACGAGCGTCGCGAGTTGGGTGACGTTGGTCCTCGGCAAGGCTGTGCAGAACGGGTCGGCGACCGGGACCTTCGTCGATGACGCGGCCGTGCCCCATCCCTTCACCTTGGCCTATACGCGGTGGGGCGGGGAGGGGACATCGCGCATCGTGCGCTTCCAGCCCGACGCGGACCTCGTCCCGGGGGCTTGGTACACAGCCGCCCTCGCAGCTGGCGCGACCCTCGTCGACGGGTCGGTGACGACGGGAATGCACAGCCATCGTTTCCAAGTCGACTGTTCGGATGAGATGACGTGTCCTCCCCTCGGTATGCTTCCCGAACCGGCGATCGATCCGCCGCCGCCACCCCCGCCGCCAGCAGACGCTGGCGGTGTCGATTCGGGCACTCTGGATGCGGGCGGTGATGCTTCGCCGGACGCCGGCGCCGCCCTGGATGCGACGAGCGGCTGCGGTTGCGGTACCGCCGGTGAGCCCGCGGGCGGCCTCGGGTTTGTCGGGGTCGTATTAGCCCTGCTGGTCCGCCGTCGGCGAACGGGCTGAAGCGCAGTCGCCGTTCAGGGAAAGACGGTCGTGCAGTCGCGCTCGGTCAGGCGCTCGGCGTCGAGGGCTTGCAGCAGGTCGACCAACGCTTGTACCCCCGAGGGGATGGGCAGGCAGGTGCCGGTGCCAGTACACGGCGACCCCACCAGGAACGTCGCCCCGGACTGTGACACCTGGAAGATGGTCCCATCCACCGGCCTCAGGTCCCGGCCGTAGGTCACCGGAGCGGCTGCAAAGGCGGCCACGACATCGGCGTGGGCGAGGGCGGCGAGGACGTCTGCTATCTCGACCGCAGCGGTTGTCCCACAGGGCACGTCGTTGGTGCAGACCCGAGTTTCGTCCGGGGAGCCGAAGACCAACTCGGTGAGGGTGTAGGTGCGGCACGGCGCCAGGACCGACGTTCGCCGTGACGCTACGAAGCCTCCCGTGGGCCCCCAGGTCAGGTCTGCGCCGATGCAAGTGGCGCACGCGCCGCCGTCGACGGTGGCGTCTGCGCTTCCGTCGGAGGCCGCATCCGAAGACGCATCTGAAGATGCATCCGGGGTCGCGTCCAAAGCCGCGTCCGTGGAGGCGTCGGAGGCCGCGTCGGACCCGCCGTCGCCCCCGGCGTCCGTCGCCCCATCGACGCCCGAGTCGGCTAGCGTCGAGTCGTCGCCACATGCACCGATGAAGAGCATCGAAGAAACCAAGAGTGCCCCTGTGATTCGCATGACCCGAGTGTAGCTCAGGGCGAGGCGTCAGGGGGGGGAGGGCGCCGGTCGTGACACGGACGCCGGGTGGGCGGACGGCTCGCATCCCGGCAACGAGGCACCGCCTTTAGCTCTTGGTCATGTGTGCGCTGGACTCACTGGCGGCGGTTTCGGGCGGAGTTCGCCCAGTCCAAGGTGTCATGGCCAGGTAGGGCGGAGCAAAGGCGACCGCGTAGGCGACGAGGGCGGGCAGCTCTCGCCCATGCATCGCCAGGAGGACGAAGAAGAAGAGGGCGCCCGGCATGCGCAAGAGCATGTCGCTGAGCGTGAGGCGGTCTCGGAGATGTGAGCGCATGGCGTGTACCCCGAGACCGACCGAAAGCACCCAGGCGACGGTCACCACCGGCCACGGCGCCACGGTGCCGTCGACCCAGCGAAAGAACACCCACCAGCACGCGAAGAGGGACGCGTGGGCGAAGGCCGGGGCGGCCAAAACCGCGGCCCAGGGGCGCTGTGCCTGAAACGCCACTAGGCACGCCCAGGCGAAGAGGGCCCAACCCAGGATGCCAATCGGCGGGACCTCGAAGAGGCCCGGGTGGTTCCACGACCACAGGCCGGCCTGGACCGCGATGGGCTCGATCAGCGACGCGTCGGCGAGCACGATGGCGGCGCCGACCAAGGCCACGTGGCGGGTCGTGAGCGCTCGGGCCAGGTCCCAGGCCGAGTGGATGACCATCGGCCAAACCAGGATGACCATGAGGGGCACGCGGTCGATGAAGACGCTCCACTCGGGGCTGTACTGATAGAAACCGTAGGCGTGGATGATGGTGTTTTCGCCGAGCCAACCGGCGGCGACCAAGAACGCCATGCGCGCGAGGAACGCACCTCGCGCATCGCTCCGCTTCAACTTCACCGCGACGTAGAGGCCGACGATCACGGCGCAGAAGAGCTCCATCGTCGCCATGGTCAGACCCCGACCCCGGGCAGGCCCGCGATGACCCACAGGTGATAGGCGAGCAGCATCCCGGCGCCCAGCCAGGTGAGCGAGATGCAGTCCTTGCTGGTCAGGCCCCGCCGATGAGCCCGCTTGTACAAGAACAGTTGCGCCACCGGCGCGACCACCATGATGAAGAATCGCCAGGGCAGGAGCCCGGCGCCGTAGCCTACGAGTTGCACCACAATCGAAGTGGCGATCAACGCATCGATGATGCGCAGGGCCCCGGCTTCGCCGTGGACGACGGCGTAGGTGCGCACGTTGGCTTCGGCGTCGCCCTCGGCATCGCGGAGGTCGTAGATGGCCTCGTAGCTGAGCTCGAAGGTTAGGAAGAACGCCGCGGAGAGTACGACCGTCGCCGTCGTTACGCCCGCTGGGGCTCCCGCGAGGGACCAGCCGATGGAGGCCAGCGGGTACAGGAAGACGGTGATGATGAAGCCCATGCCCGAGGCGGTGTTCTTGAAGAAGTAGAGCTCCTTGATGCGGCGCTTTCCGGGCAAGAGGGGCCAGTTGTAGCTAAGCCCGAGGGCGTGATAGGCGAGGCGCAGTCCGGTGATTTCGGGCACCACCAGATAGGTCCCGATGAACGACGCGAAGAGGGCGCCGAAGCCGACCACCATCAAGAGTCGCCGGTTCTGCTCGACGAAGCCCGTGCCGACGATGCGGTTCGCTTTGTCTTCTTGGAGGTCGACGACGCGGTTCAGCAGGTTGACGACGAACCAGTCGACGGCGCAGATGGCCGCTAGGAGCCAGGGGTAAGCGCCCGTGAAGAGCCAGCCGAAGGTGAACGTGCCCAACGTGGCAATCGCCACGATGTGCAGGCGACTCACGCTGGCAAAGAGCCGGGCAGCGGTTAGGGCCGAAGGAACTCCCACGCCTCACTCACCACTTCGCGACTTTGTAGTCCTTGAGGAACTTGCCCCAGACGTGATTGCCGGTATTGAGCCCATCGAAGATGGGGTCGAGGATGCGCGCCGCGCCGTCGACGATGTCGAGGGGCGGGTGGAATCGGTGCTCCGCGCGCTTGCGGGCGGCTATTTCGACGGGGTCTTCGTCGGTGACCCACCCCGTGTCGACGCTGTTCATGTGGATGCCGTCGTTGACGTAATCCATCGCCGAGGTCCGCGTCATCATGTTGAGGGCGGCCTTGGCCATGTTGGTATGGGGGTGCTTGTCCGTCTTGTGGGAGCGGTAGAACTGCCCTTCGATCGCCGAGACGTTCACGATGTGCTTGTCCCGGGTGGGCGTCTTCAGCATGAGGGGCTTGAGGCGCCCGTTGAGCACGAAGGGGGCGACGGCGTTCACCAGGAAGACCTCGAGCAACTCGACGGTGGGCACCTCGGCGAGGGGCAGGCGCCAGCTGTTGATGGCCCGGAGGTCCACCTGCTGGAGGTCCTGATCGAGGGCGCCCTTCGGGAAGAGCGCCTCCGAGTGGTCGAGGTCCTCTGCGAGGAGCGCGACCTGCGATAGCAGGGGTGCCGCGTCGAGGCCGACCGCCTTGCCGCCGATGCCGCGCTCACGCAGGCGTATGCGGAAGGCGTCGTGGCGCTCGATCGTCGAGGAGGCATTGGCGGGAAGGGCGCTGTGGTCCTCCTCGGCCTCGAGGAGGTGCCCATACCAACCCGAGGGGCGCCGTACGGTCTGGCAGGCGTTGTGCACGATGAAGTCGAGCTGCGAGTGGTTCGCGACCAACTCGTCGGCGAAGATCTGCACGCTCGGCGTATGGCGCAGGTCCATGCCGTAGATGTGCAGGCGCGAACTCCAGTCCTCGTAGTCTTCTTCCGCTGCGTATCGCTTTGCGGCGTCTCTCGGGAATCGCGTGGCGACGATGAGCTCAGCCCCAGCCCGCAGGAGCAAGATGCCGGTCTGATAGCCGATCTTCACCCGGCCCCCGGTCAGGAGCGCGACGCGGCCCCGGAGGTCCGCGACCTGCGACCGCTTCTCGAAGTTGAAGGGTGCGCAGGTCGGGCACATCTGGTCGTAGAAGAAGTGCAGCCGCGTGAAGTCTTCTTTGCAGACGTAGCAATTGCGCGGATCGTCCAGGAGGGTCCATTGGTCCACCGGCAGGGTCGCCTCGGCCGCGGCGGCGCCGGCTTCGAGGGCGGGCGTGACGAAGACGTCCTCTCGGCGCTTCTCGCGGATGCCCGTTTGGTCGAGCAGCGCTTCCTGCTTGCGACGCCGAGCGCGTTGGCGCTCGCGCCTATACGCCCGGTGGAAGTGGCGTAGCTCGTCTTTGGTCGGCCGCGAGACCCGGCCTGAGGCGATGAGCAGGCGCCGCCGGAGGGGCTCGTCGATGGGAACGAGCAACCGTCGGTCCTCGACGACTCGCTCGAGGAGCTCGGTCGCGGCGCGCACCGCGCTCGGGTCGATGGGCTCCCCTATGGGCGCCTGAGTGACCGGCGGTGGGCCCTTCGGCGCATCTGTGGTCAGCCCCGCGGGGTTGGCCTTCTTTGCTTCAGACTCAGACACGATGGCGGGAGCTTTGTCGCACTTCTACGGGCGAGCAACCGGATGCGCGCTAGTCGTCAATCCAGCTCCTCGTCGACTGACGTCGACGTACCGCCTTCTTGCCGACTAGTCGTCAATCCAGCTCCTCGTCGACTGACGTCGACGTACCGCCTTCTTGCCGACTAGTCGTCAATCCAGCTCCTCGTCGACTGACGTCGACGTACCGCCTTCTTGCCGACTAGTCG
>QMMC01000141.1 GCA_003647065.1 Deltaproteobacteria bacterium | reverse complement strand
TCGATTACGGCGAAGTCGACCCGGTCTTCTTCGAGGAGGATGAACTCGGGGTGGGTGGTCGTCAGGAAGACCTGGCCTCCGAGGCGCGCCAGGAGGGCGAAGAACCGACGGTTGCGGGTGCGGTCGAGTTCGCTCGATACGTCGTCGAGGAGAAGAATCGGCACGCTTCCGGTGCGCCGGGACAAAACTTCGAGCTCGGCTACTTTGAGGCCGAGGACGATGGCTCGGTGTTGGCCTTGAGATGCGTGGTAGCGGGCCGGGGCCCGAGCGGCGAATTCGAGGGCGAGGTCATCCCCGTGGGGACCGTCAGCGGTGAAGCCTCGGGCGAGATCTTTGCGGAACGCCCGGTCGAGAGCTCGGCGAATGCCCTCGACGGTCGGTTCGACCCGGGGCCGGTAGCGTACTTCGAGGGGTATCTCTTCGCCGACGACGTCGCGGAACGCCGCTTCGGTGAGGGGCGCGATGTCGGCGACGAGGCGCGCCCGGGTCTGGCCCACGATGGCGCCGGCCGACGCGAGGAGCTCGTCGAAGGCCTTGATGGCCCGGGGGTCGGCGTTGTCCATCTTGAGCAAACGGTTCCGGCTGCGCAGAGCCTTCTGATAGCTCGCGAGGGTCGAGCCGTAGGTCGGATCCATCTGCTCGAGGACTCGGTCGAGGAAGACCCGCCGGGCGTCGGCCCCGCCGGACGCGAGGGTCAGGTGGCCGGGGTGAAAGAGCACCATCTGCACCGACGCGTGCCAGGAGCCAATCGATCGCGGCCGCTTGCCGTCGAGGGTGAGCTTGCGAGCCCGACTTCGGTCGAGGACCGCCCGATAGGTGCGCGGTGCGGGACCGCCGGAGATGCGCGCTTCGATCAGCCCCTGGCCTTCGCCGAGGGTGATGAGGTCCGCCGCCTTGGCGCCCCGAAACGAACGCAAGGAGGCGAGGTAGTGGGCCGCCTCGAGCACGCTGCTCTTTCCAGCGCCGTTGTCCCCATGGATGACGTTGAAAGCTGGCCCGGGCTCGAGGGCCATCTGAACGAGGTTGCGAAAGTTCGCCGCCCGGAGGCGATCGATACGCAGAGGCTTGGGCGCTTCGGGCGTTTGGCGCGTTTCGGGCGGCTGGAGCGACACGACCTCAGCCAACTGCCGTGACTAGATGCGCATCGGCATGATGACGCCGACGAAGTCCACGTCCTCGGACTCGGGCTTCACCACACCGGGGTCGAGCTCACCGCTGATCTCGAGACAAACGTCGTCCGAGGTGAGGCAGCTGAGGGCATCGAGCAAATAGCGAGCATTGAAGCCGATGGTCACGTCGTCCCCGGCGTAGTCGATGTCGAGCTCTTCGGAGCCCTCGCCGACGTCTGGATTCTCACTGGTGATCTTCAGGCTGCCCGCGACGATCTGCAGACGCACGCCGCCGCTCTTGTCGTTGGCGACGAGGCTGATGCGACGCAGGGCCTCGATGATTTGATTGCGGCCCATGCGGACCTTGTTGCCCTTCTGGGAAGGGATGACCTTGGCGTAGGGCGGGAACTGCTCGTCGGCGAGCTTCACCGAAAGCTGGATGTCCTCGCGCTTGAAGAAGGCGTTGCCCCCGGTGGTGCAGATGGCCACGGTCGGCTTCTTCTCTTTGTCGGCCTTGCTGTCTTCGATGAGGCGCTTGAGCTCACTGATGCCCTTGTTGGGCACCAGCATCGAAAAGTTGAGCATGGTCGCGCCATCGCCCTGCTTGACCTCGGCTTTGGATAAGCGGTGGCCGTCGGTGGTGACCATGCGCACGACCTTGCCATCCCCTTCGAAGAGGGCCCCGGCGAGGTGCGGTCGGGTGTCGTCGCTGGACATCGAGAACTGGGTGTGGGCGATGAGGTTTCCGAGCAGGTTCGCGTCGATGTCCGCGAACTCCGTGTCACCGGGGTTCGGCAGCGGCGGGAAGTCGTCGCCGGGCATGCCGGGGATCTTGTAGCGGACCTTGCCGCAGCGGATCTCTGCCGCCTGGTTCTCGCCCACGGTCCAGGTGACCTCACCCTCGGGGAGGTTCTTGACGATGTCGAAGAGAGTGCGCGCAGAAACCGCGATGACGCCGGGCTCCTTGACGTCGGCCTTCACGATCGCGCTGACCCCGAGGTAGAGGTCTGTCGCCGAGAGCCGCAGCGTGCCGTCCTCCTCAGCGGTGAGGAGGATGTTCGACAAGATCGGCATGGAGCTCTTGCGGTCCGCGACCCCATGGGTGCGAGCGAGTCCGCGCAGAAAGCTTTTCTTGGAGATGGTCAGCTCCATCAGTCCACCATTCCCCAAATACCGAGGGGATCTAGATCCAGTAATTTAAATTAACGTCGTCGTCGTAATAGCTGTGGATTGGGGATCCAGTGACCGAACTACTTGGGATTACAAAAGAAAGCAACCCCTTCAGCCCGTGGACAGAACAGTGGATTAGTGTGGATAGAACCATCCCCCAATTACCCACACCACCTACACACAGGTTTATCCCGGAGTTACCCACAGGCCGGGACGGGTCTCGGATTGGGTTCTTCGGGGTTCCGGCCACCGCCTCAACCACCATCCCAGGCACCATGATCTATCACTGAACAGAACACTGTACAAGTGGTGGATAGATCGCGCCCGCATCACAAGATCGATAGGGCGAGGCCGATCCCGGTGACGAGGCAAAGCTCCTCGGCGGGCCCGGAAAAGCGCACCGGGTATTCGAGGCCGACATGGGCTGTGAGGGCGAGTTCATCGTAGATGAGCAGGGTGCCCCCGACCTCACCGTGGGGGCTGAACATGCCGAAGCCGTCGCTCACCCCCCAGCCGACATCGAAGAGCGAGAGCCCCGCGGCGAGGGTCAGATAGGCGATCTCCCGGTCTCCGACCCAAGCGTAGAGGCCTCCGGCGGGGAAGGCGACGCGGCCCGAACCATCCCCTACCCGGAAGCCTGAGGACCTGGATGTCGACGAGCAGGTGGCGGTGTTCGAGGGGCTCCCCGGAACCCGGGGTGTCGTCGACGGCGCCGATCGCCCAGCGCAGGTTGAGGGCGCCGCGGTGCCGGCGGTCGGGCCCCGTGACGGCCGCCGAGTAGCCAGCGTTGGCCTCGAGGACGGTCTGGCAGCCGACGCTACCCAGGAGGAGCGCGCGCATCAGTGCCGCCAGCAATGCACGGTGCGCCATCGACCGGTATCGTACACTCGATCGCTCGCCCGGTCCCGAGCGCGAGGCACGCTCTAGAAGCTGGGCGAGCCGTAGAGGGGCACGTTGCCACCTTCGGGGGGCATGCGGGGCCCCCGCCGACGCCGCATGGGGCTCGCCTCAGCGGCGGCCTCGGCTGCTTCTTCGGATTCCTCGGCTCTCGCCTCTGCCTGCGCGGCGGCTTCCTCGGCTGCGGTGGCTCTCGCCCGCGCCTGCTGGGCTTGCTGGGCCTGGCCTTCGGCCTGCTCATTGAGCTCGTCGGCTGCGCTCTCGACGGGGGTGAGGGTCGCTGCGGCTTCGGATTCGTCAGGTACGGCGACGCTCGAGGGCGCGCTCGAGTTGTCCCCGCCGCCGTCCGCGCAGGCTAGCGCCCCGACCGTCGTGCCCCAGGCCAGAAACGCCGCCCGGCCGATGCGCCCCACGGGGAGCACCCGGCGCCTCGAGCGTTCGGCGAACCCGGTGAGGACCGGCGCGGCACAGAAGGGGCACACCGACTCGGCGATGCGGATGTGTCGCGAACAGGAGCGGCAGGCTTCGAGAGGCATGGTTCGGTCCGACGGGCGATGGTGGAGATCGGTCTCGGCCGCGAGCTTACCCGCTCAACCGGTCGAAAGCGCCAGCGCCGCGGTCGTCGCGCGCCGCAACGCGGCCTCGAGTTCGGCTCGCCCGGCCCCGACCCCGGGAAGCACCACGGTTACCGCCGTATCATCGACTACGACTTGCCCGGGCCCGCCGAGCACGCTCCAGAGCGCCGCCCCGGCCCGACCGAGGGCCGCCCGGGCACCGGCGGCGTCGGTCGCGCTCACGGCCATGTGCTCTTCGAACTCGGGCCAGCCGATGCCGCTGCCCGCGGTGCCGCCCTCCGTCGCCTCGAGCCCGACGCCGAGGGGCGGAGTCACCGCTGCCGCCACGCGGGTCACTTGCTCGTCGGCGTCGAATCCGCGCTGGGGGCCGACGACCCAGGAGACCCGCACCGGGTGACCTTCGAAGACGCCCTCGGCGGTGCCCGAGAGCGCGCCCTGGGTCGTCAACGTCAGCCCGAGCTCCCGGCACGCACCGCCGGGTCCCCCCGCGAGACCCTGCGCGATGCCGCGCGCGCTGCGCCCCAGCTCCCAAATCATCCAGAAGAGGACGAACGGCATCGCCAGGCAGACGAGGCTGCCGAGCACCATCGTCAACCACTCGGGTAGGGCCTCGACCATCGACTGCGCTTATCCCACGGGGGCGCAGCCGCACAACAGTCTCGGTGAGGTCCTCGACGCCCGCGAATCAGTCGGTCGTGAGCTCGGGGCTGCCCTTCCAGACGCGCAGGTACCAGTAGGCCGGCACGGCGAGGATGTTGCCCACGAAGAGCAGGATGCCCCAGAGCAAGCGCTCCTGGGTCGGCAGCCGACGATCGGTGAGCGCGTGCACGGCGTATCCGATGACGAGGATCATGCCGAGAACCGCTGTCGCCGCGTGCACCGCGAACACGATGGGAAAGAGTTGGTCGAAGGCGGCACCACCTCCGCCCATCGTCGCGATGACGAAGACGAAGAAGAGCCCGACATAGATCACGGGCCAGAGCGAAAGCGCTCCGAGCGAAAGAAGAAAGCCGCGGTCCCTGCTGTTCATCGTGTCCATCGTGTGCTCCTGAATTCTCCCGGTGAGGGTTCGGTCGATCTGGAATGCAGGCGACATGCCATCAGGAAACAAAGGACAATTCGTGATCGTCGGCACGCGGTGGGGCGCGGCGCCCAGGCAGAATGAGATCCTGCTCGATGTCACATCGCGAGCCGCTCGGGTGCAGCGGCGCCGACTTCTCCCCAGCGCCGTACCAGCATCCGCTCTGTTACCCTCGGGCGATGCCCTCGCACCTCGCGTTCTTCGCTTCTTTCGTGGCCCTGCTCTTGGCTTTGTTCTTGGCTCTGGCGGGCTGCGGAGACGCGGATTCGAGGGGGGATGCCGGCCTCGACGCTGGCCCGGACGCGGGTGACGCGGCACCCGACGCCACGACCGACGGCGAGCCTTCGCCGCCGATGCCTCCCATGGAAGCGGCGGCCCCGGTGTTCGGGCCTTGTCCCAGCGGCTACCGCTCGGTCATGACCGATGACGGGCTCGAGCTCTGCGACCCGTGGCCTGCCGGCGGACGCGCGGCGTGCTCCGGGGCCGATGCGCACTTCGTGGGCACGCCTGGATGTGAGCGGGTCGGGACCGCCTGCCCCGCCGACGGACTGCCCGCCGAGATGGCCGGGGGAGCGACCACCTGGTGGGTGAGCGCCGGGGCGGGCGGTACCGGGACCCGCGCGGACCCCTGGTCGACCATCGCCGAAGCAGTCGCCGCGGCGTCGGCGGGAGATGTGATCGCCATCGGTCGTGGCACCTATCCCGAGAGCGTCGCGGTGCCGGGGGGCGTAACCCTCCGCGGAGCCTGCGTAGACGAAGTCGTCATCACGGGAGACGCGGGCGTGACTGCGCCGGCGGTGAGCGTCACCGCCGGCACCGTGACGGTGACGAACCTCCGCGTCGGTCCGAGCGCCGGGGCGGGCATTTCGGTCATCGGCGCGGGCCGGGGCCTCACCCTCGAAGACGTCGTCGTCACCGGAACGACCGCCGTCGGCGTCGTCGCCGACAGCGGCGCTCACGTGGCCTTGCGAAGAGTCGTGATTCGAGACCTCGTGGGCGTCGCCGGGCGCGGTCCCGGGATCTCGGCCCGCGGCGGCGCAACCGTCGCCGGAGAGCAGGTCGTCATCGACGGGGCGGTTCTCGCCGGGCTCCTCGTCGGGGGCGCAGGCACGACCGTGAGCCTCGCCAGGGTGCTCGTCTTCGGGACCGCCCCGGGCGCAGCCCCGGGCATAGGGGTGGTCGTCAGCGGTAGGGCATCCCTCACCCTCACCGAGAGCGCGATCGAGCAGAACCACGGGGCCGGCGGCATCGTGTCGGGGGCCGGCACCCTCTTCGTCCTCGAGGACTCGACGATTCGCGACAATCTGCCCACCGGTACGGGTCAGTTCGGTCGCGGGCTCAACATGGAGACCGGCGCCGAAGGTCGGCTCACGCGTTGCCTGGTTTCGGGAAACCGGGATGTCGGGATTTACGTCAACGCCGCCGCCACCTTGGACATCGAGGATTCGGTGGTCCGCGACACCGACTCCGAGACGCGGGACCAGCACGGCGGTCACGGCATCGAGGTTCAGGGGGAAGCGGCGATCGCCGCCCGTCGCGTCGTGCTCACGAACAATAGCGAGACCGGCGCCCTGATCAGCGAAGGGTCGACCTTGACCGCGAGTGACCTCGTAATCTCCGATTCACGCGGCCGTCTGGCGGATGGGAGCATGGGCATCGGCCTGCAGATCCAGAGCGCCGCGACGGCCGAGCTCGACCGGATCGTCCTCGACAACAACCGCTACCTGGGCATGACCGTGTTCGAGGCCGGGCCGGTCGGCATTCGGGACCTCGTCGTGCGACGCACCCAAGCAAACTTCGAGGGTCGCTATGGCCGCGGCCTCGATGTGGAGGACGCGATCGTGACCGTCGAGCGCGCGCTTCTCCTCGAAAACCACGACCTCGCGGTGTTTGCCAGCACCAACGCGCACCTCGACCTGACCGACCTCACCATCCGCGACACCCTCCCGGAGGCTGAAGGCGGCCGCGGTGGGCGCGGCATTGCCTATCAGCAGGGCGCCGAGGGCCGCGTCACCCGGGTCCTCATCGACAACTCCTATGAAGTCGGCTTCGGAGTGGCTGACGGTGCGGGCTTCGTGACCGTGACCGACATGGTCGTTCGGAACGTACGTCCGCAGAGTTGTGCCCAGACGACCTGCCCCGGCGAGGATTTCGGAGTGGGGGTCTTGGTCGCGAACTCGTCGATGACGATGAGCCGTTTCCTCGTGGAAGACGCCGACCTGTGTGGCATCCAGCTCGCCGTGATGGGTCAGCTCGACCTCGACCATGGCACCGTCCGTGGCAGCACCATCGGCGCGTGCGTGCAGGTGCCGGGCTACGACTTCGGCAGGCTCACCACGGACGTGCGCTACGTCGACAACGGCACCAACCTCGACACCACCGACCTCCCGGTCCCGCCCCCGCCGCCCTTGAGCGAGCTCTAGCGCGCGATTCACAGTCACGGAAGGTTCCTCGCTCGTTCCGCGGCTCCCTCGCGGCGTCAGGAAACCTCGAAAATGCGGTGCATTTCCTTCGGCCTCCTTCCTTGCGAGGAAACCACGGCCCGTCGCGATCCTCCCTGCCGTGACTATGAATCACGCACTAGCGAAAAGGGATGTGCCACATGGGGCCACGTCTCCTGACACCGTGCGCCTGCACCGTGCGCCTTCGTCGCGATCTCGGCGTCGACGACCCGTGAAACGCGCGAAGGCTCGGGAGAAACGGAGGGGCACGTTTGTTGCTGTTCGCGAGGTCATGCGACTCCTCCTCAGCTCGGCCTTGGTCCTCGTGGCCTTCGGATGTACCTCCAGCCACGGGGTCGAAGACGCCTCCTCGGTGCCGGACAGCGCCCGACGGGACGGCGGCTCCCTCGATAGCTGCGTGCCGCCCCCGTGCCCCGCTCCGCCCGAGGGATGCTTCTATGATGGAGGTGACGCTTGTTCGTGCGGAGAGATCGTTTGCGACAGCTGCGGTGGGCTGATTGGTGACTGCGCTCCGCCGCCGCCGGGTTGCGACTACCTCTTCGACGAGCCGTGCGGCTGCGGCAACCTCGTCTGCGAGGACGCTGGGGTGGCAGACGGCGGCATCGTCGATTGCTCCGCTGTCCGCTGTGCGTACCCGCCCCATGTCGACGGGTGTAACTGGATCCCTTCGACAACTGTTTGCTGCGAGTTCGAGCTCGAGTGCGAGACCTGCGACGAACGCTTCCCGGAGTTCGACAATACCTGCACGACCGACGCGGAATGCACCATCGCCATGCACCGGGTAGATTGCTGCGGAAGCGTAGAGGCTCAGGGGATACGTCGCACCGAGTTCGACCGCTTCACGACCATCGAGGACGCCTGCAACCTCGGCGCTCCGGAGTGTGACTGCATCCCCAACTCGACCCTCGCCGACGACGGGACCACCGGGACCGAGTTCGTGGTGAACTGCACCTCGGCCGGCATCTGCGTCACTTCCGCGAGCTGATTCGACTCTCTTCGGCCCAGTTGGGCGCTACATCAAGATGCCCTTTGCGTCCGGGACCGGCCCCGGCGGCAGCTCCCGTTCGCCGAGGATGTCTCTGAGGTTCAGCTCGATCGTCTTCGAGAGGGCAAAGAGGGGAAGCGAAGGCCAGTTCAGAGTGAACGGGTCTTCGAGGACGCGACCGACCTCGCCGATCAAGAGGAATCCCATGCAGACCAGGACGCTCATCGGGATGGTCAACCATCCCATCGACTCGACCAGGCCGAAGGGCAGTAAGAAGCCGAAGGCGATGATCAGTCGTTCGGCGACGAAGCCGTAGCCCCGCGGGAAGGGCGTCTTCTTGATGCGCTCACAGCCGCCTTGGATGGCGAGGAGCTCGAAGAGGGTGCTGTCCAGGGACTGGAGCCGGATGTCGTTCAGACGGCCCGCCTCGTTTTCGCGCCGCATGTCTTCAAACTGCGCATGCAGGATGGCGTGGGTGATGTTGGACCGGCCGCGGTAGTCGTCGAGTTCGCCGTCCTCGACGAAGGCCACCACCTCCTCGTCCTTCCACGGGTCTTCGTTTCGAAGCAGCGTGCGCAGCACATGCACGTAGAGAATCTGCCGTCGCACGAGGCGTGTCTGGAGCGCCGACACCGTCTCCCCGCCTTCGGGCAGGTAGAGCAGGACCTGGCTGGACCAATGCCGGGAGGCGTTGATCATCCGGCCCCAGAGCTTGCGGCCCTCCCACCAACGATCGTAGGCCGCGTTGGTCCGGAAGCTGACGAAGATGCCAATCGCGCCGCCGATGACCGCCAGGGGCAGCGTGGGCACGTGCGTCATGTCGAAGATGTGAAGCGGCAGGTACTCCTCGATAGCCACCACGGCGGTCGCGGCGACCGAGAAGAGAATGAAGGGCCGCCACTGCCAGCGCACCAGCCCGAAGGTCGAGCCACGGTAGTCTACGAACATGGGTCCCGTTCATATCACGGGAGCGACCAGAACGACTGAAGCGGCGAGCTAGAAGCCGAGCTTGCGCTCGATGGCGGTGAGCGCGGTCGTCGTCTGCTCGTCTTCTTTGTCGATGAGGCCGGTGATCTTGCGCACCGCGTTGATGACCGTCGTGTGGTCCTTGCCGCCGAATCGGTCGCCGAGCTCCGGGTAGCTGGTGCCGAGGCGCTGGCGGGCGAGGTACATGGCGACCATGCGGGGGAAGCTGACGGCGCGGTGGCGCCGGTGGCTCTTGAGATCCGCGAGGCGCATGTTGAAGTACTCGCAGACGGCGCGCTGGATGTCTTCGACGCTCGTCGCGTGGTCCGGGGCCGGCAGGACCGCCCGGAGGGTGTCTTTGGCCAGCTCGAGGTTGATGGGAAGCTTGAGCAGCTCGGCTTTGACCGCGATGCGGATCAGCGTGCCCTCGAGCTCACGGACGTTGCTCTTGACCACTTGAGCGATGAAAAGCGAGACCTCCGGGGAGAGGTCGATGCCCTCTTGCTCGGCCTTCTTCTGGATGATGGCGATGCGGGTCTCGAGCTCGGGGGCCTGAATGTCGGCGACCATGCCCGACTGGAAACGGCTGACCAGGCGCTCTTCCATCTCGGCGATGCGCTGGGGATAGACGTCGGAGGTGACGACGATCTGCTTGTCCGAGTGGTAGAGCGCGTTGAAGGTGTGGAAGAACTCTTCCTGGGTCTGATCACGGCCGGCGAGGAACTGGATGTCGTCCATCAACAGGACGTCGCAGTTGTGGCGGTAACGGTCTCGGAACTCGTTGATGCGGTGGTTCTGGAGTGACCAGATGATCTCGTTGGTGAAGCGCTCCGCCGAGAGGTAGAGGATGCGTGCCCCCGGCATGTCTTCGAGGATGCGGTGCCCGATGGCGTTCACCAGGTGCGTCTTGCCGAGGCCGACACCGCCATAGATGAAGAGCGGGTTGTAGCGTTTTCCAGGGTCCGAGCCGGCGGCGACGCTCGCCGCGTGGGCCAGCTGGTTCGACGGGCCGACGACGAAGTTGTCGAAGCTGTACTTGGGATTGAGGTCGGAGGTCACTTTGGCTGCACTCACCGCCGAGAGACGAACGGGGGTCGGTGAGGGTACCGGCTCCGGGGTGCTCGCGGGAACCTCCACTTGCAGGCCTTCGTCGATTTCCCAGGTGACCCTGAGACCTTCACGCTCGGTCTCGCGGTGCAGCGATTCGAGAATGTGGTCGAGGTAATGGGCGCTAACCCAATCCTGATAGAAGCGATTCGGGATGCGTAGCGTCACCGTGTCGCCCTCGATCCCGACGCACCGGACGGGCGCCAGCCAGGTGTTGAAGTTCTCCTGAGAGAGCCGACCCCTGAGATCGTCGAGAGCGCGTTCCCACAACTCGTTCATCCGTGATTAACCCTTGGAAAAAGGCGCAAGTACACGTCTGATCCACAACCTATCCACAGGCTGGATCAGCGATCTAGGTGACGCGGTGGAGGCTGCCAATCCCTCACAAAGCAGCGCGGCCGGTGCGTCGCGGAGGGAGGGTCTAACAGGCGAAACGCAGTTCGTCTACGGATCCATTTCGACTAATTTCTAACCCATGGGGATCGCGGAAGATTCATTTACCACACCCCACCTCAGATCGGCCTCTCGCGTGATCCCCGATCGCCAAAACGGTCTCGTTGGTGATCCGCCTCACGGCTTTTGGTCGACAATTTGGAAGGTCGGCCTACCCCTGCTAGCTTCCGGGAAGATGACGCGGGCGAGCGTCGTTATGCGAGGGGCGAACGTGGTGATCATCGACAAGGCAGGGCTGGTAGCGAGCGTGATCCTGATTCTGGGGATCACCGCCGCTGGGAGCGCCGCAGCGCAAGATCCGACCACGGATCCCAATCAGACCCGCCCGGCCGACCTCGAGACGGCCCGAGGCCTCGCCCTCGGCAGCGGCGCCCGAGCGACCGCCGTGTCCACCTCGGCTGTGGCCTACAACCCGGCGGGCATGGCCCTCGCACGCAGCTACCACATCGAGTCCCAGATTCACTTCGAGCCGGCATCCGGTCGTTTTGCTTTCGGCGGCGGTATCGCGGACTCCTCGACCAACAAGCTGGCGATGGGCACCTCCTTCGTCGGAATCATGGGCAACGGAGAGACCGGTTACTCGGGCATGGACGGCCGGGTGGCCTTCGCCCTGCCCCTCGGTGATTCCTTCGCCATCGGCGTCAGCGGCCGGTACCTCTCCCTCGGCCGCGAAGGAAAGGCGCCCCCGGGGACCGACCAGGATGCCCCGGTATCCGAGGGGTTCACCATGGACGGCTCCTTCGCTCTCTCCATCAACGTCATCCGGATCGCCGGCATCGCCCAAAACTTCATCGAAGTCGGCGGCCTCCTGGCCCCCCGACGCTTCGGCGGCAGCGTCGGCCTAGTGATCGGTGAGAGCTTCACCATCTCCGGTGATTTACTCGCTGATATCGATTCTTTCCCGAATCCCGAGGTCATCACCGGTGGGGGCCTCGAGTTCCTCGCGGGCGGGGTCGTGCCCCTCCGGGCCGGATATCGGTACGACAGTGGTCGGGAGGCCCACGCCATCACCGCTGGCCTCGGCTACACCGACGCAAACTTCGGCATCGAGACCTCCCTCCGCCAGGACGTCGGCAATACCGACGACACCAGCGTCATGATCGGCCTGCGCTACTTCGTTCAGTAGGTTGCTGTAGCGAGCAGTAGTCCGCAGCCGCCCCTTGAGGCCCCTCACTCGCCCATGTTTCCGGCAATCCGCCCGTGGTAGGGTCCGCCTCGGAACCGACGGCCCCAGCTGTTGTCTGGCTTGGGGATGGGCGTGGTGGCCGAAATCGATCGGGCCGCGGCTGCTGCTGGATTCCACGTGCCGATGTCGGACGGGTACGAGCAGAAGCTGGTCGAGCGGCTCAAGCGTCGCGATGAAGCGGCGTTCAACGAACTGGTGCGTTTGTACCAGGGCAAAATATACCGCCTCGTCTTCCGCATGCTCGGGGACGCCGGAGAGGCGGAGGATCTTGCCCAGGAGGTTTTCGTCACCGTCTTCAAATCCATCGATAGCTTCCGGGGTGACTCGAAGCTCTCGACCTGGATGTATCGGGTGGCGACAAATCACTGCAAGAACCGGATCAAGTACCTGGGGCGTCGCGCCCACAAGAAGAAGAAGGAGTTCGACGAGGTCGGTGACCGGGACGCCATCGAGAGCGCGACCATGGCGACGAGCGCGACCGTGCCCCGGCCCGACGAGATGGTGCACGCCCGGCAGACCGAAGGGTTCATCCAGAAGGCCCTCGCCGAGCTCCCCGACGACCAGAAGGAGCTCGTCGTGCTTCGGGACATCGAAAACATGACCTACGACGCGATCAAGGAGGTCACCGGGTTGCCCGAGGGAACCGTCAAGAGCCGCCTGCACCGGGCTCGCCTTGCGCTTCAGAAGCGAGTGCAGGAGCTTCAGGGTGTGGCCCAGGGTGCCGGGAAGAAAGGCCAAGGCCGATGACTTCGGACGACGCGCGGGACCTTTTCAGCGCCTTTTACGACGGTGAGGTCGGGGACGACGAACGTGCGGCCTTCGAGGCGGCCCTCGCCGGAGACGACGAACTGCGGGGAGAGTGGGAGGGGTTCCGGGAGCTCCTCAACGAGACCCACGCCCTCGATGAAGACCTGGCCGGGGACGGGCCCGATCTGCTCGCCGGGGTCCAGAACAAGCTCCGGACCCGGAGCCGGGGTCGTTTCTACAAGGACCGATTTTCACAGAGTTCGGCAGGTGGGCTCTTGCCCATCTTGATGGCGGCGGTGATGCTCTTGGTCATCGTGGTGGCTTGGCTGATGCTTCAACGCGTGACGATCGAGCCACCCGCGAGCGGAGAACTTGGTGCTCTCATCCAGACCGCGAACGGCTGACCCGATCCTGCGAATGACGTTGCTCGCAGTCGCTCTCGTCTTTCTGGGCGGTCTGGT
This sequence comes from Deltaproteobacteria bacterium, assembly GCA_003647065.1. GTDB lineage: Bacteria > Myxococcota_A > Polyangia > Polyangiales > B10-G4 > B10-G4. The sequence goes on along the minus strand of QMMC01000141.1, from coordinate 1,814 downwards.
CGGCTGCGACCAGCCGATCACCCGGGAGCTCCTCGTCACCCGCGCGATCCCCGCCGCCGACGGGACGTGGCTGTGGCTCGGTCAGGTGGACGTCTTGGATACACCCGGGGGCGGAGACGCAGGAACCGACTCGGGAATGGACGCCGGGACCATCGCGCCACCCGTCCCCGACATCCCCGGCGACGCCTGGATCGCGCGCATCAGCGGCGAACGCGTCGTTCATTGGCAGCTCGCCGTGGGCTCGGTTGGAACCATCGAAACCGCCGAGGCCATCCTCGAGTTGCGTGATTCGCGCATCGCCGTCGTCGGCACGGCCCCCGGCGTCGGTGGCCACGACGCCTGGCTTCTCCTCCTCGAAGCTCGGGGGGCGGTGTCGCTTCAGCAGACCCTCGGCGGCCCCGGGGACGAGCGCTTCGTCGAGCTCATCGATTTGCCCAACGGTGACCTCGTCGCCATCGGCACGGCCCCCGGCGCCGATGGCACCCCCGGTTTGCTCGCGGCTCGCATCACCGTCGCCGGCGACGTCGTCTGGAGCAGGGTCGCGACCGTGCCCGGGGCGACTCGAGTCCGCGCTGTGAACGTGCTTCGGCGCTCGGACGACCGATTGATCGTCGTCGGTGCCCTGGACGTTGGGACCGGCGACCGCGGCCTCGATCTCTGGGTCCTCACCTTCGACTTCGATGGCAACCTCGAATGGCAGCGCACCCTCGGGACCGCCGGCGACGCCGACCCCGCCCGGGCGGTGCTCACCGAAGACCTCGGCCTGGTGATCGCGAGCCGCGTCGTGCCCACCGGCCCCCCTGCAGACCCCACCCGACCCGTGACCGGCGACCTCTGGGTCCTGCGCGCCGACCGCGGCGGCACGGTGGTCTGGCAGCGCTACTTTCAGAAGGTCGCCTTCGACGAGACGCCCCGCTTCGTCGTTCTCCGAGACGATGGCCGGGTCAACGTCATCTCGTCCGCCGATGGTTTCGGTACGCGCAATGCCGGGGACGAGGACGTCTGGCTGGTCGAGCTCGACCCCGATGGCGAGGTCCTCTCCCAGCGGCGCATCGCGAGCTTCGATGTCGACCGCGCGGTAAACGCCTTCGAGAAGGACGACGATACCCTCGAGATCACCGGTGTCGTCGATGGGCGGCCCACCTCGTGGACGATCAAAGACGACGGCACCCTCCTCGCCGGCTGCGGCACCGTCGCCGACACCGACGCGACCCTCATCGACACTGCCCTCCAGGCCCGAAACATCACCGGCCTCTGGGAAAACACGGGCCTCACGGCGGCGCCGACCACCGCCGCAGAAGGCCGTCCCCCGGCCCTCGAACCCCTCGTCTGCCGCAGTGGGCCGTAGTCGGCTTCCGGCCGCACCCGAGTTCGACTACGGTTTGCTCCGGATGATCTCACGTCACGTTTCGTATCTCGTGGCCATCGCGACGGTGTGTTCGGCCTGCTCCCTCGATACCAGCGCCCTTCTGCCGGTCCCCAGTGACTCGGGCGTGCGCGGGACCGGCGATTGCTCGACGCGGGCCGAAGAGTGCAACGGCGAAGACGACGACTGCGATGAGTTGGTCGACGAGGACTTCAATCTCGAGACCGACCCCGACCACTGCGGAGCGTGCGGCGTCAGTTGCTCGACCGCCGCGTCGCCCAATGGCGCCCATGGCTGCCTCGCCGGTGCATGCACCCTTCTCTGCGACGAGGGCTTCGCCGATTGTGACGCGATGACGGCCAACGGCTGCGAAACCAGCCTCGGTGAGGCCGGGAGCTGTGGCAACTGCACTCAGCAATGTTGGCCCGCGGCCCCCGTCTGCGAGCTC
>QMMC01000140.1 GCA_003647065.1 Deltaproteobacteria bacterium | reverse complement strand
GTCACGGTCACCGTGCCCACCGCGTCCGAGCCCCGAGGCGAAGCCGCCGCCGAGAGCGCCCGGAGGGCGTTCATGGTCGCCTGGGTGTTGTACCAGGTGCCCACGGCGTCCTTGTTGGAGGTGATGAAGCGCATCGCCCCCTCGATGTTGCCGGGATGGGAGTCGTGCTGCATGAAGGCGTAGGCCACGAGGCCTGTCGTCTCGATGGACGCCGCGTCACCCGAGGCGCCGGTCCACGACGGCGCTTCGGTCGGCCACAGGAGGGCGCCGTCGTCCGCATCGACACGCATGGTGTCGAGGCGCTCGAGGACGGTCCGAGTCGCCGCGCCGCCGGGGTCGGCCATCACCAAGGCGTTGGCGACGAGAGCGTTGGCGTAGAGGTCGGCCTCGTCAGGCGTATTCGAGCTGAGCCATCCAGCCGCGCGTTCGACGGACTCGTCGGCCCACCCGGTGTGGGCCAGCGCCCAGGCGATGAAGCCAGTGGTGCGCGCCTGGCTGGTCCCGAGGACTTCGTTGCCGGCGTGCAGCGCATCGCCCGAATCCCAAGAGCCGTCGGCGTTCTGCTGCCCGACGAGCCAGGTCACCGCCCGGTCTCGGACGTCGTGGTCGACTTCGATGAGGGTCTCGAGGTCGCTCAGGTGCCAGAGCATGATGGCGGAGAGGATGCGGTTACCCGGGTCATCGTCGCCCCACCAGTTGTAGCCGCCGGTCGGGCTCTCGAAGGTCAAGAGCCTCTGGTAGCCGCGGGTGACCATGCCCATGGTCTGCTCGCGGAGCTCCGGGGTCATCTGCCCCGTCATCTCGAGGTAGTTGGCCACCAAGGTATTGGGCCAGGCGGACGAGGTGGTTTGTTCGAAGCAGCCGTTGGGCTCCTGGAGCATCGCCTCGACCCCCTGGGTCGCCTCGGCGGCAAAGCCCGGGGTGAGCACCAGGTCGAGGAAGGCGCCACCGGCGACCGTGTCCGACGGGAAGGTGAAGGTGTGGGCGGTGGTCCCGTTGAGCTTGCCCGAGACAGTCTCGTCCTCGGGCTCACCCTCGGGGTCGACGCGGGCGATGCGCAGCAGGGCGTCGTCTACCCCGCCGGCCGAGCCGCGCAGCAAGAGCGCGTGCTCTCCCGCCTCGAGTACACGAAGTCGGAAAGTCGCTGCACGCACCTCGCTGGGCTCGAGGCGGATGGTCTGGGTCCGGGCCGACTCGAGGGCGTACCAGCTGTCATCGTCGAGGCTCACGGTCACCGACGTGGCCTCATCGAGGTAGTTGTAGATGACCGCGGGGACCTCGATGGTATCGCCGGCCGTCATGCGGATCGGCATGTTGAAGTCGACGAAGAAGGACTGGAACGTCCGGAAATGATGCTGCCCCGCGCCGATGCGTCCGTCCCGGGTCGAGCCGTCGGCGCTGACGCGCCAGGTGGTGATCGAATCGGCGAGGGGGAAGGTGATGGACGCCCGGCCGTTCTCGTCAGTGATGAGCGTGGGGTTCACGTAAACGGTCTCGCGGAAATCCGAGCGTACAGTCGTCCCGCCGCTCTCCCCCGCCCCTTCGGCGGAGGGGTCCGCCGGGGGAGCAGCACCGGCTTCGTCAAACCCATCCGGGGCAGCGCCGGCCGCGCGGCCGTCGGCGTCGTCCTCGGCGCCCCAGAAGCCGCGTCCGCCTCCGAAGATCCACTCCATGTTCGCGCGGACGGTGATGTCATCGGCGGTGCCGAGGGTCTCGTCAGGGCCGAACGAGGTCGCCACGACCTCGAGCCGGCCGTCGTCTTCGACGCGGACCTGATACTGCTGCCCGAAGGGGTCGTAGATGGGGTTCCGCTGAACGAGCCAGGACGCACCGGGCCGGAGGATGCCCATGTCGGTCACGATCTCCTGGAGGTCCTGGAGGAGCGCGTTGACGTCGAAGTTCACCTTGCGGTCGAGGCTGGTCACGACCCGGGGCACCTCGTCGCGGAGGGCGTCGTAGCTGAAGTTCGGCGCCGCGACCTCGCCGGCCTGGGCAAAGAGCAGCCGCGCGAGCTGCTCGCGCTCGAGGGCGTCCTCGGTATTGAGCAGGTCACCGGCGCCGCGGCCGAAGACGTTGACCGAGTTCGGCAATACGTTCTCGTCGAGGCCCGAAAGCTGGCGAATGGACGTGGTGGGTTCGCCGCCGAGGGCAAACGCCGCCTCGTTGACGACCGTGAGGCCGATCGAAGACGGCCGCGGGGTTCCGTCGGCATCGGTAATGGTGACCTCGACCGTAGCCTCGTCACCCGGCGCGTAGGTCTCGCGGTCCGCGGTGATGTTGACGCTCAGGCGGCCCTCGGGGTCGACCAGGAGCGGCCGGGAGGTGCGGAAGGTGCCTTCGCGGGTGACGGCGAGGGCGTCGATGACGAGGAGCCCGCGCATCTCTTCGGTCACGGGAACCAGGAGCTCGGCGCTCTGGCCGCGGACCTCGAGGACGGTGCTCAGGGCACCCTCGGCGCCGCGGTAGATGTCGACGAAGACCCGGCCGGGGGTATTGGTGAAGACCTGAATGCGGGCCGTATCCCCGGCGCGGTAGACGGCTCGGTCCGCATGCACGCGCACCCCCGAGTCCGTGTTCGGCGAGAGGTCGAAGGTGCGAGTGTGGGTTCGACCGGCGCCGTCCGTGGCCGTGACCTCGAGGGACAGCTCGGCGGCGAGGCCCGGAACGAACCGAATCTCGGCCACCCCGGAGGCCCCGGTCGCCCGCTCGCTGTCGGTCTCGATACCGACGAGGTCGAGGGCGGCGCGCAAGGGCCGGCCCAGGGGATCACTGACCGTCAGGTAGACCAGGCTCTCGTCGCCGGGGACGATCGCGGCCAGGTCGGCGAGCATGTTGATGAGAATGGGAGCCGCCACCAGGGGCAGCGCCGCTGTGCCGACCTCGGTCTGGGACGCGGTGTCGATGACCTCGGCGTTGAATGAAAGAGTGTCTCCGCGATCCTCGAGCTGCGTCGTATCGAGGGTAGCCGGCACCGTGACCTCGAAGTCGTATCGCCCGCGGTCGTCGGTGGTTCCCGCGAGGAAACCGAGAGAAGCGCCGGACGAGATGCGCGCGTCGACGGTGATGCTCGCACCGGTGACGGGCTCACCAAAGACATAGAAGGCGTCAACGTGCCCGCGGACGAGGTCCCCGGGGAGCGCGTACTCCCGGTCGGTCTCCACCGTCACGATCATCGACGGGAGGTTGTAACGCTCCACGGGAATGTTCAGCTCGGTGGTTCGCCCGTCGATCTCGGCGCGGAACCGCCACGTGCCCTCATTCACCCGAGTGTCGGTGGGCACGGTTATGGACGCCACGCCGTAGCTGTCGGTCGTCGACGTGCGCCGGAAGACTTTGTTGCTCTCGCCGTCGCGCGCCTCGAAGGTGACCTCGGTGTCGGCCACCGGCAGGCGGTCCGGCCCTTCGAGGGCCAAGACGCGAAGCTCGATGTTCTGCCCGGGCTTGTAGATGGTCTTGTCCGAGCTGAGATAGAGCTGACTGTCCTGATGGGTTGCGAGGGAGTGGGTCGTCCAGATCTGCGCATGCCCGTCGGTTACGGTCACGCGCAACGTGCCGCCGGCGACGCCCGGAGGCAGCGCGATCTGCGCGAGGAGCTCTCCCTGGGCGTCGGTCTGCCCAGAGAAGATGTCGTGAATCTCGGGCTCGCTGCCTTCGGAGCCATCGCTGGGCACGACGAGCACGGCCTCGACCTCGGCTCTCACCACGGCCTCCGAGGTGTCGGGGTCACGGACCAATACGCGCAAGGGCGAAGTGGCGCCGGCAGCGAGTTCGGTCGGGCCGCGGAGCTGCACGTCCAGGGAGCCGAGGGCGGCATATAGGCTGCGCCGACCGTAGAGGTCGCCGGCCGTGAGTCCGACGCGCCAGCCGATGACCAGGGTCGCGGCGTCGAGGCGCTCGAGCCCCGTGCCCGCCCCGGAGATGACGACGCGGTGATCGGCGAGGTCGATGTTCTGGGCGAACTCGACGACCCCTGCGCCCACGGCCTCGAGCTCGCCGGTGCCGATCTCGAAGAGGGTGATGAGAACGCGGCCGTCGAGGCCGGCCTCCCCGAGCCGTTCGAGGGGCACGAGGATCTCTACGTCGTCGCCGACGATGGAGGCCCGAATATCGGACTCGTCGACTTGGCCCAGGCTGTTGCTGTGACGCTCGACCGGATCCCTCGTGTCGCCACCGCAACCGGCGAGGTGAGACAGGGCGACGGCTAGAGCCAAGAGGCCCGTGTAGCGAAAGGTGAGTGCTTCCATGTTCTCTGCCTCGGGTTCGAGCACGCGTCAGGCGCGTGATTATCCGAAGCAGGGTTCGAGCAAGTTGTGTGCCCCACAGGAAGCCGAGGAAAAGCAGCGATTGGTCAGCGCGCGACGAGAGCCGACTCGTGACGTATCCGCACGATCACGGCGCGGTGACACGAACCGGCACAACGAGATCATCAGAGCGTGGTGAGCGTGGGTTTGCGCACGGAGGGGGACGGTCCGCCTTCACCCGCGCATCATGCCGCTGCCCCCCGACGACGGGCCCGGGCCGCGGCCGACGACCCAGTAGCGGTAGCGGCCGGGCATGTGGCTGACGACGGAGCTCATCACCAGAACGAAGAAGAGGATCGGCATGGTCGCCACAGGCCAAAGCAGGGTGGTCAGGAGGAGCACCAGCTTGACCATGGTCGCGATCCCCCGAAGCTGGCGGAACCAAATCGCCCCGGCTGGGATGTCCGTGGAAGCCAGGCCGATGCCGGTGAATAGCGTCGCGTAGAGCCATCTGAGGACCGCTGGATCGAGGTCGCCGTCGCTGAACGTGAAGAAGACCCCGCCGACGAAGACCGAGAAGCTGACGATGTGCAGAGTCCGGAGAGCCGTGCGCAGCAGGCGCAGGGGACTCGGTTTGGGGGGCGGGGTATCGATGCCGAGAGTCTAGCCTCGATCTCGGCCAAGCGCTCTGGCCGCGCCGAGCGAGGTGCACGACGAGCTCTCAGGATTCGGTCCGCCACCTGCGCTCGACCCAGCACGCTCGCTTGCTCGGTCCCGAGGCGCGCCGGTAAAGTGAGCATATGCATCGAAGCGCGCATTCCCCGAGAGACGCCCGTCGGAAACGTCGATCCGCCAAAGCTGCCGCCAGAGCTGCGGGGTGCCTCGCGCTCTGCCTTGCCGCGGTGCTCCCGTTGGCGGCCGCTTGCTCGGATGACCCGACCGCCGAAGACGGCGGCGCGGTGGACACCGGCGTCACGACGCGCCCCGACGACGGCGCCACGCCCACCGACAGCGGCACGAGGACCGATACGGGCTCCCGAAGCGACGGCGGCGGAACGACGCCCCCCGACGGCTGGACCTACGACGAACGCGTCGTGCTCTACCTGACCAACCGCGTCCGGACCGACCCCGAGTACTTCAATACCCAGTGGGCGGCCCGGGATACCTCCGCCCCGGCCCCCTCCCCGCCGCTCCACGACGACGACCCGCTGCAACAGGCGGCCCGCTTCCAAGCCGAGCACATCGACGCCGACTGCAGCCTCTGTACGAACCACGCGTCGTGCTGTGTGCTCGGCCGAGTCGACGGTGCGGTGCAGTGCATCGAGCCTGCCGAGAGCTGCGGCGGGACCGGCCCCGGGGCCCGGGTCGCTCTGTGGTCCCCCCACTACACGACGGAGAACGGCGCCCAGGGTACGCGCACCCCTGAGAACACGGTCATGGCGTGGATCAATTCCGGAGTGCACTTCCGCAGCATGAACGGGAGCCACCGGCTCCTCGGCGTCGGACGCTCAGGGACCATTTGGGTTCAGGACTACGGCAACGACGACAGCGAACCGCCGGCCTTCGCCCACGGGGCCCACTACCGGCGGATGATCATCGAAGGAACGATAATCCGCAGCTTCAGCCTCGACCCGGCGGAGGTGCGCATGTTCGGGGTGACCTACTACGCCCCCGGAGCCGGGGCACCCCGGGAGGCGTACGTCCTCTTCGGAGGCGAGCGTCACGACCTGAGCCTCACCCACGGGTCAGCGGACCACGGGAGCTATGAGGCCGAGGTTCCGGTCGGTGCCGCTTGCACGGCCTATACCTTCCACCTCGTGGACAGCGCCGGCGTCGAACACGTGGACCCGCCGACGGGGCACCTGAACGCGGCCCTCGAGATGGACGACACCTGCCCCTTCGTCGCGCCCTGAGGCGCGCCGCGCGTGGCTAGTTGGAACCAGGGTCAGATCTCTATCCCTCGTGTTCGAACATGGTGCGCGACGGGTGTTCGTCTCTTGCGCATGCATCGATGCATGTGCACGTCCCCGATGTGTCACCGCATGCGCGGAGTCGGCGCCGTGGTCAGCTGTCGGTGCCGGACCGTGCGATGATAGGCGCATTCACGATGGGGGCAGACGCGGGGCCTCGAGGGGGATATCGGTGACCGAAGGTTCTCCGTCCTCGTAGGTTCCGGTGACGTCGACAATCCCTTCGATCATCGGTTCTCACCCCTGGGTGAGCTGACGAAGACCAGACCGCCTGCCGCGCGCACGTCCTCGCCCAGCTGGATCGGGTGGGACCTCACGATGAATGAGCGGTGCCGAGTCCGCACTTCGGGCAGACTTTGTCGGCTTCGGCGACCGCGTGTTCGACGTCGCCCTCGTCGACCGAGTTGAGGAGCTTCTTCATCGCGACGACAAACTCGCCCGGGCAATGGCAGAGCCAACGGCTCGCAACGAAACCCTCGACCTCCATCGTCACCACGGCATCCCTACCATCGGCGCTCGAGCTCGCTTTTGCCGCCACCAACCGCGCCGTAGTCGATGGCGACTCTCCAGCCGTCGACGGCGACTTTGTAACCGAATAGGGCACCCACGGCACCCGCGGTGCCAACATTGTCGACCGCGCGGCGCCGAGCTGCGATATGCTCGACGCTTCGTTTGGAGGGACATGGCGTCACATCTCGAAGAGCTCTGTCAGGAGAAGGGTCTGCGCATGACCGAGCAGCGGCGTGTGATCGCGCGCGTGCTCTCGGATTCCGACGACCACCCCGATGTCGAGACGGTCTACCAGCGCGCGGCGAAGATCGACTCGCGCATTGGCCTGGCTACCGTCTATCGAACGCTCCGCCTCTTCGAAGAGGCCAACATCCTCGAACGGCACGACTTCGGTGACGGGAAGGCTCGCTACGAAGAAACGAGCCCAAAACACCACGATCACCTGATCGACATCAAGACGGGCGAAGTGATCGAGTTCCACGAAGAGAGGATCGAAGCATTGCAGAGGGAAGTCGCGAGGCAGCTCGGCTACGAGCTCGTCGACCACCGCCTCGAACTCTTCGGGACCAAGATCAAGAAATAGCGGAGCGTTAGCGGGAGCCGCTGAGGGCGCGCGCACCCTCGACCAGGACGTAGCTCGGGTCGGGGGAGATCCAGATCGTCTCGAGGCCCAGGTCGAGGGCACGAAGGTGGGCACCGAGCGCTTCGCCGAGGCCAGCCGCCCCGCCGCCGACGAGGGCGACCGTGCGACACACCTCCATGTGTCGACCGAAGTCCTGGACGAGGCATCGCTTGACGGCTCGCCCGAGCTCGACCACGACCGCAGCTCCGGCCTTGTCGAGCATGGCGCCGACGTCGAAGCGCCGGTCGGCGACTCCGATGATTCCCTTGGAGCGCTCGAGGGCCCAGACGATGGCAAACTCGTCTTCCACCAATCCCTGGCTCTGGCCATCCCGGAGCACGCGGCGGACGCAGTCGGAAAATCCCAGGTCGGGGAGCTGGGTCTGACTTTCACAGCCCTCGCGGGTGACCATGGCGAGCTTCGTCCGGGTATACCCGACATCGACGACGAGGACCCGGCCTCCCGAGGCGAGACCAATCTCCTCGGGAAGGGCCACAGCGACGCACTCTGCGGCATCGACGACCTCGCCTCTGACTTCGAGCTTCATGTGCTCGGGCTCGGGATCCTTGAAAGTCCACCGCAGCATCTCGATGGTGCGCTCGGCTCTTGCATAGCGCTCGACGGACGCCGACTTCGGACCCTGGTCGATGATGTAGACGATCTCTACGTTCCGGCAGCCGCTCGCCGTCTTGAGGAGGGCCTTGTGCACGAGGGCATCGATGTTCTCCTCCTCGCAGCTCTCGCCGAGGGTCACCCGGTCGGCGCCGAAGAGCACCGCCATGCGCCCCGCGAAGCGTGCGCCGGCAGCCGGATGCCCCCGCAACCGCGCCTCCCGAAGCTCTTCCTTCTTGCCGGGGTAGGAGCGCAGCCTCGTGTGTTGCTTGGGGTCGTGGCCCACAGGCCGTTGGAGCGGCTTCTCCGAATAGAGAAGCAAGCGCGCGCCCGCTTCGCTTTCGTCGAGGAGGTCGTGGGCCACGACGCTCGGGAAGCGCACGCGTTTCGAGGCCCCTCGCACGGCGAGGGCCTTGGTGAAAAGGTCACCTAGGTCGAGAAAGAGCCGGAGGGGCCCGTCGTCCTGCCCGCTACTGGCCATCGTTCAGAGTTTGACGCGTTTTGTCTTCGACCGCCGCGACCGATAGGTCGCGACCTCACGGGGCCCGGTCGGCTGCTTGATGACGAGCTCGGCGCTCGCGGCGGCGGACGGCCGAGCGGCCGCGGCGGGGGCGGACGCGACCGGGGCGGCGCCCGCGGCGATCCGCGGGGCGAGGTCCCGGAACGCCGCTTCCATTCCCCGGGCGAGCTGAGTCGGGATGTCGGTGGCGAGCTTTTCGAAGAGGTCTTTGACCTCGCCGGCGAGGGCCGACGGGGGCATGGGCGGGGCGGCTGGGGCGGCTGGGTTGAGGAGCCCCTCGACGAACGTCTCGAGGTCGAGGCCCGCCCCGACGGATGCGGCCGTGAGGCGGTCGAGGACGGCTCGCTCCGCATCGGTCACGGCCGGGCCGGAGAGGGGAGCCCCGCTTTCCGGGACAACGGCTGGGGAGTCAGGGGCCACGACTTCAGGCGCGACGACCTCGGCGGCCGGAGGCGCTGTGCCTCGGGGCTCCCGAGCGTCCGGCTTCACCGACTCCGGCTTCACCGACTCCGGCTTCACCGACTCCGGCTTCACCGACTCGGGCTTCACCGACTCGGGCTTCACCGACTCCGGTTCCGAGTCTTCCGAGTCCTCGACCGGCAGCTCACCGCCCTCGGCCTTCCCCCGCTCCGGTCCCTCCGCCTCCTCGACCTCCGATTCCGCCGCTATCGCCTCTTCCGGAGTTCCGCCGCCGATGCCGACGAAGCCCCAGGATTCGCCGCGCTGGGCGAGGCGAGCCGCGAGGAGGGAGATTTCGGCGGCGAGGCGAGGTGAAATGGCGCGGGGGCCGTTTTCACCGAAGAAGAGCACGGAGCCTCCATCAAGGGTCGGCAGGGGAGCGACGAAGGCCCGCCGCGCGGGGGCTCGGCCGAAGGCCTCGAAGAAGAGCCGGTCGGCGTCGGAGCCCGCGACGGGACCGAGGAAGTAGCCTCCGTAGCGAAGGGCCGCCGCGAAGGTACACCCGGGCTCGGGCATGGCGATGCGGGGGCCCTCGGGCTCGGCCCCGCGCATGCCGACGACCCGGAGGCCGCCGATGGCCTCGACGAAGAAGGTGCTCACCTCGAGGCGGCCGGCAACGAAATCTGAGGCCGCTCCGATGGCTTCGAGGAGGGTCGGGGCCTTGGCGATCTTCTCGAGGGCCACCGGCAAGGCCACCGCTCCCCGGCGTCGCTCGAGGATCACCTCGAGGCGCCGGGTCCGGTCCTCGAGTTCACCGAGGGCCCCATAGAGCCGGGCCCGGGCGACCGCCACGTGGTGCCTCGCCGCTACTCGCTGATGCACCTCGAGCCCCGCGGCCTCACGGAGCTCCCCGAGCTTGTCCCCGGAGAGGGTGGCGGTGACCCATACGAGCACGCCGTAATGAGCGAACCGGATCGGGCAGAGCGAGTACTCCGTGCTCACCGAGAGCGGGATTCGCCCCGCAAGCTCTCGGTCGATGTGACCGAGGTCGTCTATTTCGGCGGCTGGGATCTCGTGCCGAGCGCTGAGGGCCCGGAGCAGCGTTTCCTCGTCTACGACATCGAGTTCGAGGAGCACGTCGCTGAGGACGCCACCTCGCTCGGAGAGGGTGGCGTGCACCCACCGCGCCGTCTCTTCGTCGAGGAGCCCGGCCTCAATCAGCCCAGCGAGCACTCGGTCCACGCTTGCTCTAGGAGGGCCACGCCGTGATCACATCTTGTCGCTGATGACCGCGGTGATGTCGATCGTCGGGTCGACGTCCTCGTCGCGGTCGATCGCAATCTGGTCCCGGGCGAGCAACATGAGTCCCGTCGTATTCGCAAAACGGGCCTGCACCGGCAACGCATCGTTCCCGACGATTCGCTCATCGGCCATCTTTTCGTCCCAGCCGAAGAAGGCTGCGACCCGCTTCTTGACCTTGTCGAAGACGAGCTCGGCGCCTCCTCCGACGATGGCGATGTAGTCGAGGCTCACGCCTTTTGCGCCGAGGGCCGCCACGTCGAGGCGGGTCTTCTTCATGATGTCGTCGGCGAGGGCCTCGCATTCCGCGTCGAGCATCGCCTCGAAGTTGAAGACGCCTGCGCCGGGTACCTCGATCTCTCGCTGCCCCGCCGCGATCTTCTCCATGATGCGCTGCTCTTGGATCTTCACCTTCTGGCCGCTCTTCTCGAAGAGGGCCTGACTGATATTGCTCGTCATCGAGTGGATGCCCGCCGGCTGCGAGTCCGCGAGGGCCACGTCGGCTTCGTTTTCGACGATCGGCAGGCTGAGCCAGGTTCCGTGACCGATGTCGACGACGTAGGTATTGAAGAGCTTCATCTCGAACTTGGAGAAGAGCAGCGCCATGTAGGCGCCATAGCCCTGGAACTGGACCAGGGAGAAGACGATCTCGATGCTCACCGTACGCTCTTCGTCGGTGGCGACGTTCCGGGCGCGGATGTCCATCATCCGCTTGCCATCCCGAGTCACGAGCTGACTGCCGACGTGGGCGAGGAAGCGGTCGGATGCCTCTTCCCCAGCCTTGATGGGCATTCCGAAGCCGAGGGCCACGCGCTCGAGGGGCGTCTCGCTCTCCTCGGCGAGCAAGAAGAGGCCGGCCTGGAGCGCCAGGTAGGCGTCGCCGAAGTCCTGGAGGACGCCTCCCTCGGTGAACCACTGCTGGCGCTGGGAGCTCCGAGTCATCGCGCCCACGTAGCGCCAGTCGTCCCGGGCAGCATCGAAGAGCGCCAAATTGTGGTGCCAACGTTGATCCGTCGAGCGGTTCATGCGCCGCCAGCTGCTCTCGAGTTGGGCGGTGAGGGGATCACCGGCAACCGACGAGAAGTAGAGCACCCGGGACCCGTCGCAGAACTTGCTCGTCGAGGTACCCAGATCAACTCCGACCGGAACCACGCCCTCGTAACTCTCAGACATCGTCGTCTCCCACGTAGGAGGAAGACTCTCGCCCAGGCGCCGCGAGAAAACAACTCGTTCATGACCCGGCGAGGGGGGCCGAGGTCGGTGCCCTCAGGTAAAGCCCAATAGGAGCCCGCCCTGGTAAACCACCAGCGAGGAAAGGTAGGCGAGGCCCGTCATGTAGGTGAACATGAAGGCCACCCATTTCCAGCCGCCGGCCTCGCGGCGAACGACAGCCAGGGTGCTCATGCACTGGGCGGCGAAGAGAAAGAAGACCATGAGGGAGACACCCATCAGGGGGGTGAAGGTCGGGCTGCCGTCGGGCCGCGACGCAGAGTGCAGCGCATCACGGAGGGGCAGGCTTTCTTCGTCCGCATCACCGCCGATCCCGTAGACGACCCCGAGGGTGCTGATGAGCACCTCCCGGGCCGCGAAGGAGCCGATGATGCCGACGCCGATCTTCCAATCGAATCCGAGCGGTTCGATCGCCGGCTCGATGAAGCGACCGAGGCGACCCGCGGCGCTCGCCCGGAGCAGAGCCTCGGACTCGCCAGAATCGAGAGTGTCCATGCGCTCGCTGAGGGCGTCCCCCGAAAGAGCGCCCGACGCCTCGGCCCGCAAGGTGTCGAAGCGATGCTCGACCCCGGCGTCGTGGGGGTAGGTCAAGAGAGCCCAGAGGACGATCGTCATCGCGAGGATGATGGTCCCGGCATCGACGATGAAGCTCTTCACCCGGCGATAGGCCGCGCCGAGGACACTCCGGAGGGTGGGCAGGCGATAGGGCGGCATCTCGAGGACAAGGGGAGGGCGCGGACCCGCGAGGACGGTTCGATGGAGGATGGCGGCGACCCCTAGGGTGCTGACCACCGATAGTGCGTAGAGGCCAAAGAGCACGACCGCTCCGAGAGACATCGCCCCCAAGACCGTGGCGTCAGGCGGAAATACGGTAGCGATGATGAGTACGTAGACCGGTAGGCGGGCGCTGCAGCTCATCAGCGGTAGGGAGAGCATGGTCACGAGGCGATCCCGACGGCTCTCGATCGTCCGGGTGGCCATCACGGCGGGGACCGCACAGGCGAACCCCGAAAGGAGCGGGACGAAGGCCTTACCGTGAAGCCCCACCCCGGACATGACGCGGTCGATGACGAAGGCGACCCGGGCCAGGTATCCAGAATCTTCGAGGAAAGCGATGAATATGAAGAGCAGGGCTATCTGGGGGACGAAGACCAAGACGTTGCCGACCCCCGCGATGACGCCATCGACGAGCAAGCCCCGGACCGGGCCCTCCGAGAGCAGCGCACCGACGGCCCCCTGGGTCACGACGACGAGGTCCTCGACGAGGCCGATCATCGGGTCGGACCAGGCGAAGAGCGCCTGGAAGAGCCCCGCCATCACCACGGCGAAGACGACGAAGCCCCCCACCGGATGGGTGAGGACCGCATCGATCTGCGTGGTCCAGCGCCGCTCCCGGGCGTGGGCTTGGACGGACTCACGGACGATCTTGTCGATGCGCGCGTAGCGGGCGCCGATGATCTCGAGGTCGAGGTCGCGGCCGCCCGCCTCGGCGCGGTTGCGAACCGCCGCGACGGCCTCGCGCAACGAGGTGTCGATATGCGCGAGCTCGTCGTCGCCGAGGGAGAGGATCCCCCAGAGCGCCCGGGCCCGCACCATCGCGTCGGCGCGCCCCCCGGTAGCCTCGTCGCCGGCGGCCGTTGGGCCCTCGGACCGCAGCGCGCGCTCGACCTCGAGGACGTCCTCCACGAGGGACTCCGGGACCTCTTCCGGCCGCGGGCACGCGCCCAGGCTCCCGAGGCGTCGCTCGATGGCTTCGCCGAGGGCGTCGATGCCCTCGGCCCGCGATGCGACGATGGGGACGACCTCGGCGCCGAGGAGCTCCCCGAGGCGGGCGGTGTTGATCTTCATGCCGAGGGCCCGAGCCTCGTCCATCATGTTGAGGGCGATGACGACGGGGAGACCCGTCTCTACGATCTGCAAGGCGAGGTAGAGATGGCGCTCGAGGGCGGTGGCGTCGGCGACTACGATGACGAGGTCGGGCTTGTCGCCGGCCGGAAGGAGGGCCTCGACGGCGACCTGCTCTTCGGCGGAGCGCGCCGTGAGGCTGTAGGTTCCGGGGATGTCGAGGACCTTGGCCACCGCGCCGCTCTTCAGCTTCGCGAGGCCTTGGATCATGTCGACGGTGATACCGGGGTAATTCCCGGTCTGGGCCTTGGCCCCGGTCAGGACGTTGAAGAGGGTCGTCTTTCCCGAGTTCGGGTTTCCCGCGAGCGCGACGGAGAAGTCGGAGGAGCCCTGAATCTGTAGTTGCCCCTGAGCCATCGTCGTCGTTCGTGGGCAGCCCGGGGTAGACCCTAGGGCTGGGCGAGAGCCTCCGTCGCGGGGCTCACGGCAACCGTGCTAGCCGCCGGGGCGAGTTCGAGGTTCGCCGCCTCTTGGCGACGAAGCGACAGCGAATAGCCGCGGAGCCTCACTTCGATGGGGTCACCGAGGGGGGCGACGCGCACCATCTCGACACGGGTCCCGGGGAGGAGGCCCATCTCCATCAGTCGACAGGCGATGCGTCGTTCACAGCTGAGTTTGGTGACCGTGGCAGAGCGCCCGATGGGAAGGTCAGCGAGGGTGAAGGTATCGGGTTTGGCCATTTGCTAATGATAGTCGTTCTCAGGTGGTGCGGTCAACGAGATTCACTTTGAGTGCGAAATCGCGGTGCTCGCGGCGGCCCGGCCCTCAGTACTGGGGCTGGGGCTCGTCGTAGGGCGCGTTGTGCAAATACACGAAGATCCCACCGATAACCGCAGTCATTCCGGCGAGGAGCAGCACCGGGCCGAGCGTATTGAACGCGATGCCCGCGCCAACCCCGGCGGCGGCCTTCGCGGCGGCGGGGACCGCAGCCACATGGGCGCCTTTGGCGATGGCGTCGGCGGATACGGCGATCGACTTCGCCGAGGCTGCCATGGCCTTCGCATGCCCCGCTCCGGCGCCGGCCTTGCTGGCGGCCTTCGCGGCCTTGCTGGCGGCCTTCGCGGACTTCTTGGACCCACCCCGCCAGACGATTTTGAGGGTCGATCGCCCCTTGTCGCCGGCCCGGAGGATCACGCCCTTCTTGGTGGCCAAGATGCGAAGGGAGTCGAGGTCCGTGAGCCGCAGCGACCCGCCAGGACTTAGGAGCATCGTATTGCCAGATTTGATGGTGACGGCTGCGTCCATTGAACAAATCTACGATCACCAAGGCCGCCTGGGTAGTTAAATCGACAATGACTATCATTTGCGATTGCGATTGCGATTGCGATTGCGATTTTCGAACTTGTTTCAGTCAGCCGAGGGAGGCCCGAAGTCGGTGATTTTGTTGAATTTGTCCTTTGCTTCGTCAATTGCGTAGGCGCCTGAGACGATCCGTCCGCCGCGCATTGTCAGGGTCCCCCCGGTGGCCGACGCTCAGCAATGATGGCGACAGGAGCCTCCCATGCGGGCGCCGCAAGTCGGCTGATCGAGCTCTACGCCGGGGCGCGAAAGCACAAGATCGCGCAGATCGCCCTGACCCTCGGCCTCACCTCGGTCGCCGTGGCCCTAGCGCCGACCCCCGCCACTAGGCCCACCCTCGCGATCCTCGGCCTGACCCTCGGCGCCATCTTCCTTTTCCCGCCGGTCGGCCGGGTACCCGGCCATGTCTGGGGACCCATCCTGGGTGCGGC
>QMMC01000139.1 GCA_003647065.1 Deltaproteobacteria bacterium | reverse complement strand
TGAGCTGGTGCTCGGGCGCCATCTCGCGGGGGTAGAGATCGAAGACGTCGAAGCGGATTCAGAGGAAAGCATCGCGTCCGCCGATCTTGATTCGGCCCGAGACGCCAACCTCGATTCCGCAGGTGCCCCGAGGCCGGAACCCGAGGCCGACCCCGCCCCGGCTCCCCCGCCCCAGCGAGTGCTCCCGGGTCGCGTCGCCTACCTGCGCTGCGAGGGGGCGAGGCCCACCCAGGGCCCCTACCCGTGCCCCCGGGATCGAGACCTCGAGCGCGTGGTCTGGGCCGCCCTCGGAGCGCTCGCCGAGTGTCCCGGTCGCCCCGTCGCGGGGGGCGAGGGGGACCTGCGTCTGAGCTTCGGCGGCGGCGTTCTCGAAGAGCGCGCCCTCCGCGGACGTGGGGAGGGAGGACTCCCGGAGGCTGCGGTCCTCGGTTGCCTCGAGGAGCCCCTCGGCGCCCTGACGACCACCATACGCGCCGAGGAACTCGTGGTTTCGTTCCGCTTCGTCCTCGCGCGGCGTTGAATCAGAAGAGCTCGGCGGTCGTGGGTTCGGCCCGGGGATCGTGGCAGCGCCGGCACCTCGCCTCGTACGAATCCCCGGCGCCCACCTCGACCTGCTCAGCGGCAGCCGTGAGGCGCTGGGAACGCCCCGCGGGCCCTCCACAACGAGTGCAGATCGCGAGGATCTTCGTCACCTGCTCGGCGACCGAGAGCAGCTGCGGCATCGGCGAGAAGGGCGCCCCGGTATAGTCCTGGTCGAGGCCCGCGAGGATCACCCGCACCCCACTCCGGGCCAGGCGCTCCACGAGGGGGACCAGATCGTCATCGAAGAACTGAGCCTCATCGACCCCCACCACCCGGGTATCGGCCCGAATGAGGCGGGCGAGCTCGGCGCAGTCGGCGACGGGCCGGGCATCGATGGAAACCGCGGAATGGCTGACGATCTGTTCCGCGTGGTAGCGGTCGTCGATCTTCGGCTTGAACGCCTGAAGTGGTTGGCGCGCGATCTGCGCCCGCCGGAGCCGCCGAATGAGCTCTTCGCTCTTGCCGCTGAACATCGGGCCGCAGATCACTTCGATCCAACCCACTCCGGACGGCATGACGAACATGGGCACGCTCTCTACGCCCCGCGCCTTCCTGATTCAAGGGGTGTGGTCGTAGAAAAGCGGCCATGGCGCCGAAGTGGTGCATGGGCCTACATGGTAGTCCCTTGCCCTCCAAAAATGGCGATGCACACGAGCGATCGCTTTTGCCAGGATTCTTGGCTGTGCTAGCCTGCAAGGCAGTGGAGGTCGTACTTCGGAAAGTAGGCCGTAAGCCCGGTCGAGCAGTCGTAGGCCGGCTTTTGAGGGCCCCCCGCAAGGGATCTGTCGTGGTGATTGAATTCCCCGACGGACTCCACGAGTACGTCACCACTCCGGTGAAGCGCATCCTGCGAGTGTGCGACGGCGACGTCTACTACCTGCAGACGGCCAACAGTCGTTACCGCCTCGAAGTGCGCAGCGGCGACGTACTCGAAGTCGACGAAGCTCCCGCCGCCAAGTAGCTCGCGGGCTCTTCGCGGGCTCTTCGCGGGCTCTTCGAACGAAGACCGGCAAGCAGGCAAGCAGGCGAACCGGCCTCAGCGGAGGTCGAGGCGGCCCAGCTTGTCGAAGAGCTCGGTCATGAGCCGTTGGAGTCGTTCGAAGTTGCCCTCGCGCGGCTGTCGCGTCGTCTCATCGACGTAGAGGGCGCGGTTGATCTCGATCTGAACGGCGTGCACGCCGGACTCCGGCCGCCCGTAGTGCCCCGTCGTGTAGCCCCCCCGATAGGGATCATCGTGACGCACCGTGAGCCCCGCGGCACGAAAGTGAGCGTCGACCATTTCGATGAAACGCGCGTCCGCGGTCGTACGCCCGCGAGTGCCGGGGACGATGTCGGCGCGGCGAACTCGGTGTTCACCTCGCGCACCGCGGCCGACCGACGGCATCGAATGAGCGGCGACCAGAGTGGCGAAGCCGAAACGCTCGCGCAGGCGCGCGAGCTCACGGCCGAGCGTGTCGTGGTAGGGCGTGTAGTACTCCGCGAGGCGGTTGGCGAACTCTCGTTCGGTCAGCGGCCGGGTGAGCGATGGAACCCCCGTCGTCGTCATCCGCCAGACGACACCGCGGGCTTGATTTGCCTTGGCGCCCCGGCGGTCCGAGACCGTCTCCCGGTCGACGTCATCCGCCGCCCGATTGAGATCGACCACGTACCGGGAGGCGCGGGCGGTGAGCAGGGTCGCCCCGGTCTCGGCGGCGTCGGCGCAGAGTTGGTCGACGTAGATGTCGGCGTCGCGTTCGAGGTCGACCTGGGTAGCGCACAGCTGATGACGGACCCCGTCGGGAACATCCAGCCCCGCGTGGGGCACCTCCACCAGAACCGGGGTCGCGCCCTGGGTAGGGACCGCCAGGTTGAAGTAGGCCGGCACCCAATCGGTGTAATCGTCCTCGCTCCCCATGTCGAGGGCCAGGGCCGCTACGCCGCAGTCGTCACGAGGCCGCAGGACACGCCGAGGTAGACGGCCCGGGACACCTCGTCGGCGGCTATGAGGCCGCTCCGGGCCTCCCGGGAGAGCAGCTCACCGAGAGTCGTCCGGCCGTCCACATCGAGCATGCGGAACCACGCCTCGGGGGGCCGGTACGCTGCGAGGGGCGTCACCGGCGTCGCGACTCGCACGAGCACCTTGTCGAAGAGGGCCCGTAGGGCGGCGTCGATCTCCTCGGGATGAGCCTCGAAGGCCGCGTCGCGCATGAGCTCGTGATTGTCGTAGCCGAGGGGGAAGATCTCTTCTTCGCAGCGCACATCCGGGACGAAGGCCCAGCGCCCGGTACGCCAGCGGAAGGCCTCGAGGTACCGGCTGCGCACCTGCTGACGAATGGCACGGAAGAGCTCGACGGGGCGAAGCACGCCGAGCCCCACGAGGGCGTCCCCGAGGCGACCGTGATACCGGGGCAGGAGAGCGAGGGCCATGTCGATCTCCATCTGGAGGCAATGCCCGCGAGCGACGAGGAACTGACCGAGGAGCTCGTTCTTGTCGGTAGACGCCACGAACTCCGGACGCCCCTCGTAGAAGTAGATCTTCTTGCGTCGCGTATCATCGAAGAGGTGCAATACCCCCGTCACCTGGCCCTCGGAGACGGAGTGCACGAAGGGCAGGAGGCGGCCGCGGGCGAGGTCCCCGGCGCGGGTGGCTTCGGTGATTTCTTCGGGACGCCACGAGAGCGCGGGAGATGTGACGAAGCGGTTGAGTTCGGGGACCGCCTTGGCGGGCACAAAGGGCGCTTCCTCGCGGGAGATCGGCGTCGTCGCCGCGATTTTCCCGGTGATGACCATTTGGATCAGGTACGGAAAATTGAGCGGGCCGACGATCGAACCATCGGCCAGGCGAACGCGGAAGATTTTCGGCACGTCCGCACCGACGTCGATGCCGAGTTCTGCGGCGAGGCCCGTCGTGTCGAGCAAGTTGGTGGGCCGCCCGGCCGGTGCCGAAGGGCGCTCTTCTGCGACGGCGTCATCGAAGAGGGCCAGCCGGTGCAGGAGCTTCGCGAGACGCTCAGGCCCGCGCACCAGCCCCCGGCGGCGCATGACGTCGTCGACAGCGTCGGCGAAGGCGGAGGAGCTGGGTCGATCGGCGGGGTTCGGATCCAGCCCCAGCTCGAGCAGCTTCATGACGTCCTGGGAGATACGGCGCTCGCTGCGATGCAGCGCCGACAGGTCCACGTCGCGGATGCGAATCAGAACGTCGAGGTCCTGCCCCCTGCCGAAGAGCGGCTCCGCGATGAGCATCTCGGCGAAGACCGTCGCGAGGGTGAAGACGTCGCTGTGTCCGTCGAGGTCCTGGCCGAGGACCTGCTCCGGCGACATGTAACCGAGCTTACCGCGCACCGTCCCGTCGTCGGTCCGTCCCGAACGATTGTCGACTCGGGCGATGCCGAAGTCGCTGAGCTTGACGTGGCCGGTGCCCGTGAGCAGGACGTTGGCGGGGCTCACATCGCGGTGAACGATGCCGAGGGGGGCGCCCTCGGCGTCCCGGGCCCGGTGGGCGTAGGCGAGGGCCCGGGCGGTCTGAGAGGTGATGTGCAGCGCGACGTCGAGGGGCACGGCTTCCTCGCGGTTTGCGACCCCCCGGAGCAGGCGATTGACGTTGCTGCCGACGATGAGCTCCATCGCCAGGTAGAGTTCGTGGTCCTGCTCACCGAAGTCGAAGACCTGCACGATGTTCGGGTGCTCGAGGTGCGCCGCGAGGCGGGCCTCGTTGATGAACATCGAGATAAAATCGGGGTCCTTCAGGTATTGGGGAAGGATGCGCTTGAGGGCGACCCGCTTGACGAAGCCGTGGGCGCCCTCGCGGCGGGCCACAAACACCTCGGCCATGCCTCCGGTGGCGAGGCGTTTTTCGAGCACATAGGCGCCGAGGCGGAACTCCTTCAAGCCTACCGGTCCTTCTCTCATCCTTACACTCGTGCGGCACGAGGCCCAGGTCCCTGGGTACAGAAGGTCTAGCATAAGCACCATCGAGGCGCGGTCTGTGGGGAAATACCCGACAAGACCGAGGTTTGGCAGGTTTACAACTTTGCGCCCAGAGCGTCCGAACAGTGCTTTGTGGGACCGCCTCCGCCATGTACCCTGGGGGCCGTTTCGCGAAGGAAGCCATGGCGACGACGACGACCTCGACCTCTTCTTCCCGCAGTCGCAAGGACACGCTCCTCGGCCAGGTAATCGCTGGCCGATACCGCCTCGAAGCCCGCCTCGGCGAGGGGGGCATGGGGGTGGTCTACCGGGCGCGCCACGTGCTCATCGACCGGGTGGTCGCGCTCAAGTTGATTCGGCCGGACCTCCGCGGCGAGACCCACCTTCGGGCCTGGATGCTCCGCGAAGCGCGGGCCGCCAACCGTGTCGATCACGCCCACATCGTCGACATCCACGACGTCGGCGAGACCGAAGACGGCGAACTCTACCTGGTGATGGAGTACCTCGTCGGGGCGAGCCTCTCGAGTCAGATCGCCAAAGGGCCGATGCCCATTCCCCGGGCCGTCGACATCATCGAGCAGATGACGGCCGCGCTTTCCCGCGCCCACGACCTCGGGGTCATCCATCGCGACCTCAAGAGCGACAACATCATGCTGACGCACCGCGGGGGTCGTCAGGACTACGTGAAGATCCTCGACTTCGGCCTCGCGGCCCTGGCCCGGGACCCGCGCCTCGCTCCGAAGGGCGCCGTCTTCGGCACCCCGGAGTACATGTCGCCAGAGCAAGCCCGGGGCGAGGACGCGATCGCCTCGAGCGACCTCTACGCCCTCGGCATCCTCTTCTACGAGATGACGACCGGCCAGCTCCCCTTCCGGTCGAGCGATCGGGATACGCTCCTCGAGATGCAGCGGACCGGTGGGACGAAAAATCCCAGCACCCTGCGCCAGGATCTGCCCGAGGCGGCCGAGCAAATCATTCTCCGGCTCCTCCAGAAGAAGCCCGACGACCGCTTTCGCGACGGTCACCACCTTCAAGAAGAGCTGAAGGCCTTCCAGCGCTCGCTGCCTTCGACGGCGTGGGACCGGGCGACTCAGGATGCCCCCCAGGGTCCGCCGCCGCCGCCCCCAGCCCAATCGACGGGCGTCGTCGAATGGTCGAAGCGCGCCGCGAACTTCCTCCGCTTGGTCTCTCGGGCCTACCCGAACGGGCGAGCACCCGACAACATCTCCGCCGCCGCCGACAAGATGTGGGACCTCGCCGCCCGGGCCTCGAGGCTCGAAGGCGAGCTCGCGAGCCACGCCAAAAAGCTCGAGGCGATCGAGCGGCGGGGACGGGCGCTACGCGCAGAGATCGGTCGTAAGGTCGAAGAGCTGAGCCACGAAGAGTCGAGCATCGCCCGCCGAGCGGCGGAAGAGCGCGACCGGGCCCGGCGCATCCAGCGGGCCATCGGCGGCGCCCAAGAGGCGCAGCAGGCCAGCGCCCAGCGCGTCCAGCAAGTGCTGCAAGCCGGGGGCGACATGGCGACGCTCCAGCGGATCTTCGAAGAGTCCGGCGGCCTCGCAGGCCGCGTGCATGCCCTGAACGAGGTCCTCAAGGAGCACGACGCCAAGGCGACGCGACAAGAGCAGCAGGCCACATCGCTTCGCAAGCAGGTCACCGACCTCCGCGCCCAGCTGCAGCGCTACGGTGACGCCCTCGAAAGCGACCTCACGGCCGGTCGCGAGCGCATCGCGACCCGCGTCCGGGAAGCCCTGAGCTACGAAAAGTCGTTCACCGACGCGTCGGGGACCCTCGTCGACCATCTCAAAGGCAAGCCCGAGTGCCGGGAGCTGCTCGAAGAGGTCCGCAAGGAAATGGACAAGTACCACAGCCTCGGCTCGGCCCCCAGCAAGGCCCCGGTCCAGCGGCGCGACAGCTGGGTCGTCAAGAGCTGAAGAGCTGGGATAACCTGGGGGCATGACTTCCAGAGCTATCCGCGAGGTCGCGCTCGTCGCGATGGTGATGTTCGCCCTCGTCGCCTGCGGTGACGACGGGGGCGCGGGTGATGGCGGCGTGGGGCCGGACACCGGCGCCGCTCCCGACGGTGGGCCCCGGCCCGACACCGGGCCGCTTCCGGACAGCGGCGTCGTCATGCCGAGCCCTGGCGAATACACCCACCGCCTCGACGAGAGCCCGCCGGGCCTCGACCTATGGACCGCGCCGGTCGCCCATCGCATCGAAGCGGGCGAACGGGCACCGACCGAGAGCGCATCGGGGATCGCGATGGCCGCGGCGCGCAGCGAGCGCGAGGCCGCGCAGCTGATCATCGCCCCGGGGTCCGGCGAGGTGACGGTGTCCGTGGCGCCCTTTGCCGGGCTCACTGGGGCGCGGGTCGACGTCATGGAAGCGACCTTCACCAGCGGCTGGGCCGAAGGCCTGGTGCCCCGCGCCGCCGCGGACTCCATCGCCCTCGACGGCGCGCGTCCCACCGTCATTTGGTTCATGGTCACGGTCCCGGCGGACGCCGCCCCGGGAGCGCACGAGACCACCGTCACCCTCGGTGGCGCCGGCGGGGACGCGGTCATCCCCCTGCGCCTGACGGTTTTCGACTTCGACCTGCCCCGGGAGATCCACTTTCGCACCCAGCTCAACATCAACGTGTCGAGCCTCGTCGCGGACGGCGACGTCGACTCCGCGAAGACCATGCTCTTCGAGCACCGCTTCACCCCGAAGTCCGTGACCTGGCCCAGCGGCTTCAACTACGGCATCACCTGGGACAGCGGCGCGAACCCGATGCGCTGTTCGGCGTTCTGGGACGAACCCGACGAACCCGATCAGTTCAGCATCGGCTGGCTGTCGCGGCGCTACATGCTCGGCGAAGGATGGAACGGCGTCGGCTTCCCGACGGCGATGCTCTTTCAGTTCGTCGACAACGGGACCCCCCGGCCGGACACCTTCTGCGGCGAAAGCCGGGGCGCCAGCCATCTCGGCACGGCGGCGTACGACGCCGAGTGGAGCGGCTACCTCGCCGGCCTCTACGCCTATCTCGCCGCCAACGGCATGGACCAGCGCGGCTACTACTACGTGCAAAACGAGCCCCAAGATGCCGCCGACTACACGACCGCGGCCCACCTCTGCCGGGTCGCTCGGGCCGCCGCGCCGAACCTGCGCATCGCCGTGAGCGAAGAGGCGAAACCCGAAATCGCCGAACACGCGGACGGGGCCTGCGGCTACGACATCTGGATAGCCCACCTCCCCGCCTACGAAGAGACCTACGCCCACGAGCGCCACGTGATGCACGGCGAGGAGAGCTGGTTCTACAGCCTCGACCGCGACGCCGACCCTTACCCGAACCCGACGACGATGGACCGCCAAGGTATGCACCAGCGCATCTTGCCCTGGATGGCGTGGAGCCTTCGGATCCGCGGGTGGGCCTACTACGACTTCGGCCGCTTCTTCGACGGAGCGCGCCCCGGGGTCCGCGCCGAGATCCTCCGCGAGGGATTCGAAGACTACGAATACCTCTGGCTCGCCAACGGCTCTGCCGAGGCCAGCCCGGCGGAGACCGTCGCCGTCGACGCCACGGCCCGAAGCGTCGCCGGCAGCCTCACCGGATGGACCCGGGATGCAGACGCGTTCATGGCGCTTCGGCGAGAACTCGGACGTTTCATCGAGGGGTCGCGGACGACGGTGCCGGCGCTCAGCGTGGCGACGGACCGGCCCCGGGGCGACTACTACGTGAACTTCCAGGACCCCGGGGGCGCGCCGAGCGCCGACCCACTGGTCGTGGGCGGCAACGAGTACCTCAAGGTCGGATGGCAGCCCTATGACGAGGACGACGGCTACGGCTGGTTTGGCGAGAACATCGACAACCCGTCGATCACGATGACCGGCTACGACGACGCCGGGGGCTACGACGAAGTGCAGAAGAGTTATCTCTACGACGACTACGGTCGCCCCGGGACCTTCGAGTTCGCCATCGAGAACGGCACCTACCAGGTCACCCTCGGGGTGGGCCGCCCGGCCCGGGGCTACCCCGGGGATCCGCACAACGCGACCGTCGAGGGCATGGTGGTCGTCGACGACGAGGTGACCACCGACGGGGCCCCCACGATCGAGCGCACCGTCACCGTCGACGTCGTCGATGGCCGGCTGACCGTCGAGGTGGGGGGCCGGAGCCGGTCGACGGGTGATTTCGCCTATACATTCGTGGCATATCTGGCGATCGAAGCGATTTAGCCGACCTCGCCACTTTCGCAGCCCGAAGGGCTTTTTTGGGGGGCGCCAGTCGGCGCCGCAACGTATACGTTCCGGCCATGACTCGGCTCAGCTACAAGCAGCACCCCCCAGACGGCGACTGGGACGCCATCGTGATCGGCTCCGGCATCGGCGGCCTCTGCGCCGCGGCCCTGCTCTCACGCTACGGCAACAAGCGGGTGTGCGTGCTGGAACGACACAGCGTCGCCGGGGGCTACACCCACGTCTTCAAGCGCCGCGGCTACGAATGGGACGTGGGCATCCACTACATCGGCGAGGTCGACGAGAAGTCCGTGATGGGACACCTCTTCGACGTGATCACCGACGGGCAGATCAAGTGGGAGACCATGCCGGCCTGCTACGACCGCATCGTCCTGGGCGACCGCTCCTTCGACCTGGTGGCGGGACGAAAGAACTTCGTAGAGAGCCTGGTGCGCGACTTTCCGGACTCCCGGGAAGACATCGAGGCGTACCTGGCGCTGATGGACAAGGTCAGCAAGGCCACCCCCGGATACTTCGCCTACCAACTCCTCCCAATCGGAGTTCGCCAGGTCGTGGCGCCGTTGGTCACTCGGAAGTTTCGGCAATTCTCCGACCAGACCGTGGAGGAAGCGCTGCGCCCGATCATCAAAGACCCGGTGCTCTTCGATGTGCTCACGGGGCAGTGCGGCGACTACGGCCTCACGCCCCGGGAGGCGAGCCTCGCGGTGCACACGATGGTGGTCATGCACTACATCGAGGGAGCCTACTATCCGGTCGGCGGCCCGGCGACGATCGCCGACGGGACCGAGACGGTCATCGGTGAAGGAGGCGGGGCGATCTACACCAACGCCGAGGTGAGCGAAATCCTCCTCGAGGGCAAGCGCGCCGTGGGCGTTCGCATGGCCGACGGCAAGGAGCTCCGGGCCAAGATCGTAATCAGCGACGCGGGGGTACCGGCAACCTACCGGAAGCTGCTGCCGAAGGACGTGGCAGAAAAGACCGGCGTCCCCGCGAAGCTTCGCGGCATCGGCCCGTCGGCGGCCCACCTCTGCCTTCATCTCGGATTCACCGAGACCGCCGAGGAGCTGGGCCTCGACGGCACCAACATCTGGGCCTACGCCCCCGGCGACCGGGAAGAGAACTTCGCCCGTTTTGCGGCGGATTCGAAGACGACGATCCCGTTTGCCTATCTGTCCTTCCCATCGGCGAAGGACCCGACTTTCCAAGAGCGATACCCCGGAAAGGCCACGATCGAGATCATCATCCCGGCCCAGATGGAGTGGTTCGAAGAGTGGGCCGATACGAAGTGGAAGAAGCGCGGCGACGCCTACGAGGCGTGGAAGGCCGCGATGAGTGAACGCATGCTCGAAATCCTCTTCGCCCACTGCCCCCAACTCGAGGGCAAGGTCGACTACCAGGAGCTCTCGACACCGCTCTCGACCCGTCACTTCACCGGCCACGAGGCCGGGGAGATGTACGGCCTGACCCACACTCCAGAGCGCTTCCGGGCGGGTTTCCGCGCGCGGTCCGGTGTCCCGGGGCTCTTCCTCGCGGGCGCCGACGTCTCCTCCTGCGGCGTCGCCGGTGCGCTCTTCGGAGGAGTGTTGGCCGCCGGCGCAGCCCTCGAGGGCAAACTCGCCGGCCTGATCCTGCGCCACATCACGCCAGGCTTGGCGGCAAAAGCCGAAGAAGCATGAGGCTGGCGCGACCGGCGGAGCGCGGTTATGTTCCCGGTCCTCACGGCCGAGTGGCGGAATAGGCAGACGCGCCGGATTCAAAATCCGGTGATGGCAACATCGTGCCGGTTCGATCCCGGCCTCGGCTACTACAGTGATTACGACGACTTCCGATGATCGACGTCGTCGAGCGCATCGGACGTGTGTCCCGATCGGTATCCCGTTCGGATCCCAGTGCCCCGGACCAGGCGTTCAGAAGCCCGGTATCCATCGGCCATGTCCTGCGTTGTCGTGCCCAGGTGCTTGTGCCCGGCGAGGAGCATCACCGACAGCACGCCCATCGTCTCGGCCTCCCGGGTGCGGGGCGACGACGAAGCCTAAAATCTTCTGAAGAGCCGTTCGTCCAGCGGGCGTCCGTTCAGGCGAACGACGAGTTCATCGGCAGCGTTGGTAATGGTTGCCGTTCCGTTCGAGAGCTTCAATACAAGGCTACCATTGCCGGGGACGACCTCTAGCAGCGTGACGCCTGTAAGGCCTTCGATGTCGCGAACGAGTATCGTCGTATCCGGTGGAGGTTGAATTTCGCCGGCAACACCCGTGGTGACAAGCACGTCCCCGTCACCCTTGCAGCTGACTACGAAATGGGGGCCGTGTTTGAAGGCCAGGCCGAGATCGATCGGTGCTCCAACTTTCTCGTCCTCGTGGAACATGACCTCGATACGCGCGTGGACAAGCACTCCGCCCCGCTGTCTGAGGAGGAACGGCAGTCGATCTTTCAAAGGACGCTCCCGGCCCTGAAGAAGTTATTGTTCGCGCCGTTTGTCAGAAGAGTTACGAAGTCCCCGCCGGGGGAGGTGACCACCACGTCCCTGCCACGCCGGAAGAAGAGCACGTCCCCTACACCACCATTGGGCCCCCGACCACGGAAGGATCCCGCTCTCACCTCATCCGCATTCCTGAAGATCCTCTGGATGCGGTCACCGAGCCGAGCGCGGACCTGAGCGCTCGACGGGTCCAGTCCGAGTTCTCGGGCTGGCTGAGCGACCTTTCTCCCAAACTGTCTGCTCCCGACATTCAGCGACTGCGGTATCCCCCTCGAAGCGGGCGGGCAAATGGGATTGTTGTGCACCCACACGCCGCGCTCGCCGACGAAGTAGCTATCGGCCTCCTCGACATCGAGGTTGTAGACGGTCTGGCTCCGTGCGAGCCACGTGCCCGAACTGATGCGTAGCCAGCCTCCGGCCGACGTGAAGACCTCGTCCCCGGGCAAGAGGTCCCGCGCAGCCACCCAGCCGCGGTCTCTCGCCCAAATCGGGTGCTCCCCCGTCACCTCCAGCGCTTCGCCGCTCGCGTCGCCCACGAATTCGAGCGCGAGGATCGGCTGGTCGAGCGGAGTGATGCCGGCGACGAGGCCTTCGATGTCTCCGGCGGGGATGTCCTCGGCGACCTCCGCCGCGATGCCGGCGGGCAGCACCGCGAACACGAGCGTGCAGGCGATGACAACCAGGTGAGCGGAGGCCTTCACGATGCCCTCAATCGGGCTCGAGGAGCAGCGGAGCGTGGGTCGGTCGCTCGAAACGGAGGAAGTCGGGTTGCCCCGGGGGATCCTGCGGATTTCCCGTTGCCAATTTGAGAGCGCCCAGGCTGCCTGTGGCCTGCAATCCGGTGATGTGCTGTGGAGCGTGGCGGTGGATGTGTATGTGGGTGAGTTCGGTGGCGGCTCTACTCAGTGGAATCGCGCACACGGTCGCGGGCTTTTGGTGGTCGGTCACCGTTCGTACACCCTCGATCGCGTTTCTGCCTGCCGCGCGATCATCGACGACGTCGCTTTGGAGGGGGCAGGCCACTTCATCCATTCTGTTTCCGCTTGTGTGCCTCAAGGTAGAGAGAGCGCTCGAACTCCCAATCATGCTCGCGTGCGCGGGAATCGCGATAACACCGGTAGTAGGAGTTGAACTCCACACCCTCCGGTGGACTGACGGGCTGCTTGATGCTGCACCGGTACTCTTCACCCAGCTCGGAGAGCAGAGACGCGCGACGATCAATGACGTACAG
Source organism: Deltaproteobacteria bacterium (assembly GCA_003647065.1). GTDB lineage: Bacteria > Myxococcota_A > Polyangia > Polyangiales > B10-G4 > B10-G4. The sequence goes on along the minus strand of QMMC01000139.1, from coordinate 2,612 downwards.
AGTGGGGGGCTCGTAGATCACGTGCTCAGCGAGGCTTGACCACGGCACGGGTGTGGGCTGAATCTCCTTCTCAGGTTGCAGAGCTATGACCAAGACCGGCATCTGTCTTCCGAAGTCGAGGAAGGGCGCTTGGAGCAGCCCGCGAAAGGCCGCCAAGGCCAACTCAATCGCCCTGGCGGGCTCCTCCAAAGGCGCCTTCATCGACACCCCCATCAACTCGTCAATATGAATCGTGGCCGGAGCCCCAACTCGAATGGCGGCGACGTTTTCGGAGAACCAGGACTTCGCCCTCGTTGACGCACTCATCAAGGAAGTATCCTCGTTCCGTCCGAGCCAGTCACGTTGGGCAGCCGTGAGTCGCGCACTGCCATGCTTCCTGGTGCCGTCGCGCGAGAACGACCCGCGTGGCCCGGGACACGACACGAACGCCGTCCTTGCTCGTCGCCTAGACCCGATCCACCGATCGAGCGCCCCCCCCCAACTCACCGCCAACCCGGTCCCGATCTCCGAGAGAGCTCGATAGGAGCAGCCAACCCGGTCCCGATCTCCGGTGCGGGGTGGGGTTGGTGGATCAATTCTTGCGGCCCCTCCTCCTCTTCTTCTTCTTCAACAGCTCCTTCGCGCCCTGACCAAGCTGAGGATCGTCGGCGAGGTTCTTCAGCAGTCTGTGCGCCTCTTCGACTTGGGACCGTGCGAGGACATCGAGGAGGGGTACTCGGTTCTCCCCGTGACGCTCTTCGCTAAGAAGCTCAATGACTTCCTCGATGACTGAGTCATCGCCGGCGACCGAGAGCGCGCAGGCCATACCCCACTTTGCGCCGAGCGCTGTTGGGTCCTTGCTCTTCTGGAACTCCACAACGAGTACGTCCCACGCGTGCCGGTCCCGGCCGGCAGCCAGCGCGCGTGGTCCCCGGGCTGCAAGCGCACGGGCTATGCCCTCTCGAACACGATCCGGATATCCCTTGGGGAGGTGCCGGAGGAGAACGGGAACAGCGTCCGGGTATGGCTTGGTGGTGTTGACGAGGTCCCATTCGGACTCGACCTCGACGCCGAATGCCCGAAGGTCAGCAACCAAGGGGACTCTGGCTTTGCGCCACTCCCGGGCCCGTTCCTGGCGCTCTCGCTCTCGTCGCTCCTGCTCCTCGACCATCGCATCATAGCGGCCCTCTTCTTTGAGGAGGGCATCGTGCTCTGCGAGGGTCATAGGTCCTGTCTTCTTTCGCTTGCTGTTCATTGCGGGATTTCTCTGATGTTGATTCTGCCGGCGTCACGTGCTCTGCGAAGAGGTCCACTCAGTCTCGCCCCCGGCCGGACGAACAAATCAAACCGCCTTCCGGTCTGTTCCGCAAAGTCAGCAAAATCGCGTAGCTGGCGAGTGAAGCTCAGAGAACGAGTGTTCTTGACTTCGGACAGGACATCGTCGGTGAGGCCGTCGGGTCTCCGACCTCGACCGCTGACCCTGATCGAAGTTTGGGGACCAATGTTGTGTACACCGCGCACCGCGTTCTCACCGGCCTGCCCAACCCGGACTGGCCCGGCTCCTCCCCTTGAGCCCGGCGGACAGATGGGATTGTTGTGCACCCATACGGCGCGCTCGCCGACAAAGTAGCTATCTGCTTCCTCGACATCGAGGTTGTAGACGGTCTGACTCCGTGCGAGCCACGTGCCCGAGCTGACTCGCAGCCAGCCTCCGGCCGACGTGAAGACCTCGTCACCGGGCAGCAAGTCCCGCGCAGCCACCCAGCCGCGGTCCCTCGCCCAAATCGGGTGCTCCCCCGTCACCTCCAGGGCCTCGCTGGCCGCGTCGCCCACGAACTCCAAAGCGAGGATCGGCTGGTCGGGGCGTACCGTCGTATGCGCGACCGCGTACAGTCCCTGTTCGCCAGTGTACTCATCGCGTCCGACGACTAGGTCGCCCGGCGCGATGGTCTCGATGGGCCGTTGGCCGTCGGCCGTCTCAACCATCGTTCCCGCGACGAAGCACCCGCCCGCGCGACACCTACCGCCGCGGCATGCTCCTCCCAGGGCACGGGAGGTGGCCGCACTGCGAGCCGCCCTGGCGCTCCGCCACGCGATGCCGAGACCCGCGGTGACCGCACCCTCGACCGCATCGAGGAGGATATCGTTTCGGATCTGCTCCGCGCTCGCACACCCCCAGAACCCGCGGCCACTCGCAAGATTCATGGCGCCGCGCATCGCGATTCCCGAGACAACCGAGACCGCCGCACTCTCTCCCATGACAATGGCGATGGCGACTAAGTGCCCGAACTCACCGCCGGGGTCGACGTAGTTGATCGGATCGCCGTAGCAATACTGGTAGAGGTTGGGCCCCCCGGCGAACCCCGACGGGTCGGGCGAGAGCCAGCTGCCCGTCGCGGCGTCGTACTCGCGCGCGCCGAAGCGGACCAGGCCCGTGTCCGCGTCATAGAGACCGCCGGCGAAACCAAAGGGCTGGAAGTGCGGATTGGTATTGGCCAGGACTCGACCAAAGGCGTCGTAGTCCATGCGCTGGGCAATGGCGCCCGTGCGCTCGTTGACGACGAGACGCACGCTGCCGCGTTGGTCGGTGACAAACCGAAAGCGCTCGCTGCCCTGGACCATGTATTCAGGCG
>QMMC01000138.1 GCA_003647065.1 Deltaproteobacteria bacterium | reverse complement strand
GCCAGCTGAGGCCGGTGCCGCGCGCGGGAGGGGGGGGGGGACCCTGGCCGGTTCCGAACCCGGGCCCTCTTGTTGGTTCCGGGTCCCCGTTCGCCGGGCGCCCGCCTCCCCGCGCCCCGCCCCCGCCCACCCCCGGGCCCCCGCCCGCACGCGGCACCGGCCTCCGCTGGCCCCTCACCATCGGCCTCGCCCTCACCCTCGCCGTCGCCATGTACCTCCTAGTCCGCGTCCTCAAGGGCTGACGTCAGCAGAAAGGCGCAGCGGCGCCGCCGGCGATTGGCGTGACTGGCCCAGTGGGGAAAAGGCGCTCAGTTGCGCCAAGCGCCGAGCGCCCCCGCAGCCGCCGACTGAGGCGTACCTTTCGTACGCCGCAGGGAGGCGGCGAGGAGGTAAGCCGGTTGCAAGAAGGCGACAGGGCGACGTCAGTCGACCCGAGCTGGATTGCCACCGAAGGCGATTGGCGTGACTGAGCGCCTTTTCGTCAGCCTTGGGGCTGGAAGACGACGGGGAACTGCGTCTGCGTCGTCGCGCCTCCGCGAGGGAAACGCCAGCGGCGCACGTTGGTCTCGAGGCAAGCCTTCATACCGCCGAAGTCGCGGCCGCTCGCGCTCACCCGAGTCACCCGACCGGTCGCGGCGATGGTCACCTGAACATCGAGGCGGATCGTGGGGGGGTCCCCCGCTCCGCGGATCGCCAGCTCGTAGCAGCGCCGGAGGCTTCGGGTATTGCTGGAGACGGTGCTGCGGAGTTGGTCGCCGGTCAGCTGCCTTCCGGAGGCCGCCATCGAGCCCTCGGTGGACATGGTCGTCACGATGTTCGAACCGGCGGACCCCGAGCCCCCCATGCGGTCGAGGAGCGCTTGCTGCTCGGCGCTCAACGGCCTCATGGACGTGGTCGACATGCCGGCCGTCTGAGGAGTGCGGCGTTCGCCGTTGCCCCGCCGTGGCGTGGTCCGCGGTCCGGGCCCGTCGCCGACAGCGTCATCGACCTCGCCTTCAGGAGCCTCGACATCCTCGCCGGTGGGCTCGTCGTCGATGTCGATCTCGGGAGCGGCGGGCTCTGGCCCCTCGGCGCCGGTCGGATTCGCCGGCGCAACCGCCACCGGGGCCGGGTCGGCGGGCCCGCGCATGAGGTTCGTACCGACAAACACCGCGAGGGTGATGCCAAAGGCCCCGGCCGCCACGATCGCGATCCACGCGCCGACTGGAATCGCACGCTTTCTGCGAGCCGGGGGTGCTGCCGATGGCCGTACTGGGGCCATCGCGGGGGCCGCGGCTGCTGCCGGCATGGCCGCCGGCGCGGGGGCCGCTGGCATTGACGCGGGCGCAGGAGGCGCGAACATGTCGGCGAGGGGATCCGCTGCCGGGGGGACTGACGCGGGCGCCGGTGAGACCGACGCGGGAGCAGCCCCGGGGCCCCGGGGATCGGGAACGGTGGCGCCCGCCGCAGCTTCTTCTTCTTCGAGGGTGAAGAGTGACGCGCTGACGCGCGTCGGCTCGTCGAGGAGCTCGTCGTCGAGGTCGACAGCCGGTGCCGCCGATCCGCCGAGACGCCCGCCGATGGGCACCACGTTGTCCGGTGGCGGGACGGGAGCCGGCCGACTGCCCGCGCCGACCGGCCGTATCCGTGGGCGACTCTCGTGACGCCGATCGATACCGCGTCCAACCGGCGGTCGCCGCGAAGGCGCCGGAGGCCTCTGCTTGCGCAAGAGCGACGCGAGCTCCGCCACCTCGGAGAGGGGACGCCAATCGTCGTAGCCTTCACGCCAACAGAGGGACTCGCCGTTGACGGCGCCGGTTTGGACTTTCTTTTCGACCTCTTCACGCTTGATGGGCCCGACGGGCACGTCGTTGATGGCGACATGCCAGAGGTCCTCGGGGGGAGCCGGCGTCGGAGGTGGCGACGACTTGGCGCCCGGGCTGCTCACGTTGCGTCGGAAGTCCGCACCGAGGGCGGACCCTCCTCGTCGGTCGCCGCGCTTCGCTTGGGGCGCCTTGGGCCGCGCCGCGGCGCCCCGACCGCCCCCCGCCGCCGCAGCAGCAGCCGGAGGAGCCGCTTCCTCACGGCGAATGATGATGTCGTGCTGACATCGGCGGCACTTCATGCGCAAGGCGCGCCCCGACACCTTGTCGTCAGCGATCTTGTACTTGGCTTTGCAGTTGCCGCAGAGGAACTTCATGAGGAGGCCGAGCGTCCGAGTGGACGATAGTACAGCAATGCCGGGGACCACCGAATACGGGATTTCGAACTCTCGGGACCCACGCCCCCGGAGCCCCGTCGACAGACGGTTAGAGCAACCCCATCAGGTGTTCTTTGATGCCTTTTTTCGTATCCTCGTCGGGGGCGTTGGGTAGGGCTCGCTCCCACATCTCTATGGCTTTGTGCTTGAAGCCGGCGCGCTGATACAGCACGGCGAGGTTCTTGAGAGCCGAAAAGTGCTTGGGCTGGAGGTCGACGGCCGTGTCTAGCTCATGGATCGCCGAAAAAACGTCCTCGCGGCGGCCGTAGAGCAGCCCGAGGTGATAGCGCAGCTTGAACGAAAGGGGGTCGAAACCGATGCCCTCTTTGAGATGGGCTATCGCACCATCGAGGTCGCCGCCATTGAACGCCTCGATGCCCTTGGCGAGGCTCTCCGAGGCCTCCCGCGAGACCTCGTCCTCCTCCTCGGGCACGGGATCGCTCGGGCGCCCCGCGAGAGCACGCTCGACGTGACTCAAGACGTCGCCGATCTTGAAGGGCTTTTCGAGGAAGGCGTCGACGCCGTACGAGGTCTTCAAGTCTTCCGCGAAGCGCCAGCCCCGATAGATGGCGCTAACCATGATGACCGGGATGTGGCCGTAGCGGCCGCTGCCCTTGATTCGGCGGCAGATGTCGAAGCCGTGCACCTCGGGCAACATGGCGTCGAGGAGAATGAGGTCCGGCATGTGGGTGCGGACCTCTTGGAGCGCGTCGAGTCCCTTGTCGGCCTCGATCACGTCGTAGCCGTTCTCTTCGAGGACCCGGCGCAGGAGGCGCCGGATGTCGTCCTCGTCGTCGACGACCAGGATCACCGGCTTGGTTCGAGCGGCCCGGTCGACGGGACGGGGCACGGGCGAGGTCCTCTGGCCCTGGGCGCGGGCGAGCTCCGCGATGCCGAGTTCGTCCTCCATGTGATCGTCGATTTCACGATCGACGACGACGCCACCCTTAGCCCCAGGCGTCGGATCCGGAGCGACCCCTCCGCGCTCGAGGCCAATCGACTCGAGATAGTCGCCGGGGACCTCGGGGCCGACGTAGTACGGCTCACCGCGCTCGAGCATCACGTAGGCCTTGTCGATGACCGTCTTCAACGCGTCGTGAAGCGCGATGTAGGGGAAGACGTTGCGGCCGGTGACGAACTCGATTTCGTCGATGACCCGTTTGTCCCCGGGGTCGGCCATCGCGAGGAAGATGCGGTCGTCCTTGACGAGGATCGGAAGGATCAGATGCTGCTTGGCGATCTCCTGGGGGATCAGCTCGAGGTTCGGGAGGGGAACGACGACCTGGGCGAGATCGATACCCGGCAAGCCGTGCTGCTCGCTGAGGGCCTTCAGGAGATCGACCTCCTTGACCTTGCCGCTCGACACCGCGGTCGACGCGAGGCGATGTCCCTCGGTCTTCTGGACCTCGAGGAGACCATTCAGCTCATCCTGCGTGACCAATCGCTGCTTCAGCAGGATTCGCCCGAGCTGTTTCTTCTTACCGGAGCCGCCGCCTTCCATCCGTCCTTCGCAGTCCTTCGCCGTCCTGGCCAGTCCTACGACGCTACAGAATTACCGCAGGGTCGCATGACGCGCGAACGGGCAAGGTACCCCGTTCTGGAACGGACCATCAACAGCGAGGTTGGCTCACATGCCGGAAACGATCCGGAAGACCTCTTCTTCGTCGCTACCGTCAGACTCTTCGCCGTTTTCGCCCTGGCTGCGGGAGACCGATTCGCGGGTCAGTACCAGGCGATTGTCTGCGAGGCGGCGGGCCCAACGCTCGCCGTTGGGCGTGTGCACACGAAAGGAGCCGGTGTAGGTGTAGTCCACGAGGACCCGCTCGCGGTTGAAGGACACCCGGCGGTAGCGAATCTCGTAGCGGACGTCGAGGACGCCCTCCTCCCAGATGCTCAGCTTCTCCCCGAGGCCGCCGTAGTCGACGTCATCGAGGCCGGACGGGGTCCCATTGTCGTCGTAATAGCGCTGAGAGGCGAGGTCCATCAGGACCGGGACGTTGCGCTCCTCCACAGCCGCCCGATAGCGCTCGCAAAACTCGAGCACCTCGCGGTTCCTGGAGGTGTCCTCCACATCCGTATTGGGGATGACATCACGGGAACACCCCCCCGCGGTGATGGCGAAGAAAGCGAAAAGTAGGACCTGAAACTGGAGCAGACGGCGCATCAAAGGGCCTCAACGCCCGGCCGGCGGTGGCCTATTCCCACGCCGGCGGACAACCATACTTAGCAAAACCAGGCCCGCGAGCCAAAGATCAGCCGAAACAGGCCCATTCCTTGCGATTCCGCAGGCCCCGCAGCCGTGAACCTCCCGGGTCTCGACCCGGGCCGTACCCCGAACGGCGGCCCCGACCCCCTGCCGGGAAATCGCGAATGCGTCGATCAATTGCTCGCCCACCGGCCGGTACGCGTGGTCGAAAGACGAGCCGACGAGGGTGATGTCTTCCTCGACGCGCCAGCTGATCAGGGCGAGGTCCGCCCCCGACTCGAGCGAAACGTGCACCGGCTGCCCCGTCTCGACCTCGGCCGGGACGATCGCCATGCGAGCCTCGGGGAGTTGCCGGGGCCCCCGCCGAAGCTCCGCCGAGGCCCCCGGGGGCAAGACGAAGCGGGCGACGATGGAGCGCACCTCCCCGGTCATGGGGACGCGCACCGCAGGAAAATACGAGGCTTCGACGCCAGAGACCACGAGGGTTCGCCCATCGTCCGGGTAGTGAACTGCGATGACGGAGTCGACCCCGGCGAGGGCGCCTCGGGCCGCGGTCACGTTGAACACGCCGTCGGTCTCGGCGAAGACCGGGGGCCTGGCGGGGAGCGAAACCGGGGCTCCCTCCCAGTCGACCAATCCGCGGCTCGGCAGATCGTCGACACTGATAGGAGAGGAGGTGAGTCCCCGGCGACGTTCGAGGGCCGCGAGCTGGTCGGCAAAGGGCGCGTTGCGATCGTCGCAGCCGCCGAGGTGCCACACCGCCCCCGGGGCAACGCGGAGCACGACGTCGAGATGACTGCCTGCCTCGAGGGCCAGATAGGCGGGCAACGGCGCCCCGACCGGAGCCCCGGCGAGGACCCCGAGGAGCGGGGCATTCGCCGGACCGACCACCACGTCGACCGAGGCCGCGGCGGCTGCGGCGAGGAAGGCTGCGGCATGCTCGGCCTCGTCAGGCGCGCCCTCGAGGAAGGCGGGGGAGAGAAAAGCGATACGCGGCGAGGTCCCCGGCTCGAGGATGCGCACGGCCCCGGCCACCGCGTCCCGACCACCGGGGGCGGTCATGCGCAGGCCATAGGTCCCCGGCGCCACCCACACCGGGATGTGAACCGAAGCGCGGTAGACGAGGGTCGACTGCCCGTCCGGGCGCACGTCGAAGACGCGCGTGCGATAGCGATGCTCGGCGGGCTCACCGAAGCGCGCGCTCTGACCGACGAGCTCGGCGGACCAGCCGACGAGGGCCCGGTCCTTCTGCACCCCGGGGGGCGGCGTCAGCCCCGAAGGCACCCGCACCCGGGCCGTGAGCACCTCGCCGGGAGAGACCACCGCGGGCAGACCGACCCGAGGGTAGATCAGGGCCATGCGGCCGAGGGCCCGGGCCTCGGGGCCGAAGCCGCACTCCGGGTAGAGGGCGAGCCAGTCGTCGGCCCGAACCGGGCCCGGGAGCACCCCGAGGGTGATGGCGATCGCTAGAGCGGCGAACCGTTTGAATGCCGCGTGATCTCGCGCCGATAGCGGCCCGCTGACCGGCCCGCGGTCCCTCGAAAGGGGATCGACCCCGTCATCGTTCCCTCGACCCACCCAACGAACCCCTCTCGCCACGATTTCATCGCCCCTCCAAACGGATCGCCGCTCTAGGAGCCACATCGTCGGAGCGCGCACCGGCGCACTCTAGTGTGGGATGCAGAGTCACGGAAGGGAGTATCGCGACGGGCCACGGTTTCCCCGCAAGGAAGGAAGGCGATGGAAATGCACCGCATTTTCGAGGTTTCCTAACGCCGCGGGGGAGCCGCGGAACGAGCGAGAAACCTTCCGTGGCTTTGGATCCCGCACTGCGCACGATCAGATCGAGAAGAACACCAGGAGATCGTAGAGACAGTGAGTGTAGACGGCGACCGCGAAGCCACGGAGTCGGTAGACCGCCGCCAGATAGAGCCCGGCGATCACCCGGAAAGTAAAGCTGACGAGGGTGAATGTGTCGCCGAGGGAGCCGACGTAGTGGATCGCCGAAAAGACCACCGACGAGGCCAGGGCGGCGACGAGGACCGCCGGGAGATCACCGAGGGGAGAAAAGCGCCGAAGAACGAGGGCGCCCCCGGCGAAGAGCCCGACGCGGAAGACGAGCTCCTCGTGAAAGCCCGCACCGCTGGCCATGACGATCTTGTCGATGAACCCCATGGGGCTCTCACCGATCTGCCCAGAGAAGATGTGGTTCGTGGCCCAGCCAACGATGAGCAGCATGCCAACGGCGAGGACCGCGCTCTCGACGAGGACCGGGATCAGCTCCCGGGGCTGGAAACGCTTGTCCCCCCGGCGCAGGAAAACCCCGGCCCCGACGAGGGCCATCGCCCCGCCGACGGTCACCGCAACGTAGGCGCCGATGCTCTGCTCGAGGAGCCGGAAAGTGAGACCGCTGACGAGGTCGACGCCGCTCCGGAGGTCGATGAAGAGAATGCCGAGGTGATAGACGAGGAAGACCGGCACGGTCAGGACCAGGCTCGTGAGCGGGTCGTGACGGTCCCGAAGCCGGGCGAGGCGACTCTTGTTCTCGTCCTCGGTGGGGGCCCGGGATACGTGGTCGTCCTTCGGCATCCTGGGGATCCTGGGCATCCTGCACACTGTGCTACGGATGAGGGGCGCGCGGTATTTCGTTGCGCGGGACGTGGATCCGGCGCTAAAGACACCTCGTCATGCGCTATTTGGTGACCATCGACGGAGTGCCCCGGGAGATCGACGTGCAGATCACCCCCGCCGGCACAGCCTCGGTGTCGGTCGACGGCGCGCCCATCGAGGCGGACGTCGTCCAGGTCCCCGGCGGGGTGAGCCTCAAGATCGACGGACGCGTGTATGACGTCCTCAGCGGGGGCAAGGCGACCGCCCGGCAGGTCTCCGCCGGCAAACTCCGGGCCATCGCCAGCGTCGAGAACGAACGCTCCCGGGCCCGACGGGAACGGCGAGGCGGCGCCGAGGCCGGCGGCAAAGAGGTGCACTCGCCCATGCCCGGTCGCGTGGTGAAGATCCTCGTCGCGGTCGGCGACGAAGTGGAAGCGCAGCAGCCGGTGATCGTCGTCGAGGCGATGAAGATGGAAAACGAGCTGCGCGCCACGTTGGCGGGCAAGGTGAAGTCCATCGCCGTGAGCGAAGGCCAGGCCGTCGAAGGCGATGCGCTCCTGGTCACCCTCGAGTGACCCTCGGGGGACGCGGCGCGGCCCGGCCCGAACAGTGTCGCATCGAGCGTGAGACACAAGCGAGGTGGTCTCGGTTTTGAGCAGCCCGCGGAGCCTACCTTTTGTAGGTGAGCAGGCAGCGCAGGAACCGGGGCCAGATCGCGCCGTGGATCGCGCTCGAGGTGATGCTGTTTACTTGAGGCCGTAGTTCTTGATCTTGTAGAGCAGCGCCCGGTGGCTGATCTCGAGCAACTTCGCCGCAGCGGTGCGATTGCCGCCGGTCTTCTCTAACGCCTTGGCGATCAGAGTCTGCTCCATGAAGCGAGCGGTCTTCTTGATGGAGAGCTCACCGCTATCGAGCATCGCTCGGATGGGGTCGGCGACCGCGGCGACTCGGTCTGGGAGATCGACGGCGGTGATCACGTCCGAATCAGCGAGGACGACGGCTCGCTCGATCATGTTCTCGAGCTCGCGGACGTTTCCTGGAAACGCATACCGCAGCAGGGCCTTCATCGCCGAGGAGTCGACGCCGCGGATATCCGTGCCGAGGCGCTCGTTGCAACGCGCGACGAAGTGATCGACGAGGAGGGCCACGTCGTCGCCGCGGTCTCGGAGCGGCGGGACCTCGAGGAGCAGCACGTTCAGTCGATAGAAGAGGTCTTCGCGGAAGCGCCCGGCTTTGACCTCCGCCTCGAGGTCGCGGACCGTCGCGGCGACGACGCGGACGTCGATCTCGCGATCCTCGTTCTCCCCGAGGCGCCGGATGGTGCCCTCTTGGAGAACCCGCAGCAGCTTGACCTGGAGGGAGAGGGGGAGCTCACCTATCTCGTCGAGGAAGAAGGTGCCCCCGTGGGCCTCCTCGAAGAGGCCCCGCTTGTCGCTGCTCGCGTCGGTGAACGCGCCCCGGCGATGGCCGAAGAGCTCACTCTCGAGGAGCGCACCGGGGATCGCTCCGCAGTTCACCGCGACGAAAGCCCCCTTCACACGCGGCGACAGACGGTGGAGGGCCCGGGCAACGAGCTCCTTGCCGGTGCCGCTCTCGCCCTGAACCAGGACGGTGGTCGTATACGCGGCGACCTTCTGCACGGTCTTGAACATGCGCTGCATGGGGTCGCTCTGGCCGAGCATCTCGTCGAGCTCGTGGGTCTTGCGAACCGCAGCCCGGAGCGCGCGGTTTTCGCGGCGCAGGTCTTCGCGCTCCTCGGCCTTGCGCAGGGTGAGCAGGATCTCGTCCTGCTTGAAGGGCTTGGATACGTAGTCGTAGGCCCCGGCCTTCATCGCCTCGACGGCGAGGTCGACGGAGCCGTAAGCGCTCATCACGATGACCGTGGCCCGGTGAGCCCGGGCCCGGAGCTCCCCGGTGAGCTCGATGCCGCTCATGCCGCCCATGCGCACGTCGGCGAGGACGAAATCCGGGTCGAAGTCGTCGAGCTTGTCGAGGGCGAGCTCGGCGCTCGAGGCCACATCGACCTCGTAGCCGTGCTTCTTCAGCAAGGTCCGGAGAACCAACCGGATGTTCTCCTCGTCGTCGACGACCAGTACACGTGCGCCCATGATACCCCGCACCTTTTTCGCACCGTTCGACCCGCAAGGCCCGCATTTTTTTCAGACTTATCCACCCGTGACATTTTTGTCGCGGTCGATTGGAAAACACCGGGACGGCCATCGACTGAATCTACGGAGAGAGCCGGAAGGGGAAGCCGGCTCAGTGGAGGGTGATCATGCGTTGGAATGCAGGGATCTGGGTGGTGAGTTGCGTCTCGAGTCTGCTCTTGTTGAGCACGGGTTGTCTGGACCGGGACCTCGGTCCCCTCAATCCGAGGGTGGGCCGGGTCATCGACATGCCGGTCAACAGCAACGGCATCGCCGACGTCGACCTGCTGTTGGTCATCGACGACTCGGGCTCGATGGACGAAGAGCAGGAACTCTTGAGGCGCGAGATCCCGGCGCTCGTCCGGGGACTGACGGATCCGCCCGACAACGACGGCGACGGTGAACCGGATTGGACCGCCGTCGAGTCCTTGCGAGTGGCGGTCGTGACCAGCGACCTCGGCACGACGGGTTACCCCGAGGAACGACTCGGTCGTTGCGGGACCGGAAGCCCCTACATGGATGCGTGGGGAACCGACGCCCGCTTTCGGCAGAGCGCAACCTGCGGCGGCGGCGGTTCGGCGATCCACGAATGGCGCACCGGCGACGACGTCGATGCGTTCGTCGACCTCGTCGGTTGCACGGCCGAGGCAGGGATCACCGGGTGCGGCTTCGAGCAGCCGCTGCTCGCGGCGACCCGAGCCCTCAGCCGCCAGGCAGAGACTGGCTTCCCGCGGGAGGAGGCTTTGCTCGCGGTCCTCGTCCTGAACGACGAAGAGGACTGTTCGGTCGGCGACGTTGGGCCTTTCTACGACGGGCTCGACGTAAATCCCCGGACCATCAACGCCTACTGCACGGCGAGCGCCGCGCTCGTCGACCCCGAGACCATCGCTCGCGATCTGCTCGGCGACCGGGACCCGTCGCGCTTCGTCTTTGCGGCGATCACCGGCGTGCCCGTCGACCTCGCGGGGCAGTCCCCGGCCAGCATCCTCAGCGACGCGCGTATGGCCTACGTGCCCACGACCAGCAACGAGCTCGGCCTCGAGTACGCCTGCACCGCCAACAACGACGACGGCACGGTCCGGAGTGAAGCAACCCCCGGCCGCCGCCTGGCCGAGGTCGCGGGGCTCCTCGACGGCTCCCTCATCCGGAGCATCTGCGAGGCCGACTTCACCCCGGCGATCGCCGCCCTCACCGAGCGCATCGGCTCGCGGTTGAAAAACGTGTGCATCGACCGGGGCCTGACCCCGGCCGCCGATGGCTCCGTCGCCTGCGTCGTCGAAGAGGTCTTGCCGAGGGGCCTCGGCTGCGCCGACGTGCCTGGCCGCGTGAACATCGGCATCACCGAGGACGGCCTCGAGCGCTGCGAGATCGACCAAAGGCCCTCGGGCGATCTGCCGGGGTGGTCCTACACCTCCATCGAGGGATGCGCCCAGATCACCTTCTCTGACGACGCGATCCCGCCCTTTGGAGCCCAATTGCACTTCGGCTGCCTCGTCGAGGTCCCGAACACCGGCGACCCCACGGGGCTCTGATCCAAGAAGAACGAGAGAAATGGATCTTGGGTGGGCCCGCGACGACTCCCTGATGATGGAAGCGGAGCGAGAGCCCCCCAACCCCAAATGACAACTAGATTGACGACACCGCCAACAATGTTGGCATCTCGAACGGCGGCCAGCCTACACAAACCCAGTGATCTCACCGGGAGGGCGGCTGGCATGCCGATTGTAGGTAGACCGAAGGTCCGGTCGAACGGAACATTGATCTGGGCCCGGCCCGGACGATATGTTGCTGACCGACTGAGCTGAGATGCAAACGAGTCGCCAGGAAGAAGTCGAAGGAGCCAAGATGCGAGCCGATGTCTTTTCAACCGCCCTTACCGCCACGCTCATCGTGGGGCTCGGGGCTCTTTCGAGCGGTTGCCTGGAGCGCGAGCTCACGCCGCTGATCCCCTGCACCCAGTCGGGCGTCGTCGAGAAGGTCCGCGTGTCGAGCGTCGACAAGGTCGACCTGCTCTTCATGATCGACAACTCGAACTCGATGACCGAGGAGCAGGTCTCGCTGGCCCAGCAGCTCCCGCATCTCATCGAGGTCCTCGCCTCCGGTGACATGGATGGCGACGGGGTCGAAGACTTCCCGGCGGTTCGGGACCTCAATGTCGGCGTCATCACGTCGGACATGGGCACCGGCGGCTTCGGCGTGCCGACCTGCTCGGAGCCGAACTTCGGTGACGACGGTGTGCTCCGGAGCACGGGCAACACCGCCATCGCCGGCTGCCCGGGCAGCTTCTCCACGGCGTTCCTCAACTACGTGCCGGCTTCCGCCACCACGACCCCGTCCGAGTTCGCGATGGACGTGTCCTGCATCGCCGTCGTCGGCACCGGGGGCTGCGGCTTCGAGCAGCAGCTCGAAGCGACCCTCAAGGCCGTGACCTCTTCGGGTCAGCCTCCCGTCGGCCGCTTCGATGGCACCTTCAACATGGGCACCACGGGTCACGCGGACGGCGCCAACGGCGGCTTCATTCGCCCCGACTCGCTCCTCGCCATCATCGAGGTCACGGACGAAGAGGACTGCTCGGCCCTCGACCCCGAGCTCTTCAACCCGACCAGCTCGATCTACACCGGCGACCTCAACCTGCGCTGCTTCCAGTTCCCTGGCGCGGTTCAGCCCACCGGACGCTACGTCGACGGGCTGCTCGCGTCGCGTAACAGCCCCGACCTCCTCGTCTACGCCATCATCGCCGGCGTGCCGACGGACGCCGTGCCGCCCCCCGGCGCCGACCCGAACTTCGACGCGATCCTCATGCACCCGGACATGGTCGAACAGATCGACCCCGACATGATGACCCGCCTCAAGCCCTCCTGTAACGTCGCCGGCCGCGGCCTCGCCTTCCCGCCCCGACGCATGGTCCAGGTCGCCAAGGAGCTCAGCGAAGCTGGCGCCGGCGGCATCGTCCAGTCGATCTGCCAGGCCGACTTCACGCCGGCCCTCGACGCCATCATCGCGAAGATCGCCGACGTCCTCGGCGGCGCCTGCCTCCCCCGCGAGCTCAACCCCAACGAGGACGGCACCGTGAACTGCCAGGTCCTCGAGACCCTGCCGATCACCGGCGAGGTCACCCGCTGCGAGCAGATCCCGGGCCGTACCTTCCTGACCACCGACGCCGAGACCGGCGGCCAGGTCTGCGAAGTGACCCAGCTCGCCGCCCTCGGCGGGGCCTCCCCATCCGATCCCGGCTGGTTCTACGACAACTTCACCCCGGACGTGCACGCGCGCTGCGGTGAGACCGCAGAGGACGGCCAGCGCATCTCCTACACGAGCGGCAACGAGCCGCGGACCGGCACCCTGGTCCGCCTCGAGTGCCTCCAGCCCGTCCAGCCCACCGGCGCTGCCGGCGTCAGAGACATCTACTCGCCCTGCACCTCGGGGGTCGACACCGTGTGTCCGGCCACCGACTCGACCTGCGCCCAGGACCTCATCTGCGACCCCGAGAGCCAGGAGTGGCAGGTCGAATGCAGCACCGACGCCAGCTGCCCCGCCGGCTTCCGCTGCGTGACCAACCGCGGCGAGGGCCTCGCGAACATCTGCACCAACCCGACCTGCTGAGCCCTAGCGCTCGAACGTGAGTTGCGGCCGGTTCCGAAAGGGATCGGCCGTTTCTCTTTAAGGGTGAGGGGGTCTTCGATGCGGTCCGATGCACGCTCATCCATTGCTATCGCCGTGTTCGTCACCGGGATCGCGGGCTTCGGGGGCGGTTGCGGTAACCGCGATACGACCCCCGCGAGGCCCTGCGAGGATTCCGATCTCGTCGCGAGGGTACGGGTGAGGAGCGTCGACAGGGTCGACCTGCTCTTCATGATCGACAACTCGAACTCGATGGCCGAGGAACAGGTCTCTCTGGCGGAGCAACTTCCGCACCTCATCGAGGTCCTCACCTCGGGCGACCGGGACGGCGACGGCATCGTCGACTTCCCGCCGGTCCGGAGCCTCCAGGTCGGCGTCATCACGTCAGACATGGGCACCGGCGGCTTCGAGGTTCCAACCTGCACCGAGCCGAACTTTGGCGATGACGGCATACTCCAGCGCACGGGCAATCGCTCCATCGCCGGGTGTCCTGGAAGCTTCGCTACGTCGTTCCTCACCTACCAGCCATGGACGGGCACCCAGACCCCGGAGACTTTCGCGTTGGACGTCTCGTGCGTTGCCGTCACCGGCATCGGGGGCTGCGGCTTCGAGCAGCCGCTCGAAGCGACGCTCAAGGCCGTGACGGCCTCGACCCATCCCCCCGTCGGCCGCTTCGATGGCGCCTTCACCATGGGCACCACGGGTCACGCCGACGGCGCCAACGGCGGCTTTATCCGCCCGGACTCCGTGCTCGCGATCATCGAGGTCACCGACGAAGAAGACTGCTCGGCCCTCGACCCAGAGCTCTTCAACCCGGATAGCTCGGTCTACCCCGGCGAACTCAACCTCCGCTGCTTCGAGTACCCGGACGCGGTTCAGCCTGTCGGGCGCTACGTCGATGGGCTGCTGGCTTCGCGCACCCGCCCGGGCCAGCTGGTCTACGCGATCATCGCCGGCGTGCCCCCGGAGGCCGTGCCGTCCCCCGGCGAAGCCCCGGACTACGCCGCCATCCTCGCGCACCCCAACATGACCGAACGACTCGACCCCGACGTGATGACCCGCCTGGCACCGTCGTGTAACGTGACCGGCCGCGGCCGCGCCTTTCCCCCGCGGCGTCTGGTCGAGGTCGCCCAGGAGCTCGATGCGGCCGGCGCCGCGGGAATCGTCCAGTCGATTTGCAGCGAGGACTTCACGCCGGCCATCGACGCCATCATCGAGAAGATCGCCGACGTCCTCGGCACGGCCTGCCTGCCCCGCGAGTTCGTCCCGAACGAAGACGGCTCGGTGAACTGCCAGATCTTCGAGACCCTGCCAATCACCGGCGACATCACCCGCTGCGATGAGATCCCCGGCCGCACCTTGGTAGCCACCGACACCGAGACCGGCGGCGAGGTCTGCGAAGTCACCCAGCTCGTCCCCTCGGGAGGGGTCATCCCGACCGAACCCGGATGGTTCTACGACGACTTCACGGAGGATGTACTCCGGCACTGCACGGATGCGGAGACCGACGGTCAACGCATCTCCTATACGGACGGAAACGCGCCGCGGACCGGAACCCTGCTCCGCCTCGAGTGCGGTGAAACCGGCGAAGAGCCCGGCGGAAGCGCCGTCGTCGACATCTACTCGGCCTGCGATTCGGCGGTCGATACCGTCTGCCCCGCCTCCGAGGCGACCTGCGCCCGGAACCTCATCTGTGACCCAGAATCGCTGTGCTGGCAGGCGCCCTGCGACACCGACGCGAACTGCCCCGCGGGGTTTCTCTGCGCCACCGACCGCGGCACTTCGGAGAGCGGCGCGGCGCGGCGCGGCCGAATATCTGCGTCAACCCGAGCTGCTGAGCCCAGAGCTGACTGAAAGGCGGCTTGGCCTCATTTCGGGATTGTTTCGGAGAGGGGGTAACTCCCTGAAACTAAAGGGAGTCCAAATTAGAATGTTAAGTACTTAACAAAAGGGGGGGGCGCGCCCCCATCTGCGAATTCCCCCTACCCATACAAAGCAAAATCGTTGCTCTCGCGCGTGACCAGCGCCATCCGCTTCGGGTGCGCGAGGAGTTCGTCCCGGCCCATTTGCTCTTCGCCGAAGACGCCTCTCTCGACGAGGGCCTCGAGAAAGCGCTGGCCAACTTGCCGCACGGCAAGTGCTCGCGCGGCAATGGTGGCTCCGCGCTGGTTCTTCGTTCGGTATGTCGCGGCCGCGACCCTCGAGCTTGGCACGCAGGGCTAGCCGCTATTCTG
>QMMC01000137.1 GCA_003647065.1 Deltaproteobacteria bacterium | reverse complement strand
GACCAGAAGCGTAACCTCGAGGACGCCCGGGAGCGCCTGCGCGCCCTGATCCTCGCCTCCCTCGATGCGCCCAAGCGCCGCAAGAAGACCAAACCTTCCCGGGGCGCGAAGCGCAGACGCATGGACGACAAAACGCGTCGCGGTGATCTCAAGAAGAAGAGAGGCAAGGTCGGCCGGGACGACTAGTGCGTCGCCTGTTCCACGATCCAGGAGGCACTGTTTCGGGGAAGGCCTCAAGCGAAGCTCAGCGAGTAGCCGGCTGCTTCGAGCCGCATCTGCTCGCGACCGAGGTCGACGCGGGTCAATGGGTTTTCGTCGAGCCACCCGTCGGGGAAGCGGATCGAAAAGTGGGTCCCTTCGACGGCGATGCGCACCTTGGGAATCGCCGCATCGCTGCGACCACGATTCAGACGGACGGCGAGGCGCAAGAGCACCGTGAGCTTGAGCGCCATCACCGCAGGTTCCGCGGGCAAGCCCTCGAAGCGGGACGGCCGCAGCTTGCGCCGGTGGTTGCCGACCATGCAGGCGAGGACGCGCTGGGTGTCCCGGCTGAACCCCGGCATGTCGGTATGTTCGAGGATGTAGGCGCCGTGCTTGTGGTAGCCCGAGTAGCTGAGCGACACGCCGATCTCGTGCAGCCGTGCCGCCCACCGGACGTACTCACGGCTGCGGACTTCGTCGAGTTCGAGGTCATTGGCGGCCTGTTCGAGGAGCGCCAACGCCGTCCTTTCGACCCGGGCGGCTTGCTCGACATCGACGTGGTAGCGCTCTTCGAGGTGCCGGACGGTGCCTTCGCGGACGTCCTGGTCTCGCATTCGGCCCACCAAGTCGTAGACGACGCCTTCCCGCACCGCCCCTTCGCTCGGGCACATCGCTTCGATGCCCAAGATATCGAAGACGCCGCTCAGGATAGCTGCGCCCCCGGCGATGACGGGCTTGCGCGCATCTTGCAATCCTAGGAGGTGGATCTTGTCGGCGCGGCCGGCCTCGACGAGAGCACGCCGCAGCTTCTTCAAGCCCCTCGGCGTGATCGATTCGCCCCAGCCGTTCTCGCGAACGATGGCGTCGATGGCGAGGATGGTGCCCGATGCCCCGACCGCCTCTTCCCATCCGATGTTCTGATACTGCCGCTGAATCGACTCCGCCTCGAGGGCCGCGGCGGTCCGCGCGTCGGCCATCGCGGCCGCCGTGATGCGGCCCCCGGAGAAGTAGCGCTGCGTCCAGGTGATGTGCCCCATGTAGAGGCTGTCGGCGACCGACGGCTCGAAGCCCTCTCCGATGATGCACTCAGTACTGCCACCGCCGATATCCACCACCAAGCGCCGCCCTTCCGGGGACGCGAGGGAATTGGCGACACCGAGGTAGACGAGGCGGGCCTCCTCGCGACCGCTGATGATTTCGATGGGATGCCCGAGGGCGGCCTCGGCCCGTTCGAGGAAGCGGCGGGCGTCCTTGGCGGCCCGGAGGGTGTTGGTGCCCACCGCCCGCACATTGTCCCCGGCCATGTGCTCGAGGCGCTGACCGAAGCGCTCGAGGCACGCGATGGCTCGCTTTTGGGCATCGGGGCTCAGGGAGCGGTCGGCCGCGAGGCCCTCGGCGAGGGCCACCCGCTCCTTGATCCGGTCGACGACGTGGACCTCTCCATCCACCACTCGGGCCACGAGCATGTGGAATGAGTTCGAGCCGAGGTCTACCGCCGCAACGAGCTGCGCCATGGGCAGGGAGACTACCGCACAATGGTGGAGAAAGTCGGTCCCCGTCGGCCTCGAGACCGCCGCCCCATCGAGAATCGGCCGCGGCGTCGCTCCTTGATGCCCGATGTCGCGGTCCTCGACGCCTGATGGAGCGGCGATAGGCTACAATCGAGGGGCCATGCGGCTCGGTGCAATGCTGATGCTCGTCGCGGCGTTCGGCTGCGGCGACGACGGGGTGCCCCACGACAGTGGGGTAGACGGGGCGACGCCCGACGCCGAGGCGGACGCCGAGGTGGACTCCGGACCCCGTGTCAGCCCCGTCACAGCACCGGCGCTCCCGTCCTGGCCCTGCCCCGAAGGATGGAGGCAAGTCAGCGCAGAGGACCTCGCCCCGGGTCTCACGCGGTGCGAACCCTGGCCCGAGGTCGAGACGCCCTGCGCGCGCCACGAGGTCCGCATGCCGGGGGACGAGGCCTGCCGATCGGTGGGTGCGAGCTGCCCGGCGGACGGCTGGCCCGCGGACCTGCCCGCGACGGGGGTGATCTACGTGCGCCCCGGGGCCACGGCACCACCGGACGGCACCGCCGCCGCCCCCTTCCCGACCCCCGAAGCGGCTCTCGCAGATCTGCCCTCGGGGACCACCACCCTCGCCCTCTCCGTCGGCGAATACCCCGACTCGTTCCACGTGTACGACTCGCTCACCATCCGGGGAGCCTGCCCCGAAGGGACCATCCTCAGTGGGCCCCTCAGCCCGATCATCGTTACCAACGTTCCACGCATCATCGTCGAGGATGTGACCTTCGTCTCCGACCGGTCAGCTCAACTGACGTTTCAGCGCGTCTCCATCGAACTGCGACGGGTCGCGTTCGAGGGCGTGGTCGCGTCCTTCTACGGCCCCGAATTGCTCATGGAAGACGTGGTCATGCGGGCCCGAGAGGTCAACGATGGTTTCGCCCTCACCGCCATCAGTGAGGCGATTACCATGGAGCGAATTCTCATCGAGGACTGCGGCGCGGGCGGCATCTTCATCGTGGGCGACGGAACCCGTGCCCTGACCGACATTTACGTGCGCCGGGTCGACGGGGCCGGCCTGAGCTTGTTCGATAGTGCGACCCTCGAGCGGGTTGCCATCGATGGAGCTGCCGACATCGGCCTGGCCGCCTTCGGGAACGGCCAGATGACCGACGTCCTCGTGCGCGGGGTCACTCCGCTAGCGGGGGCCTCGGGGGGCTTTGTCCTTCAGGGAGACTGGAACATCGAAGGTGCGCACATCAGCCGCGCGGGGAGCGCCGCCCTCGCTCTGGGCGGTGGTGACGTAGCCCTTCGCGACGCGATCATCGAAGGCACGCCAGCCTCCGACGGCACACGGGGCCGCGGCATCGTGGTCACCGACGGGGGGGGACTCGACGCCGAGCGCCTGCTCATCCATGGCGTGCGCGACCTCGGAGTGCTCGCCGACCGGAGCACGTCCCTCGCCCTAGTCGACACCACGATTCAGAGGGTCGACGAGAGCCTCACCGGGGGCTTCGGCCGTTGTGTGCATGTTCAACTCGGCGCTCAAGCCACCCTCGACCGCGTGCTCCTCGAGGACTGCACCGAGGCTGGTGTGATGACCAGCCCCGGCAGTCTGGCGACCCTCCGCGACGTGCATCTGCGCGGCATTCGGCCGACCGGATGCCCCGGAACGGACCCCGATTGCACCGGCGCCGCGGGCATCGGCCTCCTGGCCCTCGAGAACGCCGCGATCGACGGGGAACGCATCATCATCGAGGGGGCCGCCCTCGCGGCCGTGATCATCGTCGAAGACAGCGCCATGGACCTCCGAGACGGAACAGTCCGCGGCAACCCCATCGGCATCAACATCCAGGCCCCCGGCTACGACCTGAGCCGTGTCATGAACCGCATGGTGTTCACCGACAACGGATTGAACCTCGACGCGACCGCCCTCCCCCTGCCCGACGCCACCGCCACGATCGACAGCGCATCACCGTGAGGCGCGTATCGTCGCCGCCGGGTAACCGACAGGAAGCGTTGGGACTCGGCGCCCTTCTGATGCTCCTCGCGGCCTGCGGAGGCGACGACGCTGCACCAATGCCCGATAGCGGCCCGGACGGGATGGCTGACAGCGGAGCCCCCGATGCGGCCGTACGAGCGAGCCCCGTCGCCGCACCGTCATTACCGATGTGGGCCTGCCCCGCCGGATGGGGAGGCAAGTGAGCGCCGACGACATCGCGCCGGGCCTCGAGCGCTGCGAGCCATGGCCCGAAGTCGAAACCGTCTGCGCGCAACACGAGATGCGCCTTCCCGGAGAGCCCGCCTGCCGTCCCGTGGGTGCGGCCTGCCCCGCAGACGGCTGGCCGGCGGACCTTCCCGCCACTGGCGTCGTATACGTTCGGCCCGGCGCAACAGCTCCCGCCGACGGAAGCCGCACCGCCCCCCACCCCGAGGTCGCGGCGGCCCTCGCCGCACTGCCACCAGACACCACGACCCTCGCCCTCGCCGTCGGCGAGTATCCAGTCCTGATCGGGGTGACCACGTCGCTCACCATCCGCGGCGCTTGCCCCGAGCAAACCATCCTGCGCGGCGACTTCATCCCTCTTTACACCGAGGGAGCGGAGGTGATTCGAATCGAAGACGTAACGTTCCGAAGCAGCACGATGGGTCGACTGACGCTGCGCGACGTGACGGCCGAACTCTACCGAGTGGTTTTCGACAACGTAGGCTTGGACTTCGATGGACCAGCTCTCGTCGCCGAAGATATCGTCATGCGCAGCCGAGGCCCCGAACGAGGGAGCGCGTTGTCGCTCTTCGGCGTCGGAGACGCTTCGCTTCGGCGCATACTCATCGAGGACTACGACGGGGACGGCGTCGTCCTCGGAGGAGTCGGGATTCGGAGCCTGACCGACGTCTATCTCCGGCGGATCGACGGCGTCGGAGTGAGCGGCCAGGGCGACATAGCTCTGGAGAGGGTCGTCATCGATGACGCGGTCGACAACGGAATCGTAACCCTCGGCGGCGGAAGAATGACGGACGTCGTCGTCCGCGGTGTGGCGCCCCGTCACGTGTCATCGGCGGGAATGGTCCTGGGGGGCGATTGGGTCCTCGAAGGAGTACACGTCGCCCGCGCGGCCTCGGCCGCAATCATCTTCGGAGACGGGGAGGTCGTGGTACGCGACGCCATCCTCGAAGGCACGCCCGTCGCGGACGGCTCCTTGGGCAGGGCCATCGTCCTCGGCCCCGGGGCCGCCCTCGTCGCGAACCGGATCGTGATCGCAGACGCCCGAGACCTCGGCATTTTGGTGAGTCGCGACACCACGGCCACGGTTACCGACGGGTCGATTCTTCGAATCGGCGAGTCCCTCCGGGGCGGCTTTGGCCGATGCGTGCACGGGCAGCTCGGAGCGGAGCTCTCACTGACCCGGGTGCTCCTCGAGGATTGCACCGAAGCCGGCGTCACGACCTACGGAGGTTCGGTGGGGACGCTGCGCGATGTCCGGGTGAGCCGAGTGCGTCCTACCGGCTGCAATCCCGTCGATGAGGCATGCATCGGCGCGGCAGGCATCGGCCTCCTCGCCCTCGGCGGCGGAGCCCTCGACGCCGAGCGCTTCGTCATCGAAGAGGCCGCCCTCGCCGGGGTGATCGTGGTCGAAGGGGGCGACATCGACCTCCGTGATGGGACCATCCGCGCAAACCCAATCGGCGTGAACGTGCAAGACCCGACCTACGACATCGGACGCGTCATGGACCGGATGGTCTTCACGGACAACGGCACGAACCTCGACTCGAGCGCTCTGCCCCTCCCCGGTGCGACCGCCATGGAGATCGGCGGCGGCCCGTGACCCAACCCGTCGGCCATCCGCGAGGCGTCATGGGCTTCGGGGTTCTACTGATGCTCATCGCGGGGTGCGGCGGCGACGATTCGACGGTTCTCGTCGACAGTGGAACGGACGCCCAGGACGCGGCCCGGGACGCGGCCGTCGATTCCGCGCTCGCCGTCAGCCCCGTCGCTGCACCTTCGCTCCCCGCCTGGGATTGTCCGGCCACCTGGCGACGCGTGAGCGCCGAGGACATCGCCCCGGACCTGGTGCGCTGCGAACCGTGGCCCGAGGTCGAGACCCCCTGCGCCCCCCACGAGGTCCGCATGCCGGGCGACGCGGCCTGCCATTCCGTGGGCACGCCTTGCCCCGCGGATGGCTGGCCGGCGGGTCTCCCCGAGGCGGGGGTCGTCTACGTGCGCCCCGGCGCAACGGCTACCCCGGACGGTACCCGAGCGGCGCCCTACGCCGACACCACGGCGGCCCTGGCCGCCCTCTCCCCCGACACGACCACCCTCGCCCTATCCGTCGGCGAGTACCCGGCGCGCATCGTGCTCGCCTCGCCTCTCACCATCCGCGGAGCTTGCCCGGAGGGCACGGTCCTGACCGGCCCGGTTCGGCCGCTCCTCGTCGAGGATGCGGGGCGTATCCGCATCGAAAACCTGATGGTGCGAGGTGCCTCGTTGGGCGCCCTGGTGATTCGAGACTCGTCGGCGGAGATCCGCCAGGTGGCCTTCGACAACGTGACCACCATCGGCGTACGGTCCGATTTCATCATCGAAGATGTCGTCGCCCGCGGAAGAGGCGAGAGCACGATCAACGCCTTCATCAACATCTCGGACACCCTCGAGACGAGCATTGCTCGCGTATTCATCGAGAACGCTGCCGGCGATGGGATCTTTCTCGGCGGTGACGGGGCGCTCTCTTTGGCGGACGTGTACGTACGGGGCGCCCTCGGGGCGGGGATGATCTTGTGGGGCGATGTCACCCTCGAACGGGTCGCGGTCGACGACGTCACGGAGCTGGGCGTCCTCGGTTTCACCGGGGGCCAGATGACCGACGTCGTCGTGCGCGACGTGGAACCGTACATGGGAGACTCGGGGGGGGTCGCCCTCGTCGGCGATTGGGTCATCGATGGGCTGCACGTTTCCCGAACCGGCAGCGTGGGCATCGTCGCCACCGAGGGGTCATTGGAGCTGAATGACGCCATCGTCGGGGGCCCCGCCGCCGGAGATACCAGCCTCGGGCGAGGCATCGAGGTAGGCGCCGGTGGCTCGTTTGCCGGAACCCGAATCTTGGTGACCGACGTCCGTGACCTCGGCCTCCTCGCCGACCACACCGGGCCTGTCTCATTGACCGACGTGACATTTCGACGAATCGACGAAAACCTCCTTGGAGGCTTCGGGCGGTGCGTGCACGGGCAATTCGATGCGCGCATCACCATCGAACGTGGTGTCTTCGAAGACTGCACGGAGGCAGCAGTGACCACCGCCGCCGATGCAACGGCGACCCTCCGTGACGTTCACGTGCGCAACATTCGACCGACGGGATGCGGCGACATGGACGGGGGTTGCGTGGGGTCCGCGGGGATCGGTCTCCTCGCGGTCGCCGGCGGGGCCATCGATGCCGAGCGCTTCATCATCGAGGGGGCCGCCCTCGCGGGGGTGATCATCGTCGCCGAGGGCGACATGGATCTCCGGGACGGTACGATTCGCGATAGCCCCATCGGATTGAACCTCCAAGACCCGGCCTACGATCTCAGCCGCGCCACGGACCGTGTGATCTTCAGCGACAACAGCCTAAACCTCGACTCGAGCGCCCTTCCCCTCCCCGCCGCGACCCCCTGAGCCAGCGGAACCAGCCCCTGATCCGATGCCGATGAGCTATCATCTGTGCACGATGCCGTTCCTCTCGTTTCTCTTCAGCGTCATCGTCATCGGGGCTTGTGGCGGAGACGACGTGGACGCGCCCGTCGACGGCGGACCCGACGGGATGGCCGATAGCGGAGCTGATGGCCGGGACACGTCCGTGCCCCTCGTGACCCCCATTGCGCCGCCCCTCCTCCCGGCCCCGAGTTGCCCCGACGGGTGGCGGCGGGTGAACGCCGAGCACATCGGGCCGGGTGTCTATCACTGTGACCCGTGGCCCGAAGTGGAGACCCCGTGCAGCACCCACGAAGTCCGCCTGCCGGGCGAGGCGGCCTGCCGGCCCGTCGGTGCCACGTGCCCCGCAGACGGTTGGCCAGCGGACCTCCCCGCCGCCGGCGTCGTCTACGTTCGCCCGGGAGCGACGTCTCCCCCGGACGGCACCCGAGACGCGCCCTACCCCGACACGACGATGGCCCTCGGTGCGCTGCCGCCAGGGACGACGACCCTCGCCTTGGCCGCCGGCGACTACATGGAGACGCTGCGTATCGGCAGCTCGATCACGGTCCGCGGGGCCTGCCCCGAAAGAACCATTCTCCGAGGTCCCACGACACCCTTCGTCGTCGAGGGCGGGGACTATCTCGGAGTCGAGGACGTTTCCTTCGTCTCCGAAGGCAGCAACTACATCGCAGTTCACGACATCGCCCTGACGATGAAACGCATCGCCCTCGACGGGGTGTGGATGGAACTCTCGGGCCCCTCGATCGTCCTCGAAGATATCGTCACGCGTCACATCAACGACCGTGTCGGGGTTGCTTTCGCCATCGCGGGAGCCGGCAGTCGCAATCTGCGCCGCGTCGTGATCGAGGATTGCAGCGGGGGGGGCATCTCGATTACCGGGACAGGCTCGCGTCATCTCACGGACGTCTACATTCGTCGGGTAGGCGGGACCGCAGTCTACTCGCCGAGCAACCTGGCCCTCGAGCGCGTCGGCATCGACGGCTTTGTGGACATCGGAATCGTCGGCGTCGGAGGTGGCCAGATGTCGGACGTCGTCATCCGCAACCTCTCCAGAGAGGGAGTCGTCTCCGGAGGTTTCGCCCTCGCGGGCGACTGGGACATCAGAGGAGCACATCTCGCGCGGGCGGGAGATGCGGCAATCGTCTTGGGAGGGGGATCCGTCGTCCTGCGAGATACCCTCATCGAGGGCATGCCGGCGGGGAGCGCAAGCCTAGGGCGCGGCCTCGTCGTGACCGATGATGGCCTGCTGACCGCGGAGAGGTTGCTCATCCACGACGTGCGTGATCTCGGTGTGCTCACGGGGCGTCGATCCTCGTCCAACCTCTCAGACATCACGGTCCTCGGGGTCCAGGAGTCCATCGAAGGGGGATTCGGCCGATGCGTACACGGGCAGTTCGGCGCCGAGGTCATCCTCGAACGCGCCCGCCTCGAGGACTGCACCGAAGCCGCGGTCACCACCTCCGGAGGCGCCACAGCCACTCTCCGGGACGTACAGGTCAGCCGCGTACACCCCACGCGATGTATCGATAGCGGGGGCGGATGCACCGAGGCCGCCGGCATCGGCCTCCTCGCGCTCTCCCTCGGGTCAATCGACGCAGAACGCTTCATCATCGAGGATGCCGCCCTGACCGGCGTGATCATCGTCGAAGAGGGCGACCTCGACCTCCGGGACGGCATCATCCGCGGCGGCCCCATCGGCATCAACGTCCAGGACCCGAACTACGACCTCAGCCGGGTCATGGACCGGGTCCTCTTCGTGGACAACGGCGCGAACCTCGACTCGAGCGCCCTTCCCCTCCCCGCCGCGACCCCCGGGACCAGCCCCTGACTCAGTCGCCGGCGGCGCTCAAGAACGACAGACAGTCTCGCTACGCGTGGCGGGCCGACGACGTGTGGACCATCGCCTGAAACGCGTGTCCCTTGCCGCGGTAGTAGCTGACCCGGTGCTTCACCTTCCGAGCCACGAGGGCCTTCTCGAGGCGCCGGGTATCGTCGAGGATCGGGTCGTCATCACCGCACGACGCGTAGAACGGAGGCAGAGGCCGAGCGGGTTCCGCGTCGGTCTCGAGGAAACGCAAAGGGTCGGCGAAGCTGCGGTCGTCGAGGGACGATGACGCGGCGTCACCGAGATAGGTCGAACAGACCTGGTAGACGCGGTCACGGACCCAGAGGGGCAGGTCTTCGTTCTCCAGATAGCGGCTGGCGTTCGAGACCTCGAGCATGCCGCAGAGCGGCACCGCGGCCTCGGGCACCCGCTCGCGCCCGAAAAGACGTCGAGCGAAGAGCTCGGGGCGCTCGAAGGTGCAGGCGATGGTGAGGGCCGTCGCGAGATTGCCCCCGGCGCTCTCGCCGGCGACGATGACGCGGCTCGGGTCGCCGCCGTAGGCCTCGATGTTGTCCCAGACCCACTCGAGGCAGAGCGCCGCGTCTTCGACGGCGCTGGGAAATGGATGTCGGGGGGCGAGGCGGTAGTTTGCGTTCACCACCAGATAGCCCGCCCGGGCAAAGCCGATGCCCATCATCCAGTGGGTGTCTTTGGACAAGATCCGGAAGCCGCCGCCGTGCAGGTAGAGCACCACCGGCAAGGGCCGCTCGCCAAAGTGGGGCCGGTAGATGTCGAGGGCGTGGGCCACTCCCCCCGGGCCATAGCTGAGGTCGCGCAAGACCTCGACGCCGTGGCGTTCCGGGGCCGCCGCCGGGTGCAACTTCATCGAGCCGCTCAGGGTTCGGAGAGCGAGGTTGATCGTTCGGCCGACGGCACGCTGACGCAATTCGACGAGAGATGCTCGAGGGTCGAACACCATCTCAGCCTTCAACGGGCACGCAGGCGGTGCGCGTCGCCTGGGACGCGCCAGAGTCGCCGATGTAGCGGGGCGCGGCCTCGGGCGCCGTGCCGGGAACGGTGGCACAGGAGGCGGTCACCTCATTGGCGACGGGCGTGCATACGCCGCCCTCGGACGCCGTATCGGCGACACAGAAGGTCGGTGCTCGGCCCACGCGGTCGGTGCAGGTCCCTGCACAGCGCTCGGTGCAGAAGCCCGCCGGATGGCAGTAGCTTCCGGAAGCTTCGGCGTAGCCGCCGCACTCGTCATCGGCCTCACAGGGATCGCCGACGAACCCCGTCGGCGCGGGTCCGACGCTCGGCCCGTACTCGATGGCCTGGTCGGGCCCGTAGAGCGCGGCGTCGGATCCGAAAACAACCGGCTCCCCCGCAGCGTCGAGCTCGACCTCTTGCTGGATGGAGATGTGCGTCCCTGGATGGGACTTCAGCAGCCAGTAAAACTCGACGATGTCTGCGGGGTGCATGCGCACGCAGCCGCCTGAGACGTAGCCCACCCGGAGCGTATTGGTGACCTTGCCGTGGAAGCCGTAGGTGTAGTTGCCATCCCGATTGCGCTTGCTGATGCGCAGGAAGGGCAGGCCCTCGTAGTAGGCCGGCGACCAGCGGGCATCGATGTTCCACCAGGAGGCTCCGCCCGCGGCGCTGGACGTGAAGTGACCGATGGGGGTGTAGCTCCGTCCGTTCGAGCCGAGGCGGCCGAGGCCCACCTCGTATACGCGGCTGAACCCGGTCGCCCGGTCGAAGAGATGGGTCGTCAGGCCGTCGATGGAGACCCGGACTTCAGGGTTCACCAACTCCGGGAGGTCCCGGGGCCGGGTGTAGCCGTAGTCGGCCTTACCACCCGTCACATCGAACTCCGCGTCGTCGAAGGGCGCTCCGCCTTCGAGGCCCGCCTCCGGGTCATCGCCCTCGAAGGCCGGGGCGGTTGGGGCCGCGCAGGCGTTCAGGGTCACCAGGAGCGCGATGAGGAGGAGCGTGAAGTGTTGACGTCGCATGGGGATGCCCCCTGCCAGTACAAGAAACGGGCCGGGTGCCACCCCATGTAATCATGTGCTTTTCGCCGGTTCTCAGGGGGCTCGCCTCGACTCCAGAGCCGGCGCCTCGGCCAGCCACTCGGCGGTCTCGTCCCCGTGGGCCAGCCGATCATAGGCATGCCCCATCGCCACGCCGGATGCCCCAGCGAGGAAGCAGACGAACATCGCCGCCGCGGCGAAGAGCGCCATGCCGGCCGGAGCACGGCGACGCGAGGCGCCGCGGGGGTGCGGGCGCCGGGGATCGGGAGCCGGGGTCGAATGCCCCACACCACCCAGAATCTTGGTCGTGGGGGATCCGTCGTCCTGGTGCGGCCCCCCGGGAACGATGACGTGGAAGGTGTAGGCCGCGGCACCCCGGCGGCTCGACCGGCCGGAGACCGCCGTGAGCTCGTCTTCTGGGGCTTGGTCCCGGTCGGGCAATGAGGCCGCGAAGGCCGCCACGTGGGCCGGGCCAATCTCGCGTGAGGCGGGGCACGCCTCGACCAGAGCCCGGCCAAAAGCCTCGGCGCTCTCGTACCGGTCCTCAGGTTTCGCCTCGAGGGCACGCCGAAGGACCATCTCGAGGGGCGCCCGGACGCGCTTGTTCCATGGCGCGATGGGCCGAAAGCGGGGCTGCCTCACCTGCTGGATGAGCTCCATCCCATGCGTCGCGCGGAAGTAAGGAGTGAGGGTCAACATCTCCCAAAGGAGGATCGCCGCCGCGTAGACGTCGGCCCGGCGGTCGACACCCTCGCCGCCACAATGCTCCGGCGCCATGTAGCGGAGCTTGCCCTTCACGTTGCCGTGCTCAGTCCGGTGAATCCGCCCCCGGGCCTTCGCGATCCCGAAATCGATGACCACGACGCGGCCATCGTGGCCGACGAGCACGTTCTGGGGGCTGACGTCGCGGTGCACGACCTCGAGGCCGCGCCCATCGACTCCTACGAGCTCGTGGGCCGCGTGCAGTCCCTCGAGGACCTTGCAGATGATGCGCACGGCGACCGTAACGGGAATTTGGCTCTGGTGCCGCTCGGCGCTCTCCATGAGAGCACCGAGGTTCGTGCCGTCCACGTACTCCATCGCGATGTAGTGACGGCCGTCGGCCGTCCCGAGGTCCTCGACCGCGACCACGTTTGCATGATCGATCCGGCCGACGACGCGCCCCTCGTCGAGGAACATGTCGACGAAGCGCTGCTGCTTCTCGAGGTGCGGGTGGATGACCTTGAGCGCCACCTTGTGGGCGTGTCCCTCCTCAGCCTCCGCGACGAAGAGCTCGGCCATTCCGCCCGAACCGAGAGGCCTCGTGACCCGGTACTTCCCGATGCGCTCTCCGATTCGCTTTGCTGCGGACACGACCAACCCTCCTGCCCCATCACAACGCAAGCGTCGTACCAAGGCGCGATTGGCGGTATTTCCCTGTGATTCCCCGGCGTCGAACCCGGAGTCGTCACATCAGAACGCGGATCGTTCCGGCGAGGACCGGAGGGGCGGCCTAGTGGCCCCGCTCGCGGTCGATCCCCGGATGGGTCGGGTCCCCGGGCTCGTGGCGCGGGTTGGCGGTCTCGTGAGAGCCGTCGCGGCCGGGCAGGCTCATCAACGTCTCCTTGTCGTAGAGAAAGTGATCCCGGCTCGTCGAGGGCGGCATGTGCAAACCGGTGTCCATGCGAATCGCGTCGCAGGGGCACGCCTCGACGCAGAAGCCGCAGAAGATGCAGCGAAGCTCGTCGATGACGAAGGCCTTCGGGAAGCGCTCGTAGCCATACTTGGGGTCGTCGGGCTCGTACTCACCCGGCTCGATGTGAATGCACTGGGCCGGGCAAGCGGTCGAGCAGCAGAGGCACGCGACGCACCGGGGCGACCCGTCGATGCGGTGCGTCAGGCGATGAATGCCTCGGAACCGCTCGGGATAGACACGCTGCTCTTCGGGGTAACAGACCGTGTCGATCTCGTTGTCCTCGGTGAACGTGTTCTTGAAGAAGCGGCGGATGGTGACCCCGAGACCTCTGGCGATCTCGGGCACGTACGCCTGTTCGGCGATGGTGGCGGTCGGACGTTTGACGAGCTTGCCCATCTCTTTACCCACCCATGATCAGGATGCCGATGCCGGTCACCATGATGCTCAACAGAGACACCGGAAGAAGAACCTTCCAGCACAAGTTCATGATTTGGTCGTAGCGGAAACGCGGCAGGGTCCAGCGAACCATCAGCTGGAACCAGATGAAGAGCGCAATCTTCACGACGAAGGAGAGCATCTGAATGGCGATGACCCCCCAGTGCGGGACCTCCGCGATGTAGCCCATGAACTCGAAGCCGCTCCGGGTCAGGAAGGGAACGTCGTAGCCGCCGAAGAAGATCGTCGTGGCGAGGGCCGAGAGCACGATGACCTCGATGAACTCGCCCATGAAGAACATGCCGAACTTCATGCCCGAGTACTCGGTGAAGTAGCCCGCGACGAGCTCCGACTCGGCCTCGGGGAGGTCGAAGGGGATGCGCTTGGCCTCGGCGAGGGAGGCGGTGAGGAAGAGCACGAAGGCCAGGGGATTGATGAAGATCCCCCACCAGTTCCCCATCTGCCAATGAACCATGTCCTCGAGGAGGAGCGAGTTGTAGACCATGAACATCGGTACGATGGTCAGGCCGAGGGTGACCTCGTAGCTCACCATCTGCCCGGCGGCGCGCAGGCCTCCGAGGAGGGCGTACTTGTTGTCCGATGCGTAGCCCGCGATGGCCGCTCCGACGACGCCGGTGCCGGCGACGGCGAAGATGAAGAGGATGCCGACGTTGACCGTGGCGACCTGCATCGGGATGAAGTCCCCGGCGATGGCGCCGCTCGCGGGAATGACGTCGCCCAGAGCGTCGAGATAGAGAATGTCCGCAAAGGGGATGACCGTGAAGGTCGCGATCGCCGTGAGCACCGTCAGCATGGGAGCGATGGCGTGGAGGAGCTTGTCGCCGTTCTCGGGGACGAAGTCTTCCTTCCACATGAACTTCATGGCGTCGGCGATGGGGTGGACCAGCCCGAAGAGAGTGATGTGTCCGTCGAAGACACGGCTGCCGTAGCTGAGGGCGCGGCTCAGTCCGAGGTTGAGGGGGACGAAGAGAACCGCGAGCCAGAGCACGCCGTTCCAGCTGAGCAGGGGGTCGAGCTCGGTACCGCCGATGCCGCCTTCGAGGAGAAACTCCCCCGTTTCGTGGGCGACGAATCCCGCTTCGATGGCCAGCCACAGGGCGACGAGGCCGGAGACCGCCGCCAGGAGCAGGTGCATGCCAGAGCCCGCGCCGAGGGCACCGCGGATCGCCGGGACGAAGCTCTGAGGCACGGGGATGTCGGCGCGCGTGGGACCGATGCGGTCCTGGATCATGGCGCTTTGACGCCGCTCCGCCCAGATGAGGATCGGGGCGAAGGAGAAGATGATGGCCAGTACGAAGCCTATCTTCAGCAGCGTCGAGACGATGAGGATGAGCATATCCATCAGGCCTGGGCCTCCGCTGTCGCGCTGTCACGGGGAGCGCTCAGCGCCGCCCGGACTTCTTTGATACCACTGAGTTTCATGGGCTTGCCCATCTCTTCGGCGATGGCGACGAGGGTCTGCCAGGTCGGCACGATGCGCCCCGGTGCCGCGATGGCGCGCTTGAAGGTCTGAGACAGACCGTCGACGTTGACGAAGGTGCCGTGCTGCTCCGCCCAACTGGCGACCGGCACGACGACCTGGGCGACCGCGTCGAAGGGGCCGCGGTTGGCCGAGAGGCTCACGGAGGCGTGAATCTTGGTCAGCGGGGCAAAGTCACTGGCACCCTTATCCCCGGCGGAGCCGAGGACGAGAACACCGT
>QMMC01000136.1 GCA_003647065.1 Deltaproteobacteria bacterium | reverse complement strand
ATGCCGTCCCCGGCCGACGCCTGTGGCGGCTTTTTCTGTGGCCAGCAGCCGGTCGACCAGCAGGCCGAGCGCATCGTCTTCGCCGTCCACGAGAGCGGCGACGTGACGATGATCACCCAGATCGCCTACACGGGGTCCGCGGCGGACTTCGCCTGGGTCCTGCCCCTCGCGGCGGTGCCGGCGGTCGAGAGCCTCGAGATCTTCCCGCAACTCGCCCTCGCCGGCCTCGACGCCCAGACCGGCCCGAGCTTCCAGATGCCCAGCGATTGCGACGGCTTCTTTCTAGATGCCGCGGCCTCCGGCGGTGGAGGCTCCCCGTCGCCCGAAGAACGCGGAGTCGAGGTGCACATTCGCGCTGAGGTCGGCCCCTACGACGTCGCGGTCATCGAATCCGAGAGCCCCACGGCCCTCGTCGAGTGGCTGCGCACCGAGGGTTTCCGGGTCACGACGGCGATGGAGCCGTACATCCGCATCTACACCGACGAAGGCATGAAGTTCTTGGCCCTCAAGCTCCAGGACGACGCGGAGACGAGCGACATCGCGCCCTTCAAGTTCACCCTCCCGGGCCAGGCCCCGTCGGTGCCCCTGCGCCTCACCTCCATCGCCGCCGAGCCCGAGATGGGCATCGCCGTCTTCATCCTCGGTGACCGGCGCTTCGGTCCCGCGGGGGGCTGGACCGACGTCGAGATCGACGACTCGGAGATCGTCTGGCGCCCCTACAGCTGGCCCGTCGAGACCAACTGGGCGGCGCTCGTCGCCCGGGGCGTCGACGCCGCCGACGGTCGCGGCTTCGTGACCGAGTACGCCGGCTCGACCGAGAGCTACCTGGAGCTCCTCCGAAACTCGACGCCCCGGGATGAGGAGCAGGAAACTGCCACCAACGCCCTCCTCGACCTCCTCGGCGAGCACAGCTACATGACGCGCCTCTACACGCGCCTCTCCCCCGGCGAGATGACGAGCGACCCGATGTTCCGCCGCGTCGATGGCGCTGACGTCGACCGGACCCGCATGCTCCCGCGCTACGTCGAGGGACGAGACCTCTGCGATTGGGGCGGCGGCGGACCGATGACCGACGCGACGACCGCCTGTGACTTCGCGAGCTGCGGCGTCGGCGGCCTCTGCCGCGAAGTAGCGAGCGCGACCGAAGGCGGCCTGGCACTCGCGGGCTGCGCCTGTATCCCGGGCACGACGGCGCGGACGACCTTCGACCCGACCGGACGCGCGATCACCTCGTGCATCGACCGTCGCCTCAGCTTCTTGAACCCCGGCGACCGCGAAGCCCCTGGTGAGGCGCCGCTCCCCGACCCCTGCGTCGGTTACGCGTGCGGCGCCGGAAGCTGCGTCACCATGAACATGACGCCCACTTGTGTATGCGACTTCGGCTCGGTGGCCGTCGGCTCCCTCGCCGAGGACGGCACGCGCCTGACGAACTGCGTCGCGCCAATCACCGAGGTCCCGAGCGACTTCTACAACCTCCGCCTGCCGGACCGCCCCTTCGCCCTGCCCGGGGGCCGCGAGGTCGTCGTGCCCGAGCCGACGGTCCTCGCCGGCGGCGGTGGATGCAGCAGCACCGGCGCGCCGGCACCCACCTCCCTCGCCTGGATCGGCCTGCTCTCCGGCATGGCGCTCGTCGCGAGGCGCCGGCGGAGGTGATTCACCGCCCGACAGCGTTGGCCCTCGCGGTCGCGGCGCTCCTCTCGATGGGAGGATGCGCCGCGGATGTCGGCACCGGCATCGCCGAGCTCGGCACCGGGGAGTGGCGCTTCGAGGCCTTGGACCCAGCAGCCGATGCCCAAGACGTCGAACTCATCCGCGGCGCCCAGGGCGGGGTGCATATCTGGACGTCGGTGCGGGTGGTCGGCCTCGTGCCCGCCCGGGTGACCATGGAGCTCGTGACCGAGCCCGTCGACGGCAGCCTCCTGCCGGAACGCAGCGTCGTCGAGGTCGACCTCGACGATCCGAGGGAAGAGACCGCAGGAATGCACGAGCTCATCGGCTGGCCCGCGGTGGTCTCGCGCCCGGGCTGCGTCGTAGACCGCGAACTGCGGCTGAGCATCACGCTGACCGACCAAGACGGCGCGACCGCGTACGACGAGCGCATCGTGGTGCCTCGCGGCACGGACATGCCCGCCTGCGAGTAGACCAGGGTCACGGCGCTCAGCGTGGCGGGTCGTCAGGGACGAATCTCGATCACCGCGTTGTCCTCGACGGCGCGGTAGAGTTCCTCTGCTTCGTCGTTGGTCACCGCGATGCACCCCGCGGTCCAATTGAACATCGCACGGAGCCCGGCGAAGCCTTCGGGGGTGCCGTGGACCCCGATGGCCGAACCGATCCCGCGCCCCTCGGGGACCTCGCCGGCGGCCCGGGCGGCACGGTACCGGCGGCGGTCTTCGCGATTGGGATAGCTGACGTGCAAGAAGCGGTGGTAGGCGCGGCTGCGATGGCGCGAGTCGATGCGGTACGTGCCCTCGGGGGTGCGTCCATCGCCTTCGTACTGCTTGTCCCCGGCGCCCCCAGCGCCGACCGCGATGTCGTAAGTGCCGAGCAGTCGGTCGCCGTCGTAGGCTTCCATTCGGCCCGCACCCTTGTACGCGATCAGGCGATCGACCCGTGCCCCGGTCGGCAGGGCGCCCGCACCGGGCGGCGACGCTCCGATGGAGCAAGCGAGGGCCGATGCTCCGAGCAGCACGGAGACAAAGAGCGCGACGCGCGACGCCGTTCGAAGACCGTGGGGGCCCATAGCGGAGAAAACACCGTCGGATGGCCGGGCATTCCCGAGGGGGGAGGCGAGGCCCAGGCGCATTCAGAGCTGGCGTTTCAGCTCGACCTCCCGAGCACGGGCTTGGGCGAGATTGGCCTCGAGGGCGCTGCGCCGGGCCGCACCGTCGCGGCGCCCAGCACGGACCTGCCATGGCACGAAGAGCATGAAAATGCAGAAGAGAAACACCGCCAGGGTGAGCGCGATGAGGCCGTCGTCGGCGGGGATTCGGTAGGGCTCGAGCCACGCCGCCCCGTCGGCCGCGGCGGCGCTGAGCCCCTCGGCGGAGGTGGCCACGACTCGGCCGCCTTGGTCGCTGCAGAAGATCGTGCTCTCGGGCATGGACTGGGCAACGCCGTTGATCGTCTCGACGACGGTCCAGGCGACCGAGTGATAGGGGCCCACGCCGTCTGCGGCGATGAAACGGCAAAGGATTTCGGCGTGCAGGCCGAAGAGAGGGTCCGCCTCGAAAATATCGACGACGACGACGGTCCAGATGAACGCCAAGACAGGTGCGACGACGCCCGCGATGCCCGCGGTGGCAAGAAGCAAGGGCATCACGCGGGCGTGACCAGAATTGAGTCCCTCGAGTTGATGCTCGAACCCCGCGATGACCGGCTGCAGTCGTCGCAACTCGGCGTTCGCCATCGCCGCCGGGAACGAGCGCTCACAAAGAGAAAGGGGGAGATGGCGTTCGATCTCGTTTCGGACGGCCGGGGCACCCCATCTCTCGACCCACGTGGTCACCTCGGCGGCTGCGGCGTCGGTTTTGCCGAGCTTCTCGAGGGCATCCACCCGCAGTACGTCACAGGCGAGCTGCTCGCGGTTCGCCAGAGGGACGTCGTCAGGCTCGAAACCCAGGAGCTGCGTGACCGTCGCGTAGTCGCGCTTCGCGCTCCCAACGGTCGCCGCGGCGAAGCGATATGCCGTATCCATCGCGAGGTCCATCGACTTGGGGTTCACCGGGGCGAGCCAAGCTTCCGCCGCCGCGAAGTCCCCCGCCCGAGCCGCCTCGCGGGCGAGCAGGCAACGCAGCACATGACGGTGACCATCGTCTGGAAGAACCTCGACCGCCGTCTCGAGAATCGCCCTTCGTCGGCGCTCTTCGATGTAGGGAGCGAGCAGGACGGTCAGATGAAAGAAGCGCGCTAAGACCGGGAACGACGTCGCGACCGAGAGCTGCCCCATGGCATCGCGCCACATGGCCTCGGCCTCGGCCACCTTGGCGGGGGCGAGATGTTCGTCCACGAGCAGCGCAGCGATTCGGTCCGGGAAGGGTGCCGGCTGCCGGTCCTGATCGCGGAGCCGGGCATGGCGCTCGGACTCGCTGATCGTCGATTGGGCGGCATTTTGGGCCGCGGCCAGGTCGGCGCTCTCGTCGCGACGAGCGACCTGGCTCACCGCCCCGCAGTATCCGCAGGTGACGCTGCCCCCGTCGACCGTCGCGTCGATCGGCGCCAGGCACTTTCCGCAGGTCAGGATGCGCAGCTCGTGGCTATAGGCGGTCTCGGCCATGGGGCGGAGGGTAACCCGAGGTCACAGGCTGGCTAGAGCGGCGATATAGATGGCCAAAGCTCGTGGCCCGCTGTCAGTTCGGGCTGCTATCCTGCGTCTCCCTCGTCGCCCCGAGGGGCACGAAACGGCACGAAACCCGTGAAACTCGTCCACGCCGCAGACCTGCATATCGACAGCCCTCTTCAGGGTCTGACGAAGTACGCCCACGCTCCGGTAGACCGCATCCGCGGTGCGACCCGGGCAGCGGTGGTCAACCTCGTCGACCTCTGCATCGACGAGGGCGCCGCGGCGCTCTTGCTCGCCGGTGACATCTTCGACGGGGACTGGAAGGACTACTCCACCGGCATCTTCTTCGTGAGCGAGATGACGCGCCTCCGGGACGCCGGGGTGAAGGTCTTCTCGGTCCGCGGCAACCACGACGCCGCCAACAAAATGGGGCGAAGGCTCAAGCTACCGGAGAACGTGGAGGAGTTCGCGACGGACGCCGCCAGGACGATCGCCGCCGAGGAGCTCGGACTGGCCGTGCATGGGCAGGGTTTTGCCCAGCGCGTCGTCGACGAGGACCTCGCCCGGGACTTCCCCGACGCCGTCTCCGGCCTATTCAACGTCGGCCTCCTGCACACCTCCCTCGACGGCAGGCCGGGCCATGCCCCCTACGCGCCAACGAGCACGGCGGTGCTGACCAGCAAGGGCTACGACTATTGGGCCCTCGGCCACGTGCACCAACGGGAGGTCATCCAGCGGGACCCGTACATCGTCTACCCGGGAAACCTGCAGGGGCGCCATGCCCGAGAGACCGGCCCAAAGGGAGCGACGGTGATCACCGTCGACGGGGGGCGCCTCGAGGTCACCGACGTCAGCCATCGACCCCTCGATGTGGTGCGGTGGGCCCAGGTCACCGTCGATGCCAGCGCCTGCCCCCACACGGACGATGTACTCGAAGCGGCCCGAGACGCCCTCGAAGCCGCAAGCCTCGAGGCCTGCCAGGATGGTCACCCGCGCTTGCTCTGTGCGCGGGTGACCATCGAAGGCCAATCCGGTGCCCATGACGCCCTGCACTCCGAGGCCGAGCGCTGGCTGCACGATCTCCGGGCGATGGGCGCAGACCTCGACGACTGCTGGGTCGAAAAGGTGCGCCTGAAAACGACCGGGGTCCTGGACCTCGAAGGGTTGGCAGCCCAGGACGACGCCCTGGGCGCGCTATTTCGTCGCCTCGGGGAGCTCGAAGCAGACCCCGACGCCCTCGCGGCCCACGCCGAAGACCTCCGGGAAGAGATGATGAAGCTCCCCCGCGAGGCCCGCGAAGGCCTCGACGGCATTCGCCTCGACGACCCGGACTACCTCGAGGGCGCCCTCGAAGACGTGACCCAACTCTTGATTCCACGACTGCTCACCGCTCGGAGCGAAGAGCCGTGAGGGTAGCCGAGCTGCAACTGCTGGCCTTCGGGCCGTTCACCGACGCCCGGCTCGATTTCGATCCGTCGGGGCCACGCCTCGAGATCATCTACGGGGCCAACGAGGCCGGCAAGAGCACCACCCTCCGAGCGCTTTCGGGACTCTTTTTCGAAATCGACTCCCGGACCAAAGACGCTCACTTGCACACCAAGATGAGCAGCCTGCGCATCGGCGCGCGCCTCGTCGACGAAGACGGCGAAGTCCTCGAGGTGGTGCGCAGGAAGGGCAACAAGAACACCCTCCTCGGCCCAGACGGCGAGGCGATAGACGACGCGGCCCTTCGCCGGCTCCTCGGGGGCCTCGGGGCCGAACAGTTCGGCCGCATGTTCGGGCTAAACCACGAGACGCTACGCAAAGGTGGGGCGGAGCTCCTGTCGAGCGGAGGAGACCTCGGCGAGAGCCTCTACGGGGCGAGCCTCGGCAGCGGCATTCATGAGGCGGTCACCAAGCTCGACGAGGATGCCAGGGCTCTCTACGCGCCGCGCGCCAAGAACGCGGTGCTCAGTCGGGCCATGAAGAGCCACAAGGACGCCCTGGCCGTCGTCCGTAGCGCCGGCTTCACCCGAGCGGAGTACGACAAGGAAGCCGCCGAGCTGAAGAACGCCCAGGCCGCCCTCGAGAAACACCAAGAACAAAGGCGGGCCCTGCGCCGCGAGAACAGCCTGGCGGTCCGTGCCATCCAGGTGATGCCGCTCTTGCGGAAGCTCGCCGCGCTCTCGGCCCAACGCGCAGAGTTCGGGGAGGTTCCCCGGATCCCCGCGGATACGACCACCAGGCGTGAAGCCGCCACCCAGGCCACCCGCGAGGGGCACGCAAAGCTCGATCAGCTTCGGGACGATGTCGCGCAACTCGAGGACCAGGGCCGCGAGATTCCGGAAGCCGGCCCCCTGGCGGACGTCCATGAGCAGACCCTCGACGAGCTCCGGGACCGCCTCGGGAGTCACCGGTCAGCCGACCGCGATTTGCCGAAGCGGGAGGCCGAACGGGACAACGCTCTTCATGAGGCGGAGCGGCTCCTCACCCGAGTATCCCCCAAGACACCGGTAGAAGAGGCGCGCAGCTTGATCCCCCGGACGGTGGATCGGGCCGCCATCAACGAAGCCGCGGACCGCCATGGCAAGTTGGCATCCCGGGTGGCCGACGCCAAGACCGAGCTGAATCGCGAAAAAGGACGCCTCGAGGCCCTCGAAGGCGCCGAAGACCAGGAGACCGAAAGTGTAGACCCGGTGGCGCTCGCAAGCGCGGCAAACGGGGCGAGGGCCGGGGCCGAGGCCGGTGTGCGCCTGGCCGAAGGAAAGGCCGAACTCGAAGCGCGAGCCGCCGTGGCGGAGAGGCTCGCGGGCTCGCTCCCGGGGTTCACCGGCGACGCGCGTCACGCGGCGGGCCTCCCGGTTCCGGAGGCCGCGGCGGCACAACGGGACGCCGAGACGGCGCGTGAACTCGCACGAACCCTCGACGCCGCGAAGGCCGCCCAGGGGGACGCGGTCCGCGAACTCCGCCGAGTGCAGGAGACCCTCGCCGCCGACGACCTCGAGGGGGACGTGCCGACCGAAGGCCAGCTCGACGACCAGCGCCGCGAGAGGCAGCGGTTGTGGGGGGTGATTCGGCGACACCTCGGCGGCCAGGCCGAGCCCCGCGAAGAAGAGACGCCAGGCGACCCGAGCCTCAGCGTCGATGCCGCAGACCCGGATGGCTATGAGACCGCCGTCGACCGAGCCGACGGGACGGCGGACCGGCTACGCCGGGAGGCCACCCGGGTGGCCAAGCACGCGGCGCTGCTCGCGCACCGGGAGACGACCCAGCGAACGCTCGACGAATCGACCGAGGCCGTCACTGAAACCGCCCGGGCCGTTCACGACCACCGCGCCGACGTGGTCCGACGATGGGCCGCCATCGGTATCGAGACCGCCGGCGCCGAAGAGATGCCGGGATGGCTCGCCCGCCACGCCGAGGTGGGTGCGGCTCAAACGAAGGTCGAGGAAAAGCACGCGGCCAACGCCGCGCTTCAGGCGCGCAGCGACGAAATGGCCCGCGAACTCCGCCGGGCGCTCGTCCAAGGGGGCGGCCCGGTCGAGGCCGGAGTCCCCCTCCGAGAACTGGTGGAACGGGCGGATGCATTGGTCGAGGCAGCGAGAACTCGGATCGCCGACCAGAAAACCCACCGCGAGCTGACGAGCGAGACCAAGCGCGCCGTGACCGAGCGCCAGCGCGTGCTGCGAGAGCGCGAGGACGACCTCGCCGAGTGGCAATCGATCTGGGCCGAACGGGTGAGCGCCCTCGGCCTCGACCAACGCGCCTCTCCCGATGAAGCGCGAGCTCTCCTCAACGAGTTGACCGACCTCGAACGTTCCCTCGATGCCGCCGAAAGGGCGTCCGAACGCATCGAGAAGATTGGGCGTGACGTCCAGCGGTTCGAAGCCAGCATCGACGACCTGATACGCGACCACGCACCGGACCTCGGAAGTCAGGAGCTCTCCGCGCGAGCGGCGACGCTCCTAGACCGGATCCGGGCGGCTCACAAGAACCGCGAGCTTCGCCGGGGAGTCGACGCCGACCTCGTGGGTCGGCGAACGCGCATGGCGGAGGTCGAGAAGCGGGTCCGCGAAGCCGAGCGAGTCATCTCGGACCTCTGCGCGATGGCCGGTGCCGAAGACGCGTCCGCGTTGATGGCCATCGAAGACCGAATCGTCGAAGCCCGCGCCAAGGACGAGGCTATCGCCGAGGTAAAAGGCGAACTGCTCGATGCCGGCGAGGGCCACACCGCCTCGGAACTCGAATCCGAGACCCGCGGCCTCGACCTCGACGAGGTCAAGGACCGGCGCACCGAGATCGACCGCGAGCTCCGAGAGCTAGACGATGCCGTGACGCGCGCCGCCCAGGACGTCACGAATATCGAAAACACCATCGCGGCGCGCCGGGGGGGCACGAGCGCCGCCGAGGCCGCGTCCGACGCCGCTGCGGCCCTCGCCGATGTTCGAGAGGCGGCCCACCGCTACGTGCGGCTGCGCCTCGCTTGGAAGATCCTTCGCGCCGAGATCGAACGCTACCGGGACGACAACCAAGCACCGATCCTCGAGAAGACGAACGAGCTCTTCCCGCGCCTCACCCTGGGACGCTATCGGGCAGTCAAGGTAGGTATCGATGCCAAAGACAACCCGGTCCTCGAGTGCGTGCGTGAAGGCGGCGAGGTGGTCGGCATCGACGGGCTCTCCGACGGCACCAAGGATCAGCTCTACCTCGCCCTACGCCTCGCGAGCCTCCTGCGCTTCGCCGAGCACAACCAGCCGCTCCCCCTCATCCTCGACGATTGCCTGGTGCACTTTGACGACGAACGCGCTCGGGCCGCCCTCGAAGTCCTCGGCGAGGTCTCCTCGTCGTTTCAGATCCTCTTCTTCACCCACCACCAGAGGCTCGTCGAGCTGGCCCGGGAGGCGGTGCCGGAGGAGCGCCTCGGAGTGACGGTACTGGGGACGGTATAAGCTTTCTTACTTTTGCTTCGCAAAAGTAAGAAAGCTTATACCGTCCCCCAGGTGGGAGCAGGGGGCGACGCAGATGACGCGGGGGGCACGAAGGGCGCGGTAGATCGGCGCCTCGGCCTGCCGACGACGATGCTGCTCGTGGTGGCGTCGATGGTGGGCACCGGGGTCTTCACGACGACGGGCTACCTGCTCCGAGACATCGGCTCCATCACGGCGATGCTCTTCGCCTGGGGAGTCGGCGGGGTGGTGGCGCTTTTCGGGGCCCTCGCCTACGCCGAGCTCGTGGCGGCGCTGCCTCACAATGGCGGGGAATACCAACTCCTGTCGCGAATCTATCACCCCTCGGTCGGCTTCGCGGCGGGCTTCACGTCGATGGTGGTCGGCTTCTCGGCGCCGACGGCGGCATCGGCCATCGCCTTTGCCCAGTACACGAACATCGCCCTCGGCGGCGAGGTCCTCCCGCCGACGGCCCTGGCCCTGGCTCTGATCATCACGACCTCCGCCGTGCACGCCTTCGAGGTCGGTGTCGGTGGTGGTTTCCAGAACGCTTTCACGGCAGCGAAGATTCTCCTCGTCGCGCTCTTCGTGGGGGCGGGCCTCGTGGCCGGAGACTTCGGTCTCATCGAGGCCGAAGGGCAGGTCGACTTCGTGACCGCCATCGCCTCCCCCGCCTTCGCGGTCGGCCTCATCTTCGTATCGTTTTCCTACAGTGGATGGAACGCGGCGGCCTACGTCGCCGGCGAGGTCCGGGACCCGAAGAAGAACCTCCCCCGAGCCCTCATCCTCGGCACGGGTCTGGTCAGCCTGCTCTACCTGGGCCTGAACCTCGTCTTCGTCGCAGGGGCCGACATGCCGACGCTCATCGAGGCCGAGGCTGGGGTCGGCGCCGTCGCAGCCATCGCCCTTTTCGGCGAGAGCGCCGGCCGCACCCTCGCCGCGGTGATCGCCCTCGGCCTGGTGAGCACCGTGGGCGCGCTGGTGATGACCGGCCCCCGGGTCTACGAAGCGATGGGCCGGGACCACGGCGCCATCGCAGCCCTCGCCCGGCGCCGTGCCGGGGGCGGGCCGCTCATCGCCATCGGCCTGCAATCACTCATCAGCATCGCCATGGTCCTGACCGCCAGCTTCGACGCCCTGGTCACCTACATCGGCTTCACTCTCTCTTTCTTCGCTGCCCTCACCGTCGGAGGCGTCTTCCTGCTGCGGCACCGCGAACCCGACCTGCCCCGTCCGTATCGCACCTTCGGCCACCCCTTCACTTCCCTGACGTTCATCGCCTTGTCAGCCTGGATGGTGGTCTTTGCAATCCAGCAGAAGCCGGTGGTGGCCCTGGTCGGCCTCGGGACTATCGGCGCCGGCCTCGTCACCTGGCGCCTCGTTCGTGCGTAATGCGAGCGATCGGCGGCGAGCCGTGTAAACTTATCGAGATCCGGCTCCCCAAGTGGTGACCATGCGGCCTGGTGCCCCCTTGCTGTGGGTACGCCGGTTGAAGCGATGTCCTCGAACCCCATCAAAGCACACGATATCAAGCGGTTCGATACCCTCCGGCCGCTCAGCCCGGAAGGCCGCGACGTGCTCGCGGGACACCTGACCCGCGAGCGATTCGAACAAGGCGAAAAGGTCGCGACGGCCGGCGAGGTCGAGCCCCGCATGCACTTCATCTTGGAGGGCGAGGCGGCGGTCAAGACCGACGGCGTCACGTTGCGCCCCCTCGCGGCGGGCGAGCACTTCGGCGAGCTCGGCCTGGTCAGCGACGTCGCCCGCACGGCGTCGGTCGTCGCCCGGGGCCCCCTCGAGGTGGCGACCCTGACCAAGGCGAGCCTCGACGCCCTGACCGAACACTCACCCCGGGTCGC
Organism: Deltaproteobacteria bacterium; assembly: GCA_003647065.1. GTDB lineage: Bacteria > Myxococcota_A > Polyangia > Polyangiales > B10-G4 > B10-G4. The sequence continues at coordinate 4,034 of QMMC01000136.1, read as the reverse complement.
CCTCAGCATCGAGCGCATGCTCCTCCGGGGACTGAGCGACAAGCTTGGCCTGCTCACCGAAGACATCCGTGACCTGCTCTCGGAGCGGTCCGTCCCACGGCACCTGACGGTCTCGGTGGAGGTCGGCGGTACCGCCTATGAAGTCCCCACCGGCACCGTCGTCCGCGAGTTGCTTCCGACGCGGATCGAAGATCGCCTGGTGGTCGCGGCCCTCCTCGACCGCCGAGCCAAGTCGCTGACCCATAGGCTCACAGCGAGTGCATGCCTCGAACCCCTCACCACCGCCCACTGGGAGGGGCAGCGCGTCTACCAGCGCAGCCTCGGCCTGCTCCTGGTCGAGGCCGCCCGCGGCGTCGACCCCGAGCTCTCCATTCAACTCGGCCACTCCGTCGGGCTCGGCCAGCGGGTACACAGCGAGGGCGGCGCCCCGTGGAGACCGAAGAAACTCGCCAAGGAGCTCTCCCGCGAGATGCACCGCCTCGCCGAGGAAGACGCCCAGCTCCGGGAAGAGTGGTGGATGGTCACCGAAGCCCAGGACCACCTCCGGGCCAACGGGTGGAACGCCGCGGCCATGTACCTCGACGGTCACTACGACCCAGCGGTCCGCCTCGTCTCCTACGGCAAGGTCTATGCGCTTCGACCCGCGCCGTTCCTCGCCGCCGCCTCGATGATGAAGCACTTCGACGTCATCGCCGATGACCGAGGCCTACTCCTGGTCTTCGGTTCCGAAGCAGCGAAAGTCGGCACGTTTTCGATGTGGCCCGGCAAGAAAGAGGCCCTCACCGAGGTCCGCCTCGCCGCGAAGCACACGGGCAAGATGACCGCCCACCACGCCCGGTGGCTCAGCACCCTCGGCGTCGACAGCGTCGGCGCTTTCAACGACGCCTGCGTCAGCGGGGACGTCTCCCAACTCATCCGCGTGGCCGAGGGCTTTCAAGAGAAGCAGCTCTCCTCGATCGCCGACTCGATCGGCGGCTTGAACGGCGGCGTGAAGGTCATCTGCATCGCCGGCCCGTCATCGAGCGGCAAGACGACGTTCATTCGCCGTCTGACGGTGCAGCTCCAGGTCAACGGGGTGACGCCGGTCGGGGTCGGCCTCGACGACTACTACATCGACCGGGACGACACGCCCCGCGACGAGAGCGGCGAGTTCAACTTCGAGGCCTTCGAAGCGCTGCAAACCGACTTGCTCGCGGACCACGTGAACCGGCTCCTGAAGGGCGAGACGGTGAAGACCGCCCGCTACGACTTCCACGAGGGTAAGTCCCACCCCGAGGGCGGCGAGGAGATGACCCTGGGTAGGGGTCAGGTCCTGATCCTCGAGGGCATCCACGGCCTGAACCCGCGCCTGCTCGAGGCCGTGGCGGACGATAGGCAGTATCGCATCTTCATCTGCCCCCTCGCCCAGCTGCCCATCGACCGAGTGAGCCGCGTGCACGCGTCAGACCTCCGGCTGCTCCGCCGCATCGTCCGAGACCGCCACGGTCGCGGCCACAACGCGGCCGCCACCATCGCTCGATGGCCCTCGGTGCGCCGCGGCGAGCGAAAGAACATCTTCCCCTACCAAGACCTCGCCGACGCGGTCTTCGACACGTCGCTGATCTACGAGCTCTCGGTGCTCCGGGTCTTCGCCGAGCGCTACCTGCGCGAGGTGCCCCGGGGCGACCCGTCCTACCCCACCGCCCACCGCTTGCTGACCATGCTCTCGCGCTTCATCGCTATCTACCCCGACCACGTCCCGCCGACATCCATCCTGCGGGAGTTCATCGGCGGCAGTGGCTTCGAGTTCTGAAGCGTGCCCGACGCGAGTCCCGGCCCCCTCGTCACCCATCGCGGCGGCTGCCACTGCGGCGCCGTGCGCTTCGAGGTCGATGCACAGGCGCGGTTGAGCACCCTCGCGTGCAACTGCAGCCGGTGCACCATGCTCGGCTTTCGCCACCTCATCGTGCCGAGACAGCGCTTCCGGCTGCTCGCGGGAGACGGCGACCTCACCGAGTACCGGTTCAATACCGGCGTCGCCCGCCATCTCTTCTGCCGCATTTGCGGCGTGCAGTCGTACTACGTGCCGCGTTCGAACCCGGACGGCATCAGCGTCAACGCGCGGTGCCTCGACCATTCGACCATCGAGGGCGAAGACGTCTCGCCCTTCGATGGGCAGAACTGGGAAGAGCACGCCGGGGGCCTGGCGCACCTTTCGGAGTAGAGCCCGGGTGAAGGCCTGAGGGCTTTTGCATCTCCCACGCCCGTGGGTAACGCTTCAGTTGCGTGCGACGCCTCCTCCCGGCAACCATCGGCCTCCTCCTCGGCTCGGGCTTCGGCCTCGCCTGGTGGTTTCTCTGGGGCTGCCGGGTCTGCGCGCCGGGCAGCACGCCCTGGGGCCCGATGATCTTCTCGACGGTCATGGGCGCCGTCCTCGGCGAAGTCCTCGGCAAGGACTACGTCCGGCACTGACTCAGCCGTTCAACTCGACGGGCTCTCCGTCGCGGAGCACCAAGAGCTCGCCGCAGTCCATCGGATGCCAGGCTTCGTCGCTCAGCGGGACGGTCGCGACGACCTGCACCGTCTGCTCGGTCTCGGCGTGGCCGATGGCGACCGCCGCCAGCTGTGCCCCGGCGCCTGGAGCGCAGGTCCGGGTCAGGCGGTAGAGGCCGGGACGCGTGGGCTCGTCGTCGTCCTTCTTGGGCCGCCGGTGGGCGTGGACGAAGAGCAGCTCCGAGTCGGAGTAGATGAAGTTGGCCGGGCCGAGCTCGCGAATGTTGCGAGCAAAATCGGATACGACCGCAGCGCGGTTCTCCGGGGTGGGCGCGTCTTCCGAGCGCCACAGGGCCTCGAGGCGCGCGAGGAGCGCACAGAACGCGTACTCCGAGTCGGTCTCGCCGATGGGGCGAAACGAACCGAGGGGCATCGTCTCGACGACCCGCGGCACGTGGCCGTTGTGGGCAAAGACGTGCTTGCGGCCCCCGAGCTCGCGCACGAACGGCTGCGTATTGGCCATCGTGCAGTCGCCGGCGGTGGCCTGCCGGATGTGGGCGATCATCAGGCAGGCGCGCTGCTGTGAATCCCGAACGAAGTGCGCGAGGGCGCTCTTCGCCGAGCAGCGGGGCTCCTTGTAGACGACCGCGTCCGGCCCGGAGACGAAAGCCACGCCCCACCCATCCGCATGGGGCCCCGTTCGCCCGCCGTGCTCCGCCAACTCGCCGAAGGAGAGGCCGATGGTCGCCGGGACCCGAGAAGAGATGGCTAGGAGCTCACACATTCGCTGGTGCCGAAGCCTGGCACCGATTCGGGGTCGCGCCCAGCGTTTCGGTCTGGCACGAGCGAAGGGCCTCGAGGGCAATGGCGAGCGCGTCCCAGAGGTCCGAGATGTGCCCGCAATCACGCGTCGGCGATGACCACCAGTAGCGCATCCGCGTCGACCTGCTCGCCTGCCGCAACGCACACGCGCTCGACCGTTCCGGCGGCGGCGGCTTTGACGGCGTGCTCCATCTTCATCGCTTCGAGGCGCACGATGACCTGGCCGGCTTCCACCACGTCGCCCTCGGCGACGGTGACGGTGACGATCTTCCCGGGCATCGGCGCGACGCAGGCGCCGGCGACGACCGAGGCGCTCGGCTCGGGGAAGCGGGGCACCTCGACGAGGGTGAGGTTCGTCCCGGCGACGTGTACGTGGTGCCGGCCTCCATCGCGGACGACCCGGGCGCGGCGAACCACGCCATCCGCGTCCTCCCAGGTGAGGCCGCGTCCTTCGAGGCGGACCACCTTCGCCTCGCCAGGCTGTCCCGCAACGTCGAAGGAGAAGCGACTGCCCGCGTGAGCGCGGTATTCGACCCGGAACTCTTCCCCAGAGGCTTCGTAGAGCGCCCACTGGGGCGCGAAGTCATTCAGCCGAAATCCGCTCGGCACCGCGGGGCCCGGCCGGGAGGCGGCGCGTTCAGCGTGGGCGTGAAGCGTCGCGGCGATGGCCGCCCAGCGAGTCTCCTGAGTAAGCGCCACCCCGCACAGCGCATCTCGGTGCTGCTCGATGAAGTGGGTGT
>QMMC01000135.1 GCA_003647065.1 Deltaproteobacteria bacterium | reverse complement strand
TCGCTCGAAGCCGCCCTGTCGCCTTCTTGCTACCCGTCGCTACGCCTTCTTGCAGACTGGCCAGCAATCCCGCTCCGGTCGACTGGCGTCGCCCTTACGCCTTCTTGCAGACTTGCTCGTAGCTGCACAGCGAGTCTTCGCCCATGAGCTCGCCGCTCACGGCGTAGGCCCGGGCGCGGCTGCCGCCGCAGGCCCAGCGGTACTCGCAGCGGCCGCATCGGCCTTGGAGTTGGTCGGCGTCGCGGAGCAGGGCGAGGGTCTCGGACTCTCGGTAGATCTTCTCGAGGGGAGTCTCTTTGACGTTGCCGAGGAGCGGGTGCGGCAAGAAGCCGGCGGGGTGCACCTCGCCGAGGTGGGAGACGAAGATGACGCCGTTGCCGTCGCGGACCCCGAAGCCCATGCGGCCGGCGAGGGCGGCGACCTCTTCCTTGGTCGCGCCGTCCTGGAGCTTTCGCTGAATCCAGTAGCGGCGGTAGTGGGGCGCTTCGACGGTGCCCACATGGAAGGGCGCGCCCTTGGAGACGTCGTAGACCCACTCGAAGAGCTCGTCGGCCTCGTCCGGGGTCAGGGTGCCGAGCTCGGCGCCGCGGCCGACGGGGATGAGCTGAAAGAGCGCCCACCGCTTCACCGGCGGGGCGTGCTCGGCCACGAGCAGGTCGAAGAGCTCGCGCAGGTGCGGGAGAGTGAAGGTGGTGACCGTCGTATTGATCTGCACCGCGATGCCGCGATCGCGGGCCCAGCCGAGGGCGCGCTGGGAGTTGTCGAAGGTGCCGTCGACGTTGCGGAACGCATCGTGGACCTTCGGCATCGGGCCATCGAGGCTCACGCCCATCGCGGTCACGCCGATCTTCGCGAAGCGGTCGACGACCTCTTCGGTCAGGGTCGGGGTGGTGCTCGGGGTGATGGCGATGGGCACGTGGATCGAGCGCGCGTACTCCATCAGTTCGTAGAGGTCGGCGCGTTTCATCGGGTCGCCGCCGGTGAGGATGAGCAGGCTGCCGAGCTCCTTGACGCTGCGGATCAGCGCCTTGGCCTGATCGGTGTCGAGCTCTTGGGGGTCGCGCTCGGCTTGGGCGTTGGCGCGGCAGTGGCTGCACGCGAGGTCACAGGCCTGGGTCATCTCCCAGTACACGTTGCGCGGGGCGTCGGGGTAAACGAAGCCGGGGTACTCGACGTCGATCTTCTTTGGATGGATGGCCATGACTGCTCCTCGGAGAACTCTAGAACGCTTTCGGGAGCCCGAGCGACCTCTGCGCCACGTAGCTCCACAGCATGTTGTTGAATACGAAGACCATCGACTCGCGGACTTTGCGCTCGATGTGCATCTCCGACGCGAGCCCCCAACCGCCAAAGGCCGTGAGCGCCGCCCGGCCGGTCTCCCAGCAGGCTTCCGAGGCGAGCAGCTTGGCCATCGCCGAACGCGGCCCGGCGTCGTCGCCTTCGCTGATGGCGCGCAGCGCATCCCAGCGCATCAGGTCGGCGCCCTCGACCTTGGTGTGGGCCTGGGCGAGGGGGTATTGCACCCCCTGGTTGCTGCCGATCTTCCGGCCGAAGGTCTCCCGGGTCCGGGCGTGCTCAAGGGAACGGTCGAGGAGAAAACGCGCGTTGCCAACGCACTCGGCGGCGGCGAAGACCCGTCGCGGGGCAAAGCCCTTCGACAGGCAAGCGAGGCCCTGACCGGCGGGGCCTATCCGGGCGCTATCCGGGAGGCGAAGCTCATCGACGAAGAACACCGTGGTCATGCGGTTGACCACCATCGGCTCGGGTCGTATTTCGACCGACGCCCCGACCTCGTCGAGGTCGAGGAGGAAGACGGTGGGACCCTCTTCGGCCATCACCAAGAGGAGGACTACGCGGGTATGTTCGGCGAGGGAGATGAAGATCTTCTTCGCGTCGAGGAGCCAATCGTCCCCGTCACGGCGCGCCGTGCTCTCGAGGTCGCTCATGTCGGCGCCGCTGTCCGCTTCGGTCGCCGCGACGCTCAAGAAGCGAATGCTGCCGTCGGCCACCCCGGGGAGGTAACGCGCCTTCTGCTCGTCGGTGCCGTCCCGCAGTAAGGTCCCGCAGATGGACATCTGGGCGTTGATCGTCGTCGCGTCGCCCCCGGCGCGGTTGATCTCCTCGATGATCACGGACCCGGCGGCGTAGCCCGCATCGTCTCCGCCGTACTCCTCCGGCAAGAGCGCACCGAAGAACCCGAGCTCCCCCATCTTGGTGAAGAACGCTTCGGGAAACGTCCGCTCGGCGTCGAGGGTCCGAAAGTAGTCCGGGCCAAATTCGCCCATCACCCGGCGCACCTCGGTCCGAAGCGCCTCGTAAGCATCCGCCATGGGAGTCTTTTACCCCCGAATGGACGCGGAACAAGCTCAATCCTCGCCCATTCTCCGTCGCTCGAGACCACCTCGCGATCGAGCAGGTAACCCCCCCCACCGTCGGCACTATGGAGAGGGGTGATCGACGCCTCGACGCACAGTCAGCGCATACGAGCGCGCACGAAGGTGTGCGTGGGGCTGGTCATGGCGTGTCTCGTGGCGCTCCTCGGGTCCACCTCGGTTTCGGCCCAGCCCCAAATCGAGCTGGTGACCTTCGGTCCGGGAGAGACGGTTCCGGAGAGCTTCGGGCACTCGGCTCTCCGCGTGACCGAGGGGGACGACGACCGGCTCTACAATCTGGGCCACGCTGAGGCCCGGGGCGTCGCGTTCTTCTTTCGGGTTGCCGCCGGGGAGGCTGTCTTCACCGGCGTCGAGGGGGAGGCTTCGGGGGAGCTCGCTCGGTATCGCGCTGTGGATCGATCGATCCGGCGCCAAGTCCTGATGCTCGACGAGGAGCGCGCCCGATGGCTCGCCGAGGAGCTGCGCACCGAAGTCGGCGGCCGACGATTTTCGTATCGCTACGACTACCTTCGGGACAACTGCACGACCGAGGTGCGCGACTTGCTCGACACCGCGGCGGACGGCGCTCTACGACGAGAAGTCGAACGCCGCGATGCGTCCGGCGTTCACGCCCCCACCTATCGCGAGCTGATCATGGCGGGCTTCTCCGGTCATTTTCCGACGCTCCTCGGCAGCGATCTTCTCACCGGCCCCGTCCAGGACGTGCCGCTCTCGGGCTGGGATGTGCTCTATCTGCCCGAGCCGTTGCATGACGCGGTGGCGGCGGTGCCCGGCCTCGCGCGGCCCTCGCTCCTCGCCTACGAGCGGCGCGGCCCGCCGGTGCACAGCGCACATACGCATGCCGGTCGCCTCGCAGTGTTTCTCGTCTCGTTCGTCGTAGCTATCTTTCTCCTAGCCGCAGCCTGGAAACCTCAGCTCCGGCCCGTCGCCGGGGCTGGGCTCCTGGCGGTGGCGCCGCCGATCGCGATGACCGGCCTCGGCGCGTGGTTTCTGATGGCGACCTCGACGCTCCCGGACCTGACCTGGAACGAGAACGCCCTGGTGATGTGGCCGACGGATCTCGTGCTCGTCGTCCCGGCGTTGCACTGGTTGCGCTGTCGCGAGGCGCCCCGGCTCTTCGCCCTGCGCGCCTATCTGGTAGTCCGCCTCATCGTCATCGCCGGTCTGGTCATCGCGAAATTTGGCGGCTGGGCGATTCAGGACAACGCCGTCTTCATCGTCTCGACGGCCCTGGTCCTCGGGGCGGTGGTCGTCGCCTATCGGAAGCCTTCGGGTCGCCATGCTAGCGTGAAGCCATGACCGCCGACGTTTTCACCGAGAGCCTTCGCGTCATTGCGAGCCTCGGCCGTGAAGGCGTGGACTACGCTGTGATCGGCGGGGTAGCGCTCAGTGTGCACGGTTTGGTGCGCGCCACAGAGGACCTGGACATCTTCATAAGGCCTACGCCGGACAATGTTGCGCGCCTGCGTCGGGCACTCCACTCCGTGTGGGACGACCCGGACATCGACCAGATCACGGCGGACGACCTGTGCGGAGAGTATCCCGTCGTCCGTTACGGTCCGCCGGAGGGGCCCCTCTACCTCGACATCATCACGCGCATCGGGGAGCGCGCTTCGTTTGACCAACTCCAGATCGAGGAAGTCGAAATCGAGGGCGTGCGGATCCGCGTAGCGAGCCCACGCACGCTATACTGGCTCAAGCGAGACACCGTGCGACCCATCGACAAAGCAGATGCAGAAGCTTTGAAGCGGGCGTTCGATCTCCAGGATGATGACGAGGGTGAGGGTCGCTAATGTCGGTACAGCGCTTCAAAGACGTCAGCGAGATGCCCGCCCTTCCTCGGCGGCAGGGGGCTGCGTTGGTACGCGCCATCCGTGAGGTCATGGCCCGCGCGGCGCTGCTCGCACGTTCAAGCTATCCCCCTGGGGTTTATCGCTATCGTTCGCTCGGCGATGCTCAAGAGGCCCGTCGGAGCATCGAGTCGCAGCGCCTCCGCGATCGACGCAAGACGGACTGACCCGTGAGGATGGGCCGCGTTCGTTACGCTACGATAGAGGCACCATGAGCTACGGCAAACCAGGCCGCAGGGTGGTCGTGTCCGAGTTTGGGACCGACCCCCTCGATGCGATCGCGAAGTACCTGACCGTCGAGGCTCAAGAGCCTCCCGACCCGGCGAGCCTCGGCCCAACGGACGTGGTCATCGCTGTAAAGAGTGCGGCGATAGGCTGGGTCGACCTGCTGATGAGCAGCGGGCAGTACCAGCACATGGCTTCGCCGCCGTACTGCCCCGGGCTCGAATACAGCGGGGAGGTCGCGTGGACGGGGACCGAGGTGACGCACGTCTCGGTGGGTGACGCGGTGTGGGCCGACGGTATGCTGACCGGGCCGCGTTCCATCGGCGACTACCAAGAGTACGGAGGCTGGGCGTCCTATGCGGTGGCCCCCGGGGCGGCGGTCGCGCCGCTGCCGACGGCGCTGTCCTTCGACCAGGGTTGCAACTTCAGCGGCTACGAGACCGCGTACCACGCGCTAATCCATCGCGGACGCCTCGCGGCCGGGGAGGTCGTGCTCATCCACGGCTCGACCGGGACGACGGGCCTCGCGGCGGTGCAGATGGCGAAGCTCGTGGGGGCGACGGTCATCGCCACGGGGCGCAACCCCGACAAGCTCCGAGTCGTCACCGAACAAGGGGCCGATCACGTCGTCCGGGTCACCGACGATGACGGCGCGCCGCGACGCTTCCGGGAAGACGTCAAAGCGCTCACCGGCGGCCGGGGCGTCGACGTCGTCTATGACCCGGTGGGCGGCGACATCTCCCTCGAGAGCCTGCGCTGCGTGCGCTTCGGAGCCCGGTTCCTCGTCGTGGGTTGGGCGGCGACGCCCTTGGTCGCCAAGGGCAAGGGCGAGCGCGGGGCTCCGAACGCCAACGTCCTTCCGACGAACCTCATCATGATGAAGAGCCTCGACGTCCTCGGGTGCCCCGCCGCCATCTCGGTGCACCACGACCCGAGCATTCGCGGGAAGCGCCTCGAAGCGTTGGGGGCCTGGTTCGAGGCCGGCAAGCTCGCTCCCCACGTGTCGCGGGTCTATCCCATGTCAAAGATCGGCGAGGCGCTCCGGGAGAAGTGGCAGAGCCGTCACGTCGGCTGCTACGTGCTGCACCCGGGCGAATGACCCCCCATGGGGTTGCGGGGAACCGCCGTTGTGGTCTACATCGCCCGCATGATCACGTTCATCAACCGAGCTGCCCTTGCCTTCACTCTGATTGCCCTCGTGGCGTGCGGAGATGACTCACCGCCCCCCGCCGACTCCGGCACCCCGACGGACACGGGGACCCCGACCGACTCGGGCACCCCGACGGACTCCGGTACGCCGACCGACTCGGGCATGGCGACGGACTCGGGCATGACGACCGACTCGGGCATGGCGATGGACGGCGCGACGGACGGCGCAACCGATGCGGCGACCGACAGCGCGACCGACGGCGGAACAGCTGCCCTGACGATTGAATGGGTCGCCGGCATCACGGCGACGCCCCTCGCTGACGTGGCGGTCGAAATCTATGACGTGGGCGACCTCGGCACGGTCGTGGGCACCGGTACCTCCGATGCTTCTGGCATCGCCGCGATCACCTTCACCGCGATGCCCACCGGGCTCTACCTCGCCCACGCGACCCTCGCCGCCAACCACGACACCTGGTTCTACGCGCACGAGAACATCGCGACCGCACCCGTCGTCACGGGTGTCCCGGTCATCAGCAATACGCTCTGGACCGCCACCTACGGCGCGGCATCCATCACGGAGACCTCGGGGACCGGTTGGATCGTCGTCCGCGGCATCGAGGCCACCGGCGCGGCGGCTGTGGACATGACCGCCTCGTCGGACAAGGGAGGCACCATCGAGTACCTCACGGGCGGCGCCCTGAACATGGGCGCCTCCAGCCCCGACGGCGAAGCCCTGGTGCTCAACGCCGAGGCCGCGAGTACCATCCTGACCGTCACGGTCGGCACCCGCAACGCCATGGCGACTGTCATGGGGCGCGCGGATGCCACGATCGCGACGACCATCGTGCTCCCGGCTCCCTGAGCTGAAGCTCATCGCGGCGTGAAGCCCTCCATCAGGGCTCGATGGAGCTCGGCGCCCATGCGTCGATAGCCCTCGTCGGTGAAGTGCACGTGGTCCTCGATGGCGAGGTCCGCGGCTACCCACCGCGTCATGCTGCCCTCGCCGCCCATCATCCGGAACGTGTCGAAGAAGGCGCAGCCAGAGAGCTGCGCCTCTTCGCGTTGAACCGCGATGATCTGGTTCGTGCGACGGCGCGGCGCGAGGGTGCCGTCGCTCCGCTGTCTCGGCCACTCTCCGGGTCCGATGAGCAGACAACTCGCCCGAGGGGCGAGGCGTCGCCACCGAGCGAGGCCGGCGCGCAGGTGCTCGCGGTAGGTTTCGATGGGCACCCGCCTCTGGTCGCTCTCGTTGGTGCCGTAGGCGAAGGCGACGAGGTCTGGCGGTCTCCCCCTGAGCTGAGCGCGCAGCGTCGGTTCGTCCCAGGGCTCTTGGTCACGAAAGCGCGCCCCCGGGACCCCGAAGGCGTCGACGACCACCCCGCCGCCCTGCTGCTCGAGGGTCAGGCCAAAGACCCGCACCCGGCCCTCGGCTCGGAGCGAAACGTCGTCCACCGCCTCGTCGAGGGCGACCTCGAAGGAGTCGGCGATGCGGCGAGGACCGGCGGTGTCGATCGCGTGCATCTGCCCACCGACGCCCAGCATCAGGCGACCGCCGCCGGGCTGACGTAGGAAGTGCACGGCGACGCGATCGCTGTGGCCTTCGCGCAGGCGGACTCGCGCTCGCGCTTGCCCCGACGCGTCGAGGGCGATGCCGGCGAGGCCGTAGGCGTCGCGCCGTTGCTCGCGATAGCGCACCTTCCGCCCGACCCATCCGGTGCCCCCGAGGGTTACTTGGGCGTGGTCGTAGAAGGGAAAGGGCGACGCTGGGATGACCCACCCGGGGCCTCCGTCGCCGAAGCGTGCCTGGAGGCGCCGGCGGAGCTCGCCGGTATAGACGTCCGGCGCCGTATGCGACGCTCCGTAGACGTAGACTCGCGCCCGGCCGGCCCGGAGTGCCCGGTGGAAATCCGTGAGGGCGTTTGGTGCGCCGGTGAGTGAGACGCGGCGAACGAGGGGCGGCTGAGCGTCGGCGGGGCGCAGCGGGAGCGCCGAGCCGACGAGGGTGAATAGCGCGGCCAGGGCCGAGAGCGTGAGTGAGATGAGCAGCGGGGCGCGGCGCATGAGGACAGAACAAAGCATCTCACGGGAGGCTTCCCGAGGGCGGCCGCATAAATGCTCTGCGTTGGCCGTGGTAGAATCGCCGCCCCATGGGACGCACCCCCTCCGTGATTCAGTTGGCTCTTCTCGCTCTCCTCAGCGCCGCGTGTGGCGGCGGCCAGGTCGAGGGCGGCGTGCAGAACGAACCGAACGAGCCGAACGAGGCGCAGCGAATCGATCCGTCGGTCGGAGGATCGACCGCGACCGGTGATCCTTCCCCCCGGGAGGACGACCCCGCCAGCGACCCTGGTCCCGAATCTGACCCGCCCGCGGCCACCGGTTGCCCGTCGACGTTTGCCGCAGCACAACGAGGCGGCGCGTGCGCGAATGGCCCTTCGGAGTGCACCTATGACGAGGGCAGCTGCTACTGCGGCGAGCCCCGTAGGTGCTCCGGCGCGATGCAGGAGCCGATGCCCCCCGCGATGCAGTCCTGGCAATGTCGGGCGACGCCCCCCGAGGTGCGCCCCGACGGATGTCCCGGTCGCGCTCCGGACGAGGGAAGCCCCTGTTCGATCGCCCGCCCGTGCGGGTATGGTGACTGCGGGGGGGCCGTCTATGGTTGCGTCGAGGGACGATGGCAGGTGGTCGACTTCGTCTCCCCGCCGCCGTGAGGGCCCTCGAACGGCGCTAGCAGTTCCCTGGGAATGCGACTCAATAGTCTCCAAGGCGCGGGCTGCCCGCGGCATCGAAGGTCCATCATGATCAAGCCTCTCGCCCTCTTCTCCCCGTTGGCGGCCTTCGTTTTGGCCCTCGGCCTGACCGGCGCCCCCGGCGCTGCCCATGCCTTCTGCGGCTTTTACGTCAGCGGTGCCGATGGCGCCGTCTACAACGAGGCCACCAAAGTCGTGCTCATGCGTCAGGGTCGTCGGACGGTCTTGTCGATGCAGAACGCGTATCAGGGGCCGCCCCAGGACTTCGCGATGGTCGTCCCGGTGCCGGTCGTTCTCCAGGAGACCGACGTCAAGACGCTTCCCCGGGCCGCCTTCGACCGCATCGACCAACTCTCGGCGCCGCGCCTCGTCGAGTACTGGGAGCAGGACCCGTGCTACCAGCCGAGGAGGAGGCACAGTCGAAGGAGAATGATGCCGCGCTCGGCGCCGATGTCGTCCGCCGGCGCTTCGGCCCCTGCCGGACGTCACGGCGTGGTCGTCGAGGCCGAGTTCGCGGTTGGCGAGTACGACATTCAGATCTTGAGCGCCCGGGACAGCTCCGGCCTCGATACCTGGCTGCGGGAAGAGAACTACAACATCCCCGAAGGCGCCGGCGAGGTGCTGCGACCGTACGTCGCCCAGGGGACGAAGTTCTTCGTCGCCAAGGTGAACATCAGCCGGGTCACCTTCGAAGGCGGACGCGCCATCCTCTCGCCGCTGCGCTTCCACTACGACACCGACGAGTTCTCGCTTCCCGTGCGCCTCGGGCTGCTCAACAGCAACGGCACCCAGGACTTGATCGTGCACATTCTCGCGCCGGACCAGCGCTACGAGGTCGCCAACTACCCCAACGCCTTCATCCCGACGAACGTCCGCGTGCGCAATCGCGTGCGACGCCACTTCGGTCGGTTCTACGCGGCGCTCTTCGACAAGACCGTTCGGCAAAACCCAGGGGCGGTGATCACCGAGTACTCGTGGCAGGCGACGAGCTGCGATCCGTGCCCAACGCAGCCGTTGAGCTCGACCGAGCTCACTCTCTTTGGGCTCGACGTCATCGGGGGCGCGAACGGTTCGGTGGGCTCGGTGGGCCCGATGGGTCGGAGCGGTCGAGGCAGGCGACCTGGTCGAGGCGTGAGCGGGCAGATGGTGCTGACCCGTCTGCACTATCGCTACGACCGAGAATCCCTCGGCGACGATCTGGTATTTCGTCCGGCTGAGGCCGTGATCGGCGGACGAGGCATGCCGAATCGGGGCGGACACCTCGAGGAGAACGGCAGCCCTCGAGCTCGAACCAGTTCCAGGGCCGCTACGTGATGCTCAACTGGTGGCCGGGGGCCATCGCGTGTGAAAACCCGCGCCGCGGGATCTGGGGCGGGCCGCCGAACGGACGGCGTCCTCCGGCCGCGTCCGCCACGAACACGGCGTTCATTCGCCGGCGCCGCGCACCCCTCGAGCGTTGGATTCGCGATGACGTGCCCGAGATCAATCTCCGGCGCTACCGTCCCCCGGCGAGCGCTCCCCCGGCGCCCAAGACGAGGGGCCCGGTCCTCGGCAAGCTCGGGGGCGGCGGTGTCGCGGCGGTCGGCGCGATGTTCGGGCTCTTCCTGTGGAGGCGGCGCAAGACCCGCTGACGCGCCGCGTTTCCCGCGGAGCTCGCCGGCCCCGCTATCCGGCCCGACTTGCGTCCTCTCGGAAGGCTGGTGACGTAACGTTAGTTTCTGGAAAGAGTGGCCGCCTTAAACCAGTTTCGGCCGGACTCTCCTACGTTGCCGAGGTACCTTTACACCCCAGCGAAAGCCTCGAACGCCGAGGTCCCCGTCGTGTCCTTGAAAGATGGCGTCTAGCGTAAAACCAACCGCAGCTGGCCCAGCTGCTTCGACGCAAGTACCGAGCGCGAGTTGGGCCGCCGGGGCGTTCAAGATCCTCGAGCCGACGCCCTTCGGCAGGTACACGCTGATCGCCCGGCTAGGTGCTGGAGGGATGGGCGACGTGCTCCTCGGCCTCGCCTCGAGCTCAATCGGCTCCCGGAAGCTGGTCGTGATCAAACGGCTCCACGCGCACCTAGTCGATGCGCCAGGCATGCTCGAGATGTTCTTGGATGAGGCCCGCCTGGCCACGCGCCTCAACCATCCCCACGTCGTTGCGACCCACGAGGTGGACCAAGCGGACGGGACCCATTTCATCGCGATGGAGTACCTCGTAGGCCAGCCCCTCGACCAAGTACTCAGGGCCTGCAAAGACAGTGGGAGCCGGCTCCCGATCGACTTGGCGACGCGGATCGTCCGCGATGCCCTCGAGGGGCTCGAGCACGTTCACCAGCTCCGAGACTTCGACGGTACTCCCCTCGAGGTCGTGCACCGCGACATCTCACCCCACAACATCTTCATCAGCTACGACGGGACGGTGAAGCTGATCGACTTCGGCGTCGCCAAGGCGGTTGGCAACGTCGTGCAGACCGTTACCGGCGTGGTCAAGGGCAAGTTCCCCTACATGTCACCCGAACAGATCCAAGACGAGCAGCTGGATTCCCGGGTCGACCTCTGGGCCATGGGCGTCGTGCTCTACGAGGCGCTCGCGGGGCGCCGCCCCTTTCAGTCCGACACCCCGGCGGGCCTGCTGAAGAGTGTTCTCTTGTCCGGCGTGCCGCGGCTCTCGGACGTGGCCCCGGGGGCGCCAGAGCAGCTCGCCGCCGTAGTGAGAAAGTCCCTCGACCGGGACCTGGATCACCGTTACCGGAGCGCGCACGAAATGGGTGCGGACCTCGATGCGTGGATGGCCACAGAGGAGCGGGTGGCCCGTCGCCCGGAGGTCCGAGCGTTCATGACTGAGCTCTTCTCGAGCACAATGGAGGGACATCGGGAGCTCATCGGTCGGGCGGTGGCGGGGGCCGTCGATGAGTCTGGCAAGCTGGAGCTGGTCGGCGGACGCACGGTGGACGCAGAGGGCGATGGTGACCGCGGTCGCACCGACGACCGTGAGGAGAGTAGGGGCCCCCGGGGCAGCATGCTGCCAACGAAGCTCGAGGGCATTCGGACGCCGCCCGAGTCGACTCCGAGCGTTGCTCCCCCGGGCCGATCCTCGAAGCGCCGAGCATGGCTCATGGGTGCCGGGGCCTTGGGCATTGTCCTCGGTATACTGATGCTCTGGGTTGCCCTCGGGGGGTCGCTGTCGGTCGAGGGCGGCGGATCGGGGGACGTGCAAGCGCCGACGGCAACCGGGCTCGACCCCGAGGCCGAAGCCGAATCGACGGTGGCCGAGAATACGACCGCGTCGGCGCATACCCCGCCAGAGAGGGCGCCAGAGCCACAAGGCATGCCGGTAGCACCGGCCGGGATGCAGGCGGCGGCCGAGGCCACCGCCCCCGAGATTCCGGACGATCCACCGGCGGCAGCCGTCGCGCCTTTCCGACCCTCCCCGGCCAAGCGGCCGCGCCGTCGGCCCCGGGCTCCGATGACAGCCATGGACCCGGCCCCGGCAGTCCGAGGCACGGGCTATCTCAGCCTCGATTCCATGCCCTGGGCCAACGTCTCCCTCGGCAATCAGAGTCTCGGCTCGACGCCCCTCTTGCGGAGGCCCCTCCCGGAAGGAAACCACGTCTTGACCCTCGACAACCCGGAGGAAGGCCTCTCGATGACCTACCGGGTCACCGTAGTTGCCGGCGAGACGACAACCCGCCGTGTGGGGCTCAGATGACGCGTCGACTGAGCACCCCCGCGACGTGGCTGGCCCTTCTCACCTTGCTGGGCTGCAATGATGTTGGCGAAACGCCCGAACCCGTCCGCGTCGGCGTAGTCACCTCCATCACCGGGGAGCTGGTGAGCTTTGGCGCGGGCCAGGTCAATACCGCGGAGCTAGTCGAACAGGAGGTGAACGCGGCCGGGGGAGTCCTCCCGGGCCGAGAGCTGGAGCTGCTCATCGCCGATGACCACTCGGACCCCGAGATGGGGCGGGCGGCGGCGACGAGGCTCATCGATGACGAGGGTGCCGTGGCGATTGTCGGAGCCTTTGCCAGTGGGATCTCGGTGGCCATCTCCGAGGTGACCCTCGAGCGCGGGGTGACTCAGGTTTCTTGCTGCTCCACCTCGGATCGCCTCACGGACATTCAGGCGGAGGGGGACCGATACTTCTTCCGCACCGTGCCCCCCGATGGTCTACAGGCCATCGTCCTCGCCGGGGCGGCTCACGGCGATTTCGGCTGCACGAATCTCGCGGTCATGCACCTCGACAACGCCTATGGCATGCCGTTTGGTGAAGCCATCGAGACGAACTTTCGGGAGCTCGGCGGCACCGTCGCGATTCGAGTTGCCTTCGCGGACGGCTTGGCCAGCTATGTCCCCGAAGTAATGGAGGTTCAGGCTGCGGCGCCCGATTGTGTGGCCCTCGTCGGCTACCCGGAATCCGCGGGTCGGATCGTCCGGGACTGGAACGGCGTTCGCGATGCACCGGCGGTTCGCTGGATCGGCGCCGACGCCATGAAGATCAACGCCTTCATCGACGAGGTCGCGAACCCGGCCCAGACCGAAGGTTTCACCGGCACTTCGCCCATCACCGCTCCGATGACGCGAAGCTACGCCACCTTTGAGACCAATTACCGTGCGACCTTCGGGGCCTCACCAGCGGTCTTCAGCGGCCCTGAGTTCGATGCCGTCTCGCTGACCATATTAGCAATCGCCCGGGCGGGCACGACAGACGGACTGGCAATCCGGGACAGCCTCTCCCAGGTGGCCAACCCTCCGGGCAGGGTCTTCGGGCCCGGGGAGCTCGGCGCAGCCATGGCGGTCCTGCGTGCCGGAGGCGAGATCAATTACGAGGGAGCAGCCGGGCCAGTCGACCTGGACGGCTTCGGAAACGTGGTGTCGCAATACGAGATCTGGCAGTGGACCGAGGCCGACGGCTTCACGACCCTCCGCGTCGTCGAACCACACGAAATTCGGTAGTCCTCCTGGGGTCGTGCTTCACGACGGGAGTTCATTGGAGCCTCCCGGGGCCCGGGTGCTAAGATGCCTCGCCTCCTTTCTTTCGGATGAAGTGATGTCCAGGGCCTCTTTGCACGAGCCATCGCATGTGACCGTCGCGTCAATGGGCCTCCTCGCCCTATGGCTCGGAGCCTGCGCGCCGGCCGACTTCGAGATCGATGCGAACTTCCCGTCGGAGGAGACCTTTCTTTGGACGGAGTTCGGGCGGATCGTCGTTTTCGAAATTGCCGAGCCCGGCCAGTGCCCTGGTCTGATCAACGAGGTCGAGACCGGAAGCGTGAGCTCCACCGTCATCCTGGATACGGGTCAAGCCCCTATCTGCGAGTTTCCCGCCGGCCGCATCGGCTTTGACGAAATTCCGGACGAGCTCCTTGCCTTCGTCTTCATCGGGAGCAACGAGGCCAATCTACCCCTCCTCCACGGCTGCCGTGAGCTGCGCCCCTACCGCGACACCGCTGACGGCGGGACGATCCAAGTTCGGCTCACGCCCCATCCCGTAAACTACGCTGCCCACGCGATCGGCACGCCCGACTGCAGCAGCATCATGGCCAAGTGCGGGGGGGGATGCCCATGATGGCCCGACCCGTTACCCAGGCGTTCGCCCTCGCGCTCCTCTCGCTGGTCATACCGGCGACGGCGCTGGCTCAGGACCCGGAGCCCCCGGCCCGCGAAACGACGGACCGGTTGACCCTCGCCGAGAGAGCCTACCAGGCGGTCGACTACGAGACCGCGCTCACCCTCGCTGAGCAGTCCCTCGACGAGGGCACCGCAGATCGGACCCACCTCACCCGGACCTACGAACTCATCGGGATCGCCGCCGCAGCCCTCCACCGCGACGAAGTATCACGCAACGCCTTCATCCGACTCCTCGCGCTCAACCCGGATGCTCAGGTCAATCAGCGACTGGCGCCTGCCCTCCGAGGTCCCTTCGTCGAGGCTCTCGGCTTTTGGTCTTCGCGCGGTGATGGCTTCGGGGTCGAAGCGACATTGCTCAGCCGCCGCGAGCGATTGCGCGTCACCATGAGTGACCCGTTGGGCCTGGCGGCGACGATTGTCGTGGGGTCCCGTATCGACGACACGGGTGCTTTTGAGGTCCAGCGCGCGGAGGTCGAGCAGTCTCCGACTGTCTACATTCCCGTCGACGGCGCCCGCGACGCCCGGACCGTCGAATACTACGTCTGGGTTCTCGATGGCCCGGGCAACCGGCTGGTCGAGATCGGAAATGAAGACGAGCCCGAGGAGGTGTCCGCCGGCCCTCCCGCCCAGCCGGCGGCGATCCTCGTGCCCGAGGCCGACCCCAGGGCCGCCCCGGAGGACAGCGATGGCCTCTTCGCCTCGCCCATTTTCTGGGTCGTGGCGGGAGTACTCCTCGTCGGCGCAGGGGTTACGGTGGGCGTCCTGGCGAGTGACTCGTCGGCCGGCGCCACGGCGACCACGTCCTTTGGTGTGCGCTAGGAACACCCCCGGGTGAAGTCCACGGCCGCCCAGGGGGACGACCATCAGGTTGCAGCGGTCAGAGGCGCCCCGTGGCACGCGTCTCGAATGAGGGCGAAGCTCAATCGAGGGCTTCGACATTGGCCGGGACGAACTTGTGCCAGGGCGTCCCGGCGAAGGGGTCCCGGGAGGTGACGTCGGTCAGCTCGTTGGGTGACGCGCCCTCGGCGCCGTCGTCGACCGCTCTCTCGTGCGCGGAGCTCATCCCGTGGCCGTTGGGCAGCGAGATGTGTCCCGACTGCATCGTGTCGGTTACTTCGACGGTGACCACGGCCGTGCCGCGGGCGGTGGTGACGCGCGCTCTATCCCCGGATATCAGGCCGAGCGT
>QMMC01000134.1 GCA_003647065.1 Deltaproteobacteria bacterium | reverse complement strand
ATCCAGCGCTGGTCACTGCCGCGATCACTCGGGTTGGCGCGATAGTCCAAGACAGCCGCCAGCCGGGGTAGCGCCAGTTCTTGGTCAGCCCGTCGACGATCACCACCGGGTCCACTTCGACGTCTTCGACGTGGGAAGCGGCGCTGACGATGTCGTCGTCGCCTTTCCAGATATAGTGCGAGTAAAACTCGTCGACGATCAGGGCGCAGTCGAGGTCTCTTGCCGTCTGGACCCATCCGGCCATCTCTTCGCCGGCGACGAGCTTGCCCGTGGGGTTGCACGGATTGCTCATCAGGATAGCGCCAAGGCCGCGGCCGAGGACCTCTCGGCGGAGCTCCTCGGCGGAGAATGAGTAGCCCCGTTCGAGGTCAAGGAAGACCGGCGTCGGGGAGAAGCGCCGGAAGACGTCGAGGAGCTCAGTGTACGCGGTGTAGTCCGGGAGGAAGTGGCCGACGTGGACCGGCGAGACGGCGGCGCAGGCTCGCATCAAGCCGACGCGCCCGCCTCCGCTTATGGCGACGTTCTCGGCGGTGTACTGGCTGCGCTTCCCCTTGCGGAAGAGCTCGTTGTACATCGTCGCAACGGCCTCCCGGAGCTCCCAGAGCCCGGCCACCGGCGCGTAGTCGAGGTCTTCGGGGTGGATTGGGATCTGCGTCACCCGGGGCGGCGCGCCGTCGAGGTCTCCCGTCTCGGGCTGGCCCTGACCGAGATTGCACCAGGTCGGGTCGCCAGGCCGGAAACCCAGACGCGTGGCTTCGGTGGTCACGTAGATGACGCCGGTGCGCGGCACGGGGCGGAAGGAGGTCAGGCGCTGAATCTCGGGGGGCTGATTGGGGGAGCTCATGGGAGGCGGGAGGGTAGCAGAAGGGGAGGGGGCTGCTACGATGCCGGCGACCCGGCACGACCATGCACAACACCTTCGAAATTAGCCGTACGAACACCACATTCGGCGTCTCCTTGCTCGTGCCCTTGCTCGTGCCCTTGCTCGTCTCGGGGCTCGTTCTCGGGCTCGTTTCGATGACCGGCTGCGGTGATGACTCGGGGTCCGACGCCGCGGTCGACAGCGGCCGCCGCGATAGCGGTCGCTTCGATTCGAGCACCTTCGACTCGGGGGCCCCCGGCGACGGCGCTACGGATTCGGGGGCGACGGACTCGAGCACCTCGGACTCGGCGCCCGGTGACGGTGGGACGGCGACCGTCGTGGTCGATGGCGTGATCTCCCCGTCGGAGTGGGACGGGGCCCTCGAAGCGACAAACGGCGTCGCGTCGTCCTGGGGCACGAACACCCTGACCCACGTCCGCGCCCTCGTTGCGGACGGTCGGCTCTATCTCGCCGTCGACGCGGCCCTCGAGGCCGGCGCCGAGAATACCGTCGTGCTCTACATCGACAATGAGCGCGCCTCGGGGTCCGGCGTCACGGACCCGGCCGACCTCACCGACACCGACGGCGCCCTCGACAATGCGCTGAGTGCCGCCATCACCACTCCATCAGACTTTCAAGCCGACTTCGCCTGGGGCACCCGGGACCTCAGCCGGGTTGCCGACGCCTTCGATGACCGCATGGGCTTCCGTGACGTCGCGACGAACCCGGCGGACTTCGCCTGGATAGATTCGACCGAGGCCCCGACGGTTTGCGGCGCCACGGTCTGCGAGGCATCCATTCTGCTCTCGGCCCTGGGCGGCGCCGGGCCCATCGGCGTCTTCGCCCGCCTCGTCAATACCGACGGCACCGACGGATCGAACCAGTGCCTGCCTGAAGATGACGCGGCGAACCCCGACGTTGTCAGCATGATCCTCGCCGTCCCTCGGTAGTGAACCTCGATGCGTGATGTCATCGCCATCCGCGACCTGGCCGTCGACTGCATCGTCGGCGTCTATCCGCACGAGCGCGACACGCCGCAGCGCCTGGTCCTCGACGTGGAGCTCGAGCTCGACACCGAGGAGGCTGCGCGGTCTGAGAACATCAGCCATACCGTCAACTACGACCTGACCTCGGCGCAGCTCGTCTTCTTGCTGCAGAGCTGCCGCTTCCAGCTCATCGAGACCGCAGCCCACGCCCTCTGCCGCTACCTCCTCGCGCCCCCCGCGCCGGGCATCCGGCGGGCGCAGATCGGTCGGGTCCGCCTGACGATGAGTAAGCCCGAAGCCCTCGGGGGAGCGGCGGTGCCCTCCCTCGCCATCGAGCGCGACGCCGAGTGGGCCGGGGCCTTCCCGCAGGAGCAAAAGAGCTTCGGTCTCGTCGATGTCATTCACGAGACGACCGAGGCCGGGATCTACCGGCTCAACCTCGAGCCTGGCGGCGTCATCCCCATGCACATGCATCGGCAGATGAACGAGTCGGAGATGGTCCTCGGCGAGGGCCTGCGCTGTCAGGGGGCCCCCGCGGCTCCGGGCCTCGTGCGCCGGTGGCCCCACGGCGCGCCCCACACCTACGAAAACCCGACGGCGGAGTATCAGTCCATTCTCTGCGTCGATTGTCCGCCCTTCATCGCGGAGGACGAAATCGAGGTCGACGCTCCCCCTGCGGTGATCGAGCCCGAGCCCGAGTGGCGATCCGGTCCGCAGTGACCGACCGGGCGTCGATCACCTCGGGCCGTGTATTGGTTACCGGGGCCAGTCGCGGGATCGGCCGCGCCGTCGCGGAGCTCCTGGTGAGCCGGGGGGCTCGGGTCTTCGCCACCGGGCGGGACGGCGCCGCCTTGGAGTCGCTCCGAGCCCTCGCTCCGGAGCAGGTGGCCACCTTCGAGGCCGAGCTGACCGACGAGGTAGAGCGCCGGCGCCTCGTCGAGTTCGCGACGAGCCTCTGGGGCGGCCTCGACGGGATGGTGCTCTCGGCAGGCATCGTGCGTTACCAGGAGGCCCTCGCCATCACCGAGGCCGACCTCCGCGCCCAGCTCGACGTGAACCTCATCGCCCCCACGATGCTGCTCCGAGACTTCGGGCGGCATTTGAGAGATCGGGGCACGGGAGGGGCGGCGGTCCTCGTTGGTTCCACCCTCGGGATGCGTCCAGCTCCCATGACGGCCGCCTACGCCGCGACGAAGGCAGGTCTCCACGCGCTGGCGAGAGGTTTTGCCCATGAGCTCGGTGCCCACGGCATTCGAGTGAACGCGGTGGCGCCGGGGATCATCGACACCGAGATGATCCGCGCCGTGCGGCTCCGAGAGGGCGAGGTCGAGCCGGAGGGGCCAGCCCGGGATGCGCGGATCGAGGCCGAGGTCGACGGCCTCCGGGCGCTATGTCCGGAGGGGCGCCTCGGGACGCCAGAGCAGGTCGCCGAGGCGGTCGCCTATCTACTCGACGCCGAGTTCGTCACCGGAGAGGTGTACGTGCTCGATGGAGGTCTTGGGCTGCGGTGACGGGCCCCCCGCTGCTCTGCTCTGCTCTGCTCTGCTCTGCTCTGCTCTGCTCTGCTCTGCTCTGCTCTGCTCTGCTCTGCTCTGCTCTGGGCGTCGCGCCGGAGCCTCAGCCGGTCTGGGCTTCTCGAAGGTTTCGGGCGTACCGACCCCGCACCAGTATCGGCGTCCCATCGGCGAGGACGTCGGCGCGCCGCACGAAGAGTGGTACCTCGACCGGACATGACCACTTGGCGCCGGTGAGCTCCCCCGACGGGTGACCGAGGGTCAGGTGGAAGCCGGGGGCGGTGCGGTCCTGGAGGAGCGCGCCGACCGAAACGATAAGCCCGGTGTTCGTGCCAAAGGCGAGGCGACCGACGCGTTTGCAGTCGGTCGACCGGCCCAGGAGCTCCATCAACGGGTCACTCTCTTCGATGCCCTCGATGCGGGTGACTTGACCCTTGTCGAAGTGGATCGCGAGGCGAGGGGAGCGTGGGTGCTCGGTCGCGTCGGGCATGAAGACGCCCCCGTCCGGCACGAGCACCCCGTCGACCGAAACCGGGGTGGTGAGGACCTGCCCGCCGGGCAGATACGACCACTTGCCTGTAGGGATCAGGCTGCTCGCATGGTGCCATCCCATGGGGCCGAGCTTGATGTGCAGCTTCGTGCCCATAGCGGAGTTCACGTCGATACGCTGGGCGTCTCCGAGTGCGCGGTTCAGCGTCTCGCCGAAGCGGTGGGCCTCGTTGTGGTCGCCTCGGACCGCCTGGAGCATCACGGACTTCGTGATGCCGGCTAGGTGTGCGTGGCGTCGATGGCCCTTCGCGGTGGCGATGAGTGCGCGCCGGAATGCCCCGGGCAGACCGTCGTAGCTGCCGACGAACAAAGACGCATCGACGTCGCTCATGCGCGTGGTGAGCCGTTCGACGAACGAGTCGTTGGACGCTTGGTCCGCGCCCACCATGAAGACGGTGAGGTCGATGCCTTCTTTTCCTGCCGCCCGTAAGATCGGCGCGCCGATTTCTTCGTAGCCCACCTCGACGACGAGCACCGCGCCGCTGCCGGCGGTGAGCCCGAGGTTCCGGGTGAAGAGATTCCGTGCGATGGCGAGCAGGGACCCGTCGGTCTCGACGGCGGCGAGGTATTCCCGGGCTTCGAAGCTCAGGGTGATGCTGCGCTGTTTCAAGGTGCGCCGCAGACCTGAACCGTTGTCTAGAAAGTCCTTACTGCCTTTGCTCACGCATTGAAAGCTAGGGCACAAATCCCCGGCTTCACAGTCGGAATCGAACGCTCATGCATCTTCGCAGCGTACCGGATTTTTTCATGTAGCGAAGGGGGCGACAAGGGCGCACTTGGCGCACCCGCGCTTTGTCACGCGATCGGCGCGTTACGAAGGTTTCGTGCGTAACGACCACGCACCAGGAAGGGGGTGCCATCGGCGAGGACGTCCGCGCGCCGCACGAACATGGGGATCTCGATCGGGCATGACCATGTCGCGCCGGTGAGCTCCCCCGCCGGGTGACCGAGGGTGAGGTGAAAGCCCGGCGCGGTGCGGTCCTGGAGGAGCGCGCCCACGGAGACGAGGAGCCCGATGTTCGTTCCGAGGCCGATGCGTCCGACGCGCTTGCAGTCGTCGAAATCCCCCAGCAGAGCCATCAGTGGGTCACCGGCATCGAGACCCCGGGCCCGGGTGAGGTAGCTGTCCTGGAAGTGCAGTTCGATCCGCGAGGAGCGGGGGTGCTCGCTTCCATCGGGGAGGAACGCTCCGCCGTCTGGCACGATCACCCCATCGACCGAAACCGGCGAGGTGAGGAGTTCTCCGCCGGGCAAGTTCGACCACTTGCCCGAGGGGATCAGGCTGCTCGCGTGATGCCATCCGATGGGCCCGAGCTTGATGCGAAGATCGGTGCCGGTGGCTGAGCGCACATCGAGCCTCTGGGCAACGCCGATAGCGTCGTTCAAGGCCTCGCCGAAGGCGTGGGCCTCGGTGAAGTCGCCCCGGAGGGAGCGCCGCAGGATGGCTGCCGTGATGCCCGCGAGGTGGGCATGGCGTCGCCTGCCCTTCGCCGTGGCCGTGAGCTTGCGACGGAATGGTGTAGGCAGGCCGTCATAGCTCCCGACGAAGACGGAGGCGTCGGCCTCGGTCATGCGGTCG
This sequence comes from Deltaproteobacteria bacterium, assembly GCA_003647065.1. Lineage (GTDB taxonomy): Bacteria > Myxococcota_A > Polyangia > Polyangiales > B10-G4 > B10-G4. The sequence continues at coordinate 9,723 of QMMC01000134.1, read as the reverse complement.
ATGAGTCGGCGGATGAAGGCGTCGTTGGCGGCTTGGTCTGGCCCAACGAGGAAGGCCGTTGGTATGGTGCCCGCTTCCTCTGCGGCGGCCAGTATCGCCGCGCCGATCTCATCTCGGCCCACCTCGACCACGACCACGACGGTGTTACCAGTGGTCAGCCCGAGGCTGCGGGTGATGATGTTCTTCGCGCTGGGCAGGAGGCTTTCATCGAAGTCGAGGTCTCGGAGGTATTCCCGTGCCTCGAAGCTTCGGGTGATGCTCCGCTTCTCGACGGCAGTCCGTCGTCCTGAGCCCTTGGACTCGGCGCCTTTCCCCCCGGTCAGCACAGTCAAAGGTTAGATCATGTGCGCCTGGGATCCTAGGGGGAACTCGAGGGATTCGTTCGGCGTTCTAGCTTTCTGGATGAAACGACGCGACCAATTCACCGAATGGTGCCACTGCTCGGGCGACCAACGTCGCCTCGGCGACCATCTTGAAGAAGACGGGGCCCTCGGGGCCTTCGACGATCGCCCCGAGCATGCGCTGGCCCGAAGAAGGCGCACCCTCGGCGCTGCCCATGCCGCCGTTGTAGGTGCCGGTGACGTCGATGACGGTGACCGCGAGGCCGTTCACCTCGCTGCGCTCGACCGAGGGTTCGCGGCCCGACGGTAGGGTGAACTGACCCACCCAACGATCGATGTTTGCCTGCACCGGCCCTCCCTGACCACGGCCGAAGTAGAAGACCGTCAGCGTGCCCGCGGTCTCCCCCGCTTCTTCAGGAAAGAGATACTCCGCTACCCGCATCGAGGACGACGGGGTCTGGGAGCGGAAGGGTTCGGGGACCTCCCAGCCGACGCCGCCTACAGGTGATCCTCCGGCAGGCTGCGGTGCGGAGCCCTCGAGATCGACGCCCGCATGGGGGTTCGTCGGGGCTTCGGTCGCCGCTGCGGACGGGCCCGGTTGTTCGGGCTGGGATTCCGCGGCCTCATCATCGCAGCCCGAGACCGCGATGATGAGGGCGACGAAGAGCATGAACCGAAGCTGAGTCATGTTCGAGGTGAGCATGGACCCGTTGCTACACCGGCGCCCGGGATGGGCACAAGGAGGGCCAAAGGACGACGAAACGAGGACCGGTTGACCACGGGGCGTGGACATCCGTACAGTCCTGTGCATGAGCGCAGGTATCGGTCCAGACATTGTCGCGGGCATCGCCCATAGAGCAAGCATGAGTGCACGCCGATGAAACCTTCGAATCAAGCCTTCGAAAAGCGACCGCAAGAGCCCTGGGCGGCCCCCCGGGGGCTCTCGTCGGTCTTGCGTAAATGGCGCCGCGACGGGAAGCGACAGCGGTCCTTCGTCCTCGATCGCGAGGTGCCGGGCCGGGAGGGCCGCACGGTGCCGATCCCTGCTGACCTCCATCCGAAGGTCGCCGCCGCGATTCGCGGTCGAGGTATCGAGGCCCTCTACGACCACCAGGTGACGAGCTTCGAGCTCGCTCGGAGCGGCAAGGACGTCGTCATCGCGACGCCCACCGCGTCGGGCAAGAGCCTCTGCTACAACCTGCCCATCCTCGATGCCCTCGCGCGCAATCGGGAGTCCCGGGCGCTCTACCTCTTCCCGACCAAGGCTCTGTCCCGCGACCAGGAAGAGGCGCTCCGGACCTTGATGCGCGAGGCGGGGCTCGAGCACGGCGCCATCACCTATGACGGCGATACGCCGGGGGACGCTCGGCGCGCGGCGCGGGAGCGTAGCGGCGTGCTGCTCACGAACCCCGACATGTTGCACGCCGGCATCCTGCCCCACCATGCCAACTGGGCGCGGCTCTTCGCAAACCTCGACTATGTGGTCATCGACGAGCTTCACAGCTACCGCGGTGTCTTCGGCAGCCACCTCGCAAACGTGATCCGTCGACTGACTCGTATCGCCGAGTTTCACGGCTCGAAGCCGACCTTCCTCTTTGCGTCGGCGACCATCGGCAACCCCGGTGAGCACGCGTCGCGCATGATTGGCCGGGACGTCACCGTCATCGACGACAGTGGCGCGCCATCGGGGCCGCGTCGGGTCATGGTCTACAACCCGCCGGTCGTGAACGCCGAGCTCGGTATCCGAAGAAGCTATCTGAAGAGCGCCGTGCGCATCGCGGCCGATCTCGTGCGCGCCGGTGTGCCGACGCTGGTCTTCGGTCAGTCGCGCAATGGCGTCGAGGTGATGCTCAAGTACCTCCGCGACCGCCTCGCCGAAGACAAAATCCCGACCGACGCGATTCACGCCTATCGCGGTGGGTACCTTCCCGAGACGCGGCGGAAAATCGAAACCGACCTGCGCGCCGGTAAGATCAAGTGCGTCGTAGCCACCAATGCCCTCGAGCTCGGCATCGACATCGGCAATCTCGACGCCGTCGTGTGCGCGGGTTATCCGGGCAACGTCGCGGCGCTCTGGCAGCGCTTCGGCCGGGGAGGGCGTCGCGAGGGCGAAAGCCTCGCCGTCCTCGTCACGTCGTCGATGCCCCTCGATCAGTACCTGGCGAGTGACCCCGAACAAATCGTCGGTGCCCCCATCGAACATGCACGAATCGACCCCGACAACATCGAGATCCTGGTCCAGCACCTGAAGTGCGCCGCCTTCGAGTTGCCCTTCGAGGACGGGGACGCCTTCGGAGACGTGCCACCGGACGCGGTGAGTGACGCCCTCGGCTTCCTCGCCCAGCACCAGGTGCTTCATCCCGCGCCGGGGGCCTCGGGCAACACCGTCTATCACTGGGCGACGGACGCTTACCCAGCGAGCAACGTCAGCCTGCGATCACTGTCCTGGGACAACTTCGTCATCATCGATGTCGAGTCCGACAAGAACATCGCCGAGATGGATTGGCGCAGCACTCACACCATGCTCCACGAGCAGGCGATCTATCAGCACGCCGGGGAGCCGTGGCAGGTCGAGCGCCTCGACTTCGACAATCACAAGGCGTTCGTGCGCAAGGTGAAGCCCGACTACTACACGACGGCGATGACCCATACGAACGTCAGCATCTTCGAGGAGACGGACGGGGCTGCCCTCTCCCTCGGCGGCAGCCACGTCGTCGCCGCCGGCGTCGGCGAGGTCAGCGTCGTCGAGCGTGTCGTCGGCTACAAGAAGATCAAATACCACACCCACGAAAACGTCGGGTACGGCGACGTGCGGCTGCCCGAGATGCAGATGCATACGACGAGCGTCTGGCTCACCTTTCCGGAGGACCTGGTGCGCTCCTTTTCGGTGCCCCGGGCGCTGGTCGTCGATGCGCTTCGGGGCCTCGCGAACGCCCTGCACACGGTGGCGGCGGTCGGGCTGATGACCGACCCGCGGGACCTCGGGCACTGTCTCGGTGACCGCAAGGACGAGGGGGCGCCGCCGGACAAGATCGCCGGCGACGGGCCGGGGTTCGACCCGACGATCTTCATCTACGACCACATCCCCGGGGGCGTGGGCCTCGCGCCGCGGCTCTGGGAGGAGCGCGAGTCGCTGCTGCGCCGCGCCCGGCGTTTGATCGAGAGCTGTGCGTGTGAGTTTGGCTGCCCCGCGTGCATCGGTCCCGAGGCGGGCATCGGGGGGCCGCCGCCGGAACCCGGGTTCGAATCGAAGCGTAAGGTGACGGCGCTCGCTATACTCGAGCAGATCGGCATCACCGCGATTCATTGATGATGGTCACGCGGGTCGGTTGAAGTTGCGATGAAGCTCAAAGACAAACTCGCGCGTCTTGGTAGCGCTGGACCTGGGGCGCGGCCGATCAATTCGCCGGGCAAAGAGCCGAGCTTGCTCTCGCCGATACCCGACGGCGCAGCGACTTCGCACCGCCGCCGCGCCCGGGTCGAGCGCCTTCGCTCCTTGATGGGCGGCGTCATCGCTCGGCAAGAGAGCCAGGCGAATCGCCTCAACCCCGGGGGGCTACGGGAGCCGGTGCCCCTCGGCGAGCTGCCCGGGGAGACCCGTGAGACACCCCACGGTCCTTTGCATCTCGTCGACCAGTGGCTCGAGCCGGCCCACTGCCACGGCACGGTGCCCGTCAGGGGTGCGCTCACCGTCGACCCGAGCGTCGTCGCGCGCCTCGCCCTCGACCCCGCGTTCGAGGCCGTCGACCCCCGCGGCTGGCTCTTCCTCGATACCGAGACCACCGGGCTGAGCGGCGGTACCGGAACGCTCCCGTTCTTGGTCGGCATGGCGTGGTTCGAAGACCAATCGCTGCGCCTGCAGCAGCTCTTCTTGCCGCGCCCGGGGGCCGAGGCGCCGATGCTGCACGCCCTCGCCGACGCGCTCCGCAAAGCGACCGCCATCGTCTCCTACAACGGCAAGAGCTTCGACTGGCCGCTCTTGCGCACGCGCTTCGTGATGAACCGCGTCCCGTGCCCGACCATCCCGCCGCACCTCGACCTCCTCCACGCGGCCCGGCGGGTTTACAAGGGCCGCCTCGAGCGTGTTCGGCTCGTTCACGTCGAGGAGCAGGTCCTCGGCATGACCCGGGAGGACGACGTCGACGGCAGCGAGATCCCCGGGATCTACATGAAGTACCTGGGCGGCGACCTCGACCCGCGCATGCCGGGGGTGATCGAGCACAACGCGAACGACTTGATCGCTCTCGCGGCCATCCTCGCGAAGGTCGCCGAGGGCTATGAAGGGCGACGGGTCGCCGATGACCCGCGAGATTGTCTGGGCTACGCTCGGGTCGCTGAGCGCGCCGGGGATGCGGCGCGAGCGCGGGAGTTCGCCGAGGCGGCTGCCCGCGGCGGTGGTTCCCGGCGGACGACCATCGAGGCGAGCCTGCTCGCGGCCCGGGTCGCGCGGCGTGCCGGCGACGTGGAGGGGGAGGGCGCGATGCTCGCGTTGGGCCTCGGCGCGGCGGGGGAGCAGGCGGACCTGCTGGCGGCGGAAGTGCGGCTGGCGTTGGCGAAGCACCACGAGCATCGGACGAAGGACTTCGGGTGCGCATCGGAGCACGCTGCGTGCACCGTGCCGGCGGAGACCGAGTCGGAGCGTGACAAGCGCGTGGCTCGTGTCGAAGCGCGACGTGACCGATGTCCCCCAGAGGGGGCGAGTGGCACAGCGACTTCGCGGTGACCGCTATCGGTCGTCGCCGCCACGCGATCTGCTACCGTGCGCCGCAAGTGCGCCATGTACCACGGTGAAAAGCTCAACAGCATCACGCACCTCGTGGGCACGACCCTCGCCCTCATCGGCTTCGGCGCGCTCCTGACGGTCAGCGTTCAGCAAGAGGACCCTTGGATGATCGCGAGCTTCGTGGTCTTCGGGGGCTCCCTCGTCCTGCTCTATACGAGCTCGACGCTCTATCACAGCATCTCCAACGCGAGGGCGAAGCGCGTCTTTCAGAAGCTCGATCACGTCGCGATCTATCTGCTCATCGCCGGCACCTACACGCCGTTCATGTTGGTCTCGCTGAGAGATGCGCGCGGCCCCCAGATGTTCGCCTTGGTGTGGGGCCTGGCGGCGGTCGGCATCGCCCTCGACCTCTTCGTCAAGAAGCGTATCGAGGCGCTGCAGATCGTGATCTATCTGGCCATGGGGTGGGTGGCGGTCTTGGATTTCTCGAGCCTGACCGCGGCTATCACCGCCGCCGGGACCACCTGGCTCGCGGCCGGCGGAGCCGCCTATACCTTCGGCGTCATCTTCTACGTCATGGACAAGAAGACGAGGTTCAACCACGCCCACGGCGTCTGGCACATCTTCGTCTTGGCTGGTTCCATCAGCCACTTCATTTCGGTCTTCGGCTACGTGCGCTGAGCCGGCGCTGCCACTCCGACAGACGATGTGCTCGCCCCCGACCTGTGGCAAGATGAAGGACCATGTGCAGGCTCTTCGGTTTCCGCAGCGTAATTCAAAGCCAGGTTCATAGGTCTCTGCTTCACGCCGACAACGCTCTCTGTCAGCTCAGCTCGGACCACCCCGACGGTTGGGGCGTCGCCTACTACGTGGACGGCACACCCCACGTGACGCGCAGTCCGGCCCCGGCGATCGATGATCAGATCTTTCATCGGGTGAGCGGCGTCGTCGCGTCCGAGACGGTGATCGCCCACGTGCGCAAGGCGACGGTGGGGGAGCTGAACGTGCTCAACTGCCATCCGTTCCAGCATGGCCGCTGGACCTTTGCCCACAACGGCGACATCAAGGAGTTCGACCAGCACCGCGAGGCCATGGTCGACCAAATCGCTCCCCGGCTCCGGCGCTACGTGCTCGGCGATACCGACTCCGAGGTGATCTTCTTCCTCTTCCTCACCAACCTCTCGAGGAGCGGCCCTCTCTCGAACCGCTTCTCCATCGATGAAGTCGTCGAGGCGCTCCGGGACACGGTCGAACAGGTTCGAGCGACCTGCGATGACGAAGCCGCCGAGCGGAGAGCCTTGCTCACACTGCTGGTGACCGACGGCAGCACGATGGCGGCGACCCGGAGCGGGAAAGAGCTCTTCTGGTCCACCTACAAGACGCGGTGCGCCGACCGGGACACCTGCCCCAGCCTCACCCCCGCCTGTGAGGCTCCGACCGAGACGGGCTTCGTGAATCACCTCGTCTTTTCGAGTGAGCCCATCGCCGGCGAGAACATCTGGCACGAGATGGAGCGGGACGAGGTCGTCGGCGTCGATTGGCGCATGCGCCTCGCTCGGTACAACTCGAACAAGAAGAAGCTCGACGTCGTCGCCTGACGAGAGCCGGAGCCGAGACCATGGCGACCCGATCTTATCTCGTCTTCGACATCGAGACGGTCCCGGACCCGGCGTACCCCTGGGACGGGGCCAAGGACGGGTTCCCTCCGGCGCCCTTCCACAAGTGCGTGGCCCTCGGGGTGCTGTGGCTCGACGAGGACCATCGTTTCAAGAAGATGGGGGTCTTCGGAGACAAGCGCGAAGGCGGGGGCCCCGAGGCCGTCGTGGACGAGGCGGCGACGCTGGCCGAGTTTGCCCGTTTCGTGGGGCAGGCCCGGCCCGACCTCGTCACCTACAACGGCCGCAAGTTCGACCTGCCGGTGCTCACGAATCGCATGCTCCACCACGGCATTCCGTTTCCCGCGTACTACTCCGACCGCGATTACCGCTATCGGTACAGCGACCGCGGCCACCTCGACCTCGCCGACATCCTCACGGACTTCGGCGCGACCCGCATGCCCAAGCTCGATCATGTCGCCCGGCTCAGCGGCATGCCCGGCAAGATGGATGACGACGGGTCGATGGTGGAGCCGCTCTATCACGAGGGCCGCCTCGACGAGATCCGCGAGTACTGCCTGCACGACGTCGTGCAGACGACCTTCGTCTTTCTTCGAGTACAACTGCTCCGGGGCCGCTTGTCCGTCGAGGCCTATCGTGACCGGGTCCGGGCGCTCTGGGATGAGCTGGCGAAGGATGCGCGGGTTCAGCCCGTCCTCGCCGCTGCCGACGAGGACCGGGTGATGCTGGTCGACCACCAAAGCGAGCAGACGAACGAACCGTCGGGCGAGCATCGGTCCGAAAAGGACGAGGCGTGATGAAAGCACCGGTAGTCATCTGGGGCCTGGGACAGATGGGCGGCGCCTTTGCCCACGCGCTCCTCTACGCGGGGCATCCGGTCCATCCCGTCACCCGTGCGACGGATCCCGCAGAGGTCGCCGCGGCCGTCCCCGAGCCCGCACTCTGTTTGCTCGCCGTCGGCGAAAACGACCTCGCCGATGTCGTGCCCCGGGTGCCCGAGGCCTGGCGTGGCCGGCTCGGGCTCTTGCAGAACGAGTTGCTCCCCGGGGTCTACCGGGGCCTCGGCATCGAAGACCCGACGGTCGCCGTCGTTTGGTTCGAGAAGAAGAAGACCGTGCCCATTACTCCGGTGCAGTCGACGCCCATCGGCGGGCCGGCGGCGGCGCTCCTCGTCTCGGCCCTCGAAGGCCTCGGCGTGCCCGCCCACCAGGTGCAGCGAGACGCCCTCCGGGACGAGTTGGTGAAGAAGAACCTCTACATCCTGACGGCGAACGCGACGGCGCTGTCCCGCGAGGTGGCCGAGGACGTCACCATGGAGCAGCTCCTCCGAGCTCACCGACCCCTCGTCGAGGGGGTCGCTCGCGACGCCCTGACCATCCAGGCATCACTCACCGGTGAGGCCCTGCCGGACTCGCTCCTCAAAGAGCTCTACGAGACATTCCTCGCCGACCCCCATCACCGCGCCCGAGGCCGCTCGGCCCCGGCCCGCCTAGCCCGAGCCCTCGCCTACGCGGACGAGCAAGGGCTCGATGTGCCAGCTCTCCGGGCTCTCTAGAAGCCGAGGATGCCGAGGCGGAACTCGAAGAACGCCTCTTCGGGCATCGAGTCCGACTCGACCAGGTAGTTGAAGCGCAGGGCGGTCAACACCTGAATGCTCCCGGTCGGCACGATGATGCCCACCTCGGGAGCGAAGCCGAAGTGCCAGCTGTCTTGGCTCGAATACCAGAGCCCGACGTCGACGTCTCGGCGCGTGTAGTACCCACCGAGGGCGATGCCCCCGTAGGGAATCACGGACTCTGCGTCGAGGTAGTAGTGGGCGGTGGCAGTGATCGGGATGACTTCCGAGGAGCGAATCTGGCCGGAGGTCAGCGTAAGCGTGCGCCGGGGGCCCTCGATGGAGGTGGTCTCGCGGCGCTTGTCGTCCCGGAACGACCACCCGGATTCGATGCCGACCGAGAACATCTCATTGACCATGTACCGTAAGCCCAAGGCGAAGCCACGGTAGCCGAAGTTGGACGCGAAGTCGGCGCTGGAGCCGACGGCGACGGAAGGCGCGTAGGCGACCATGAAGCCAAATTGTCCTGGTCGCGGCCAGTGTCGTCGCGGCGCGCCGAGGGCTTGCTGCGGGGATGGGTAGTGGTTCGCCCCGGCGGGGGGCGCGTAGACGATGCCCTCGGTGGCTGATGGGGCGGGCTCCGGGACGGGGTAGGCCGGAGCAGGGACGGGGCTTTCGATGGGAGCCTCGGCCTGGGCAGCCGCCTCGGCCGCGGCGGCCGATTCTACGGCGGGGGCGTCTTCTGCGGCCGCGGTCTCTCCGGCGGCGGGCTCTCCGTCCGCCGCGGCGGCGTCGTCGCTGGCGGGCGGCGCTTCGGTTTCCGTGGCCGTGTCCTGGGCGGTGGCCGAGGAGACGAAGGAGCCCGCGGATGAGAGGGCGAAGAGAGCCAGGATGCTGAGTGCTGTGCGCGTCATGGCGTCACCGGGGCGGGCGGAGTGGGCTGGGAGTCGACGGGGGCTCCGACGACGAGGAACGGCGACTGCTCGAACGCCTGGGCGATGCTGATCTCAATTCGCCGCGCCGTGTTCGGCACGCTGGTCTCGAGCAGCCCGTTGATCGCCCCGGTCCAAATGACCGGCACGGCGGGATCCGTGATCCCTTCTGGCGGAGTGAGCATTTCGTTGGGATCGATCATGGTCATGATCAACGTCCCGACGTCATAGGACACGGGAACGACGTACGGCGGGTAGTAGCAGTAGTAGCTGTAGTAGCCCCAGCAACCGCCCCAGCTGTAGTAGGCCCAGTTGCGCTGGGCGACCGCACCCAGCATCACGAGGACATCGGGGTTGCCCGTCGCCACGTCGACCCGGGTGTAGCCCGCCATCGCCATCTGGTCCGCCACGGTGGAGATGATCAGTTCGTCGTGAATGTGGCCGGGCGGGATCGGCTCTTCGACGCGGTCGCTGAGGTCGAAGACCTCCTGGACCATCCCGTACGTCCGCGAGGTCGAGTAGTCATGCTCGTTGTCCTCGAACGTCAGGATGGTGT
>QMMC01000133.1 GCA_003647065.1 Deltaproteobacteria bacterium | reverse complement strand
TCTGGTCGGGGTCGTAGGAGAGCAGTTGCCGGAGACCGCGCACCAGGTCGCGCTCGGTCTCCTCGAAGAAGCCCACGACCCAGGTCGCCATCGACAGGATGCCGTGGGCGCGCAGCAGCCGAATCGCCTCGCGGTCCTTGGTGGTCGTGCCGCCCTTTCGAATCTGGGCGAGGGTCGCCTCGTCGGTGTTTTCCATTCCAAGGAGAAAGCGCTCGAAGCCGGCTTCTTTGTAGAGGTGAAGGATGTCCGCGTCCCGGACGATGTCGCCGGCCCGGGTGGAGCCGACCAGGGTGGGGCGCACACCCTCGGCGATTAGCGCCTCGAGGAACGCGCGCCAGGCGGGCCTGGACGTCGTGGGGTTCTCGTCGGCGAAGTTGAAGACTTCGACGCCATGGTCCCGGTGGAGTCGAGCTATCTCGGCGGCGAACTTCACCGGGTCACGATGCCGCCAGCGCGTCCAGAAGCCCCTCTGCCCGCAGTAATTGCACTGGTGCGGACAGCCCCGGGAGAACTGCACGACGACCGCGCGTTTGCCGCCCCAGTAGCTGTAGCGCCGATGGTCGATCAGTTCCCATCCCACGCGATACGCATCGAGGTCGCCGATGATCGACGCCGGCGGAGTCGCCCGTGGTTCTCCGTCGACGCGGTACGCGATACCCGGAATCTCCGACAGGGGGGTCTGGGCCTCGAGGGCGGCGATCAGCTTCCGCGTCGTCTCTTCCCCCTCCCCGCGCACGACGACATCGATCTGCGGCTGCTCCTCGAGGATCTCCCGCCAGTGATAGGTCGGAAATACCCCCCCGTAGACGATGCGCGCGGTGGGCAGCCGTGCCCGAAGCCGCCGGGTGAGCAGCGCCACCGTGTCGTGGGCGGAGGTCGACCCGGAGTGACCGAGGAGGATGACCTCGGGACCACGGCGGGCCGTGCGCCTCACGATTTCGTCGATGGACAGCGGCCCGAACTCGGCGTCGAGGAGTGTGACCTCGTGTCCTGCATCGACGAGGGGTCCGCCGACGGAGAGCAGCCCGAGGGGCGGCAGATGGTCATCGGGGATCCGGCTGCCGATGGCGGTGTGGGGCGGGTTGATCAACAAAACACGCAAGAGAACCTCCTGCGAGTGTTGTGGGCCAGCGCGACGACCTCTGCTGGAGACGCTGCGGCGAGCGGCCCCAGGCGGATGACGAGCGGTCGAAAGCCCGAAGCGAACGGGGGGCTCAGCTACCGGCGGACGGGGCCTGGCCTTCGGTCAGCGCCGGCGCGGCCGAGTTCCGTTCCTCCGTATACTGCGCCCGGCGCTCCTCGAACATGCGATGCACGCGGTTTCGCAGCTTGGCGGGTTCGATGTCTTCGGCGGCGCAGTCGATGAAGGGCAGCCACTCGAAGGTGTAGGTCATCCTCTCCGTGGGCAGCATCGAGCCACGAAGCAGGAACGGCTTGTCGGTGGCGATGAAGAGAGGCACCACGGGGACCCCGGCCCGCACCGCGACCTCGAAGGGCCCGCGATGGAAGCGCAGGAGCTTGCCGTGGGGCTCACGGGTGCCCTCGGGGAAGGTGATGAGGGAGCGCCCGAGCTTCAGCTGGGCGACCATGCGATCGAGGGACGGTTCGAAGTCGCCGCCGTCGTCGGGTAGCCCCGCCGCCGGGATGTAGTGGGTCATGCGCGTCACGAAGCGCAGGGTCCAGGACCGATACCAGCTCGCCTTCACCACCGTGAGCAGCCGGAACCAGCCCATGCAGAAGATGACGTCCATCAGCGTCGGGTGGCTCGCGACCACCACGAAGGCCCGGTCCTTCGGCAGGTCCGGGGGCAACGGGATGCGGTCGTAGTCGATGAGGTGCCAGAACTTCAGCCAGCCCAGGAAGAGCGGATACGAAGTGGCGAGGGCCCAGGTGGAGAAGCTCCGCTGTCGCTCCCGACTGAAGGTGACGAGGGCGACGAGGGGAAAGAACAAGAGGCTCAGCGTGATGCCCGAGGAGAAGAACATCAGGATCGAAAACGCGGCCAGGGTCTTTCTGAACCAGATGGGCATGGGAATCGCGACGCGTGCTCTAGCACGAACCCGCCGCGATGCAGTTGATCGACGGCGCGATAGTGACCGTGCGGCCCCTCCCGTGGTTCACTGGTGCTTCGACTTGGGGGGATGAAGAATGAAGGTTCTGGTTATCGTCTTTGCGGGAGCGCTCTCGGTGCTCGCCTCTGGGTGTATCGGCAACGACCTCGGGGGCGTTTGCTCTGCCGGTGAGACCTGCGAGTGCAACGGCATCGGGAACTGCTCCAAGACCTGCCCCGACGGCAACTGCAACTACATATGCGACGGCATCGGCAACTGCACCGTCGGGTGTGAAGGTGGCGGCTGCACCGTGACCTGTTTGGGCACGGGCAACTGCATCCTCGAGTGTGGGGGCGGAGATTGCACCCAGATATGCATGGGCACCGGAAACTGCATCTGCAGAGATACCTGCGGCGAGGATGTCGATTCGGGCCTTCCCGATTCGAGTTTGCCGGATACCAGCACCCCGGACAGCAGCACTCCGGATACGGGCCTCGCGGATGCCGGTGACGCCGGTGACGCCGGGGACGCCGGGGACGCGGCGACGGACGCCTCCGCCGACGCCGCTGCGGACGCTGCAGCCGACGCCGCTTCGGATGCCGCTGCGGACGCCAGCGCGGATGCCGCTGCGGACGCCAGCGCGGATGCCAGCGCCGACGCCAGCTGAGGAGGAGTTCTCGCCTTCGCCTTAGCCGTGGCCTCGGACTCGGGCGCGTGGAAGGATCGTGACCGCGGCGCATTTGAGTGTCGTGGCGCGCACTTTTGCTGTCCGGATCTGGTCTCCTCGCTCGTCTAGTGCAGTGAGTCAGATGGCCAAGCTGCGATGGACACCAAGAGCCTCGAAAATACCTATCGGCGCTTTTTCCCCATCATCGCTGCGAAATGCGCGCGAATGCTTCGGGATCCGGCTGAAGCACAGGACCTCGCTCAGGAGACGTTCACCCGGCTGTGGGCGATGCGGGGGACCCTCCGCGACGACGACAAGGCCCTCGGCTGGGTTTATCAGACAGCGACTCGACTCGCCGTGGATCGCATTCGGCACCGGAACGTCGCCGGAGCTGCCCTGGTCTTCGACGTTGAAGAGTCCGACAACCCGTCCGAGCGGGCTGAGGCGAGACAATTGCTGAAGAGACTCTCGATGGATCTCGAGGCGCGAGAGCTCGAGGCTTTGGTGCTCAGCCGCATCGACGGGCTCACCCACGCTCAGATAGGCACGGTCCTCGGGACGAGCGATCGGACGGTGCGGCGCTTGCTCGAGCGCGCAGACCAAGCCGCCAAGAAAGCGTTGGGGGCACCGTGAACGAGCACGCGCAGCACCCTTCCTACTTGATCCTCGACGGATTGGCTCTCGGCCTTGCGGTGGATGGCCCAGCGCGAGACCACGCGTCTAGCTGTGCTCGCTGCACAGCGTACGTCGCGGAGGCTCGCGCACTTCCGCCGGTCCCAGAGTGGGCGAAAGAGATCGAACGAGACCTGCCGAGTCCGGGTGCTCTGCGTCCTATGAGGTGGGGAATCGGCGCCACCGGCCTCGCGGCGTTGGTGGCCATTACCTTCCTCATTCTGCGCCCCGGCCCGGTGACAGATTCCACCGAGTACACGACCGTGCGCGGGGCGCCTGCGGTGGGCCTCTACGTCAAGCGCGGGACTCGCGTGATGCTCTGGGACGGACAGCGACCGGTGGCGGCCGGAGACCGGCTGCGCCTGAAGGTCGTCGCAGAAGGCTTCACTCATGTCTCGGTGCTCACCGAGGGCGATGCCGGCGACTACTCCATTCTCTACGAAGCGTCCGTCGAACCCTCTGGGGAAAACGTGCTGCCACCGGCGTGGGAGGTGGATGATGCCCCCGGTGACGAGTCGCTCACGGTGATTCTCTCACGGACGCCCCTCGCCTCTGATTCGATCGGTGCGATCATTCGAGGCGGAGCGCCCGGTGATGATGTGTGGGTGCGTCGTCTGTCCATTCCCAAAGTCGAGGAATCGCTGCCATGAGGAGATTCTTCGTTTTGTGCGTGCTTGCGGTGCTCTTCGCATGGCCACTCTTGGCAGACGCCCAGATCACCCCCGAGCCGCGTCGGGTGGCCATCGTCGTCGGCGCAAACGCAGCCGCGCCTGGACGGCGCCCGCTGCGCTATGCCCACGAAGATGCCCGCGAGGTCAGGGATGTGCTGCGTACCGTAGGCGGTTTCGCGGCGTCCGATGTGCACCTCTTTCTCGACCCAGCCCCGAGCGCTGTGCTCGAACGCCTCGATCGCGAGGTCGCCGAGCTCTCTTCGGCCAGCGAAGAGACGATGCTGCTCTTCTACTACTCGGGGCACGCGGACGAGCGCGCGCTCTACCCGGGCGGACGCCCGCTCTCCTTCCATGCGCTGCGGCAGCGACTGGGCAACAGCGCCGTGACCGTGCGCCTCGGGATCATCGACACGTGCCGAGGCGGGGGCTGGACAGGGACCCGGGGGCTTTCCGAAACCGACGCCTTCGACGTCGAGGTGCCTCTGGACCTTTCGAGCGAGGGCTCCGTGCTCATCGCTTCGAGCTCTGGTCTCGAGGATGCGCACGAGTCGGAAATTCTAGAACGCGGCTTCTTCACCCACCATTGGAACGCCGCCCTCCGTGGGGCTGGGGACCAAAATGGGGATCAGGTAGTCACCCTCACCGAGGCGTTCGAGTACGCCAAACGACTCACCGTCCGTGATACCGCGCTTCGCACCGCGACGCCCCAGCACCCGAGCTACCAGATGAACCTCCGTGGGCGGCGAGACCTTCCCCTGGCCCGCCTTACTCGAGGTTCCAGCACCATCGTCCTCGACCAGGAGCGTGGTCCGACTCAATTGGTCGATCTCGAGACTGGGCTGATCGTCCTGGAGACGCCCCGGGGCCTCCGCACGATGCGGCTGGCAGTGCCCCCGGGCCACTACCTCGTTCGCGCCACTTCGAGCGGGGAAACCCGCGCCTCCGAGGTGCGCCTCCGCGCGGGTACCACGACGGCGGTGAGTGAGTCTCAGATGCAGAGGGTGAGCCGAGACGGGGGCGCCTCTCGCGCATATGAACCCCGTCCCGTCACGCTGACCACGCTTCACGCCGGGGCCTGGGACATTCGTACTGCCTTCGGTGTGCGGCACGCGGACCCCGGGGCCGGCTTCAGTATGGGTGGAGGCAGCGAGTCTGTCGGCACGGCACTGTTTCAGATCAACTACGGAATCACCGACCGGCTTCAGTGGGTCATCCCCAGCCTAGCTCTCGCCTATCGCTTCGGTGACACGCGTGCGTTTGAGGTGATCCCCTGGGGCGGTCTCACGTCGTGGGGGCTCGGCTACAGCAGTATCGATAAGCTACTCATCTCGGGCTCAGTCGGGCTCGGTGTCGATGCGCGTTGGTGGGTCTCTCCACGCGGAAGTCTCGTCGGTGGCCTCGGTTTCGGCTCGGCGTTCCGCTGGTCGTCTGCGGACAACCCGAGCCTGAGCGTGGAGCAGGCCCCCACGACTTGGCGCCTTCACCTCGCCGCCGGCTACTCCCACACCTTGGCGGAGGTCGTCACGCTCAGTCTCTTCGCTGGCTACTCGCAGGCCCTCATTCACGAAGGCGGCGCGCCGACCGGGCGTGGAGAGTGGCGGGTCCGGGTCGTGTTGGGATCGGTCATGGACCTGGCGCTGCGGACCGTTCCTCTCATCAAGGTTCATCTGGGCGATGTGGTTTCGCTCGATGGTCACGCGGCGATCGAATACGACTTCGCGACGGAAAGCGTCGAGGAGACCTACATGCTGGGCGCGACGTTCGTCTTTTGAGGCCCCGCCTCAGCCGCGCGCCAGCTGCTCGCGGAAGTGCGGTGAGTGCTCGGCCAGCTCTTCGACGTAGCCTCGGACCTGGGCTCGGGAGCCTTCGCTGAGTCCGTCGAACTCGGAGATGAGGTCTTCGGGGATGTGGCGGAAGGAGACGCTCACCCGCCGCACGTCGAAGTTCGAGAGCCGGGTGTCGATGGTTGGGATCTTGCCCGTGCGGACCTTGGTGACCCGGTGGTAGAGGCGGTCCTTGTACTCCGGCCCGCTGAAGATGGTCACCGACCGATGGCGGCCCCATACGGAGAGCTCCGGGGTTTCGCTTAGGTCCGGGTCGAGGAACTCGATCAGCGCCGGCTGCCCGATCGAGAATATCACCACCGGCCCCGGTTCGCTGTCCCGGTGCATGCGCAGCCGGGCGTAGTCCCGGGGTGGGCCCTCGCTGAGCTCGCGTCCGTAGTAGTTGATGAGGCAGCTGTTGGGCAATCCCCTGACGGTGCCGTCGATGGCCTCGTCGTGCTCGCGTAAGGTCGGCCGGAGGCGTTCGAGGATCGTATGCATGACCTCCGGCAACGCTTCGGCCCGGAGGCACCGGTCTTCGCGATAGTCGGGCTCGGCGTAGTAGCCGAGGCAGGCGAACTGCCAGGCTCCGAGCCAGTAGACCGGCCGGGTGAGGCGTCGGCTGTGCCCCGCAGCGCGGCCGTGCTCGTCCTTCTGGTGTCGCTTCTCCCAGATGGGCATGAGCTCACCGAAGTAGCGAATCAGCTCGTCGCCCTCCGCGGCCGTGAAGAAGCGCGGCAGGTACGAGAACCCATCGCGTTCGATGGGGGAGCGTCCATCTTCCGGTGTCTGGGGCATCTGGCGGTATCCATGACACGAGGTGGGGGCCGGCGCTCATCGACCCTGGACAAAGGTCACGGCGGCGGCCATCGCGGCCGCGAGGTGGCCTTCTTCGGTGAAACCGGACCGCTCTCGGGGCACGAAGCGGTGATTGCCGTCCTCGAGCCACACCATCTCCGCCGTCGCTGGAAGCCGATAACCGCGGACCTCCGCCTCGGTGCCGTGATTGTCCCGGGTCCCCTGGATGATCCGAGTAGGCACCGTGACCCGGGAGAGCGCCATGAGGCCGTGGCGTTCCTTCGGGGCGCCGGGACGGTGGAAGGGATAGGCCAGGCAGAGCAGGCCGCGGACGTTGGTCTGGACAGAGAGGCGTGCGGCGATTCGAGCGCCGAGGGAAAAACCGCCGAGGACGGGCCCCCCGGGGATCTCGCCGAGGTTATGGAGGGCGATCTGGAATCGGCGCTCGTGGGCGTCGTCGTCGGTCTTTCGGGCATCGAGGTCGACGACGACGTGGGGGACGCCAGAAGCCTCCATCGCGAGGGCCAACGCCCGGACCAGGGGGTCGCCGCGAGGACCGCCAAAAACCAAGGTGGTCATGGCCAGAGCCTACCCCCTCGACGTGCGCTCGGAGGCATGCGATTCATATCCCAACAGGTGGTGAATGCCCGATTTTGCTTGGAACGATTCGTATTCGGTGGGGGATGAGGAATTCGACTCCCATCACAAACAGCTGATTCGTTACATCCAGATCCTCGACGACCCCGGAGAGCAGGCCGACCTCGACTTCCTCCGCGCGATCGTCGACGGCCTCGTCGCCTATACGAACTATCACTTCTCGGCCGAAGAGGTCGTCATGCGCGAGACGGATTATCCGGGCCTCGACCGACACCTCGCCCAGCACGCCGAGTTCGTGGACAAGGCCACGCGCTTCCGTGACGACTTCCGGGACGGCGCCGTGACGGTCGGCGACGAGATCCTCGACTACCTCAAGCTCTGGTTGGTCAAACACATCCTCACCGAGGACCGCGGCTTCACGCGCTATCGCGAGAAGACCCTCGCCGCCTCGTGAGGATGAATTTCACGGTCGGGCTGCTCGTGTCCCTCGCTGCTTGTTCCTCGAACGACGGGGCGCCGGCGGACGAGCCGGAACACACTCCGTCATCGAGTGGCGGCGGTGAGCACACTGAAGCGCCAGCGGAGGACCCCGTAGCGGAAACTCAGCCGACTTCCGACCCGACCCTCGAAGAGGCGTCCGGAGAGTTCGAGTGGCTGATGTTCCACGACATCCAGGGGCTCCACGGCGGCCGGGCCCTCTACATTCGCCCCGACGGAACGATGGTCGCCCAGAAGGTGTCCGTTGGTGAGCCCTACGGGCTCCGCGACAATCGCTTCGAGGGTGCCCTCGACGCGGACGCCCGGGCACGCATCGCCGAGCTCCTCGTCGAACACGACGTTCGGGCCATGGTGGTGCCCAACCGTCCAGGCATCCCCGACGAGGCTCGGGCGGTGCTCGTGGTGCGCTTCCGGGACGGCACGGTGACGCACCTCGCCAAGTGGAACGGCGTCCGCTACGAGCCGTTCTCGGCTCTCTATCGGCATTTGATGGGCATCGCCGATGCCCTTGCGGCAGGAAGCCCATCCCACGAAGGCGCCTTTGACTACTCCTGGCGCCCCGACGGGGTGACCTGGCCGCCGCTCTAATAGCGAGTGTATCCCCCGGCCGGTGAACATCGTCCTCGCGATCACGTCGGTGTAGGCATCGGCACAGGAAAAGTGCACCATCAGCGGACTCGAAGGGGGATAGATGACGCGATTCTGGATGGTTCTCGCAGTGGTGGCCTTGGTCACGATGTCGACCACGGCCTCGGCCGATGTGCCCGAGGGGATGACCTTCGACGACGGCTTCACGTTTTTCGAGCTGGAGAACAACCGAGGTCACCGGGACGGGAACCCCTTTGACGAGGGCTGGGCCCTCGAAGGCCACTTCCGGGTCTTCGGCCACACGTCCCAGCGCAGCGCCTTCAAGATGGTCATCAAGCAAGGGCGCCGGACCCTCGGCGAGACCCTCTGCGAAGTCGAGGTCGAAAACCAGCACGAACGCGTCGCCGACGGCCCCGAGGCCTTCCACACGACGAACTGTCGCGACCGTGACCAACGAATCACGCAGACTGGCGACATCACCGTCGAGCTCTATCTGATCGACGACGACACGGACCAAGAGAGCCTCCTGCGCACCTTCCCCATCCACGTGCTCACCGCGACCCGGGTTCGTGGCAACGGGCAGCCCGACGCCCCGCACCACTATGTGGACCGCAACGGTGAGCCGGTCAGCACCATCCTCCACCTCCAGCCGAATCGCGGAGAGCCCTACTACGAGCCGCTCAGCAGTCGGCGTCTCAACTCCTACAACGGCCGGAACGTAGTCACCGTCACCATCAACGCCCACCCGGACCGGGACCACTGGAGCATCAGCTCCCAGACACATCTTCGGTGTTCGGTCGACGGAGAGCGCGTCGCCATCTCAGATGATCAGGTGACCGGCACCCAGGTGCGCATGGTGTACGTCGTGCACAGTCACGGCCGTGGTCGAAACCAAGAAGGAGAGACCGAGGACGTCGGCTTCCGCCAGTACGTCGTCACGCTCCCCCTCACCTTCGACAGCTCGGTCGTGCAGCAAACCCACGAGCGCTGGTATCCGCTTGCCGAGGACCGCATCGACGAGCGCTACGGTGTGATCAACCGTCACCCTGGCCAGTGGGAGTGCCAGTGGAGGGAAGAGCGCACCGTTCTCCGCACCTGGCGCTGGACCGTCGGCGACGACGGCAAGATCGTGCCCCACGCCGAACAAGCCGCGGGCCTCAGCCTCGGGCCGAACGCCTTCTTCGTCGAAACCGTCATCCCCGACGGAGGCTCGGGCTACGACGTTCGCTTGCATCGGCAGTCCGTGCAGCGGAACGCCTGGTACGGCCTCGGCTGGCGCACCGACGAAGGCCGCGCCCTCGCCGGTGCCGTGCCCAACGTAGGTAGGCCCACCCCGCCGCAGCCCCGTGGCCGCGGTCGCGGTGGACGCGGTGGAATGCGTCGCCGGTAAGCCGCGCTCACGGGCGCGGCACTTCAGCCGATCTCGCGGCGCCCCTCGAAGGCGCGCCCGAGGGTGATCTGGTCGGTGAACTCGAGCTCGCCGCCGTGGGGCACGCCGCTGGCGATGCGCGAGATACGCACGCCGTGGGGCTTCAGGACCTGATTGACGTAGAGGGCCGTCGCTTCGCCTTCGACGCTCAGGGGCGTGGCGAGCACGACCTCTTCGATGCCCTCACGCTCGATGCGGTGGCGCAAACCATCGAGGGGGAGCTGGTCCGGACCGATGCCGTCGAGGGGGGCGAGCAGGCCATGGAGGACGTGGTAGCGCCCGCGGAAGGACCCGGACTTTTCGATGGCGACGAGGTCGGGCACGCGAGCGACGCAGCAGACGATGGACCCGTCGCGGCGCGGGTCGCGGCAGATGCGACAGGTGGTCTCGGCTCCGTAGTTGCCGCAGCGCTCGCAGCGCACGACTCGCTCGTGGATGTGGGCGAGGGCCTCGCCGAGGGCCGCCGCGTACTCCGGCTCGGCGCCGAGTACGTGGAACGACAGGCGCGTCGCCGTGCGCTCGCCGACGCCGGGCAGACGTGCGAAAAGCTCCGTCAGCTCGGCTATCGGGTCGGCTGGGTCGCCGCGGTACACAGCTCTAGATGAGCCCCGGGATCTTGAGACCCCCGGTCACCTTTTCGAGCTCGGCGTCGACCTCTTCGCGGCTCTTTGTCAGGGCCGCGTTAGCCGCCGCGACGATGAGCTCGAGGGCCATCTCTTTGTCGTCGCCCTCGAGGAGCTTCGGGTCCAGCTCGACGCTGACGAGGTCGTGGGCGCCGTTGACGGTGCACTTGACCTGGTCGTTGCCAGCCGAGGCCTCGAAGGTGAGCTCCTTGAGCTCTTCCTTGCGCGTTTCGATCTTGCGTTGAAGACGGCTCGCTTGCCGCATCAACTCGCCCATTCCGCCGCGAAACTTCATCGTGGTTCTCCCTTTAGCTCAATCCAGTTCGACGTGCACTTTCACGTTTCCCGCGCCCTCGGGGAAGACCTGAAGTGCTTCTTGTACTCGGGGGTGGCGGAGGGCCTCCCGGCGCCGTTCCTCGATGCGGCCGGTCCGCTCCTCGGCGCTGGCCTCGGCGACGGTCTGGCCCAGGGCCTCGGGCTCGTCGATGAAGCGGATGATGACCTCCGGCGATGCCCCGAGGATCTGGGCCGCGCTGGTCGCGACGCCGTCCTTGGACTCCCGGGATTCAGCCTGCTTGCCGAAAAAAGACCCGGTCGGGAACCCGATGACGATCTTCTCGCGGTCGATCTCCTGGGGTACCCCGTGTTCGAGGATGGCGGCGAGGGCCGGCCGGGCGTCCTGCAGGTGGCCGATGATCTGCTCCCAGGTGGGGAGGAGCTTGCCGGCAGGTGCGGCGCTGGTCGCAGGAGGCGCAGGAGGCGCAGAAGGCGCGGGAGGTGCAGGCGCCTCCCGGGGTTTGCTCGCTTCGCGGGGGCTCGCAGCGGGTTCGGAAGCACGGCTCGGGGGCTTCGGGGACGGCACCGATACCTCGGCCGGCGCCGCCCGGCCCGCGGAGTCGGTTGGGGCGGGGCGCGGTGTCTTGTCAGAACTTCCCTGGGACCGATTCTGCTGGGGTCCGGCGTCTTGCATGCGCCGCGACGGTCCACTCGGTCGACGGTCACCGCTGCCCTGGCCGTCCTGGCCGCCCTGGGGCGGGCGCCGTCCCTGGTTCCGTCCGCCGCCGCCCCCCGAGCCGCCTCCGCCGAAACTCTTCTCGATGGCGTCGAGGCGCGCGAGCAATTCTCCCACCTGCCTCAAAGGAGGGCGGGTGGCGATGCGCAGGAGGCCCATCTCGAGCACCGTTCGCGGCGAGCCCGACCGGCCGACGTCTTCGACGAGCTGCGAAAGCGCGGCGAAGGCCCGCTGGAGCTCCAGCATGTCGGTGCCCTTGGCGATGGCCAGCGCCTCTTCGCGCTCCTCGGCGACCAGGCCCGACAGCGTGCCGGCGTCACCGTCGGTGACCCGGAGCACGGTGAGCTCACGCAGGTAATCGAGCAATTGCCGCCCGAAGTGCAGCATGTCGACGCCCTGGGTCGCGATCTTTTCGACGCCCCGGAGTACCTCGGCGCCGTCCCCCGAAAGGGTCGCCTTCGCTGCCGTCAGGATCGCCTCGCGCCCGGCGATGCCGAGGGTCCGAGCGACCTCTTCGCCGCGGAGGGAGTCGCCGCCGAAGGCCACAATCTGGTCGAGGAGGGTCAGCGCGTCCCGCATCGAGCCGGCTGCTTCTCGGGCGACGATCGATATCGCGGCGTCGTCCGCTTCGATGCCTTCTTGGCCGAGGATTGCCCGGACCCGGTCACCGATCACCTGCTGGGGGATGAGCCGGAAGTCGTAGCACTGGCACCGCGAGCGGATGGTGATCGGGACCTTGTGGCCCTCGGTGGTAGCGAAGATGAACTTCACATGCGAGGGGGGCTCTTCGAGGGTCTTCAGGAATGCGTTGAAGGCCCCCGCCGAGAGCATGTGCACCTCGTCGACGATCACCACCTTGAAGCGGTCCCGAGCGGGGCGGTAGGGGATCGATTCCTGGAGCCGCCGCACATCATCGACGCTGTTGTTCGACGCGCCGTCCATCTCTTGGACGTCCATATCGACCCCGGCGGTGATCTCCTTGCACGGGTCGCACTCGTTGCACGGCGTGCCGGTAGGCCCCTTGTCGCAGTTGAGGGCCTTGGCGAGGAGGCGAGCGGTCGTCGTCTTGCCGACGCCGCGGACGCCGGTGAAGAGGAAGGCGTGAGCGACCCGATTTGCGTCGATGGCGTTGGCCAGGGTCCGGGCCACGTGCTCCTGACCGACGAGGTCCTCGAAGGTCTGGGGTCGGTATTTTCGCGCGAGGACGGTGTAGGTCATGGGGGGCCGGGAGCCTACCAGCGGCACGGGCGGGTTTCTACCTCGTGACGCTTCCGGAAACCTCAGAGACAGCGTCCGGTCGATAGACCTCAAACAGGTGAACCGAGTGCTTCTGCAGCCTCATTCGGAGGCGCGAGCAATATCTGGAGTAGTTGTTGAATCGAACCGTCCGGGGACCGCCCTCACGCGTGATCGTCGGACCCCGACGGGCTTCTCCGCGCGACGAGTGCACATTTTGCGACAATATGACGCCCGATACGATGCGCTTACGCGGGTGAATGGCGCGTGAATTGAACTAAAGGGGTGATGTGCTGCGAGCCGTGGCGGTACGGTACGTGCGGGACGAGTTTGGTGGTCAGTCGGTTGGGCCGACCTCTTGCAATGCGACGCAAATCTGGATGCCGTCTTCCAACGCGCGGCGGCTGCGTAGAGTGACGTCCTTCAATGGCTTTTCGGTTCGTGAATCTGGATCGATCGTACGATCCGGGTGATGAAGCAACCAGGCGTTGAGCTCACGCATGGCGATAGCCTCGGTTGGTGCGCGAATGACGATCGAACCTGGTGTCGCATCCAACTCCCACGTCTCGTCGGGCGCCTCCCCTTGATGCCACGAAGCGATGAGTGTCTGTCCCTGGGGCCCCGGAGCAAACCAGAGTCCGACCTCATCGAGTGCCACTGCTTCAGGAGTGAGCTGAGTGGTGTCGAGCTTCGTGAGCCACTCCTCATACTCAGTGCGGGCACGTTTCCGAAAAGCCGCGTTGGCGCTCCCCAGTTTTCCGTGATCATCCGTCGCGCGAATGAGAACCAGGCCCCGTTGCTCCATGTCGAGGAGACGATCGAAAGCCGCCCCGGCATCTTGAAAGATGAGACTATTGCGAGCCAGATAGCCGTAGAGCGCGGCGAACGAAGAAGGTCCGTTCGCCAGCAGTTCCAGGATGGCTGTTTCGAAGTCGTCCACGGTCTACAATCCAAACTTCGAGAAAGTACGGAACGTCTCGTGAAGAACGTCCTCCCCTCCCTCCCGCCTCGACTCGCACCTTGAGCGCTTCGAGGCGGACGAGCTTGTCGGGAAGCGAAACGTAAAGGGCGGAGGCGCCGATTCCGGGATGATTCTTCATGCCCGGCCAACAACCCGCGGCTCACGAACTTCCCTTCAAATCGCCTTCGTTTTCACGCCCGGGCGAATTGAGGGGATCCCTCAGGTGCTCGGTCAGAGTGGGTCATGCGTCATCGTCACGGGAGACCACAAGGGGAATGCTCCCGGGCGCCAGATAGGGATGCCCCTCGTGGTGCTCGACGTGGATGTGCGCGCTGTTCGGATCTGAGAATGCTACGTATTCGATGTTGTCGGCGAGAACGTCCAGCTTGCTCTGCGCTCCCTCAATCGACAGAGCGCCGGATGAATATCGAATCTGAACCAGCGAGTCCGTGCGTCTCACCGAAATGACGTGAACCTCGTCCGGACCCGCCGAGGTTACTTGCCAAGACGTTGCGTTACCTGTGGCCGTTCTAAACGACTCCGCTAGGTTCCGAAGCGCCGCCGACGAGCCCTCGACCTCGACGTGTGCCGGAAGCTCCAGAAACACCTTTAGCTCGGTTTGTTTGTTCACGGTATGTCTCCCGGGCGAACGGTTGCCGGGTCGATCGGTATGTGTTGGTTCGCGCGGATCCGGCCATTGACCTGGATCTCCAGATTCAGGTGAGCTCCTTGCTGCGCTACGTGCCGGTCCGCGGGGTTGACGTCGAAACGACCGATGAGAGTCTCAACGTCTCCCGACGGCGTGGTTGCCGTCCGGCGAAACTGGAAATTGCGCGCCCCGCCAGTCGTTTCCATTACTCCCTCGCCGCGGACGTGCGCTGCACCGAGCTCCACAGCCTCGTCCATGGAGATGGGACGCGGCCCTCCCCCCCCTGGCGCCAGGGTACCCGTGCGCGCAGCGGCCTCCGCAGCATCATCAATTGCGCCCCCGGCCGCCTGCGCGATCCGGCGCGCACGCCGCACTGCTCTGAGAACTCTAATCAGCGGTGCCGCCGTGAAAATAGGAATGGCAAGACCAGCTCCAGCAAACCATCGCTCGGTCTCGGTTGACGCGGGATCGGCTAGCACCGCCGCGTCCATAGCCTCGCCAACTCCGGGAATGAGACTTGGCCCGATGCTCGCTAGTTCGTTCGCAATGGCCTGCTGCTCGGGCGAGGCGGGCGCCGGCCCAGAGAACATCTCCCCGGTGTGACACGAAGGGCAGGCGCCATCGTCTGTCGCTACCGACTGACCGCCGGAAGCAGGCCCGGCCCGCTCTGCGAGCGCAGTGTCCCCAGACCTTCCTCCCAAGAGCGCCCGACGCAGATCTAGCCGGTTCAATGAGTACCCCGGCCGCCGGCCTACGACAATTGCTGGCGGTTCAATCGTGCACTTGTCGGCGCAAGTTTCGTTCCAGCCACTTGGGTCCACAAAACGAAACGGGCTGTTGCCCACGTACGAATACGCGTTGAGGCTCTGACCATAGGCGCTGCCGACGTAGATGTCCGTGCTGGTGAAGTGACGGATCTCGGGGTCGTACATCCGACCCCTC
>QMMC01000132.1 GCA_003647065.1 Deltaproteobacteria bacterium | reverse complement strand
CAAGAAGGCGAAAGGGCGACGCCAGTCGACCGGAGCTGGATTGCCGGCCCGTGGCGTGAGTGGGCGCGATTGCGTCAGTCTAGGAACTTGCCGCTGCGAAGGCGCTCTGCCTCCATCGTCTCGACTTCACGGGAGCCCGAGATCACGACGTCGGGGTCGGGCACGAAGTCGAGCGTAGGGTCGGCGCGTTCGTAGGGCACGGAGTTGAGGATCGCCTTGATGGCATTGAGCCGCGCATGATGCTTGTCGTTGGACCGGATCACCGTCCACGGGGCGTGGGAGGTGTGGGTGCGCTTGAGCATGGAGTACTTCTGGCTGGTGAAGTCGTCCCACCGCTCCTGGGCCTGAACGTCGACCTCGCTCAACTTCCACTGCCGGAGCGGGTCGGTCAGCCGGCGCTCGAAGCGGCGGGCCTGCTCGTCCTGAGTGACGCTGAAGTAGAGCTTCACTAGCAGCATGCCCTGACGCACGAGGTCCTTTTCGAGACCGGTCACGCCCTTCATGAAGTTCTTGTATTCGTCCCCGGAGCAGAAGCCGAAGACCGGCTCGACCATGGCGCGGTTGTACCAACTGCGGTCGAAGAGCACGACCTCGCCCCCGCGGGGAAACTGGTTGACGTACTTCTGAAAGAACCACTCGGTGCGCTGGTGCTCCGTCGGCTTGCCGAGGGCGACCACCCGATAGTGCTTCTCGTTCATGTAGCGGGTGACCCGGCGGATCGTCCCGCCCTTCCCCGACGCATCGCGGCCCTCGAAGAGGATGATCATCTTCCGCCCGGTGGACTCGAGGTACCGCTGCATCGCGATGAGCTCGGCCTGGTAGGGCTTCAGCGCCTGCTCCTCTTTGCGCCGTAGGACGGCTTTCTTCTCGGACTTCTTGAGGCGCTTCACCTCGGCCCGGAGCGCCGCGAGCTCGGCCTGGACCGGGTCCACGGGCGCGGGCGCGGGGCTCACCGCTTGGGTGGATTCGGCAGCTTCGGCAGCCGGCGCGGGGGGGGGCTCGGGGCTGTGCTCGGGGGGCGTCTGGTCGCGAACATCCGTCATGGCGTCATCTCGGTGGGAGCTGGAACTGTGGGGAATCGGGGAACGCAGCCTAGCAGTAGTGCGCGAAGAAAGCCTCCGGCATAGCCAGACGCACTGCCTGCGCGCAGACAGTGCGCGATTAGTCTTGGATTTTTCCACCAGGAGTGATTTGTTGCGCCCTCATTCTGGAACTTGGGGGGCGATGTCCCCCGAATCACGAGGAAAATCGACGATGAGCAAACGGATCTTCTTGAGCTTGGCGCTCCTGGCATCTCTGGGCCTGGTGGCCTGCGGCGACGACGGGACACCCCCGGTCACGGACAGCGGCACCGACGACAGCGCCATGGGTGACGGTGGCACCGATTGCCCCACGGGTCAGACCGAGTGTGACGGCACCTGCGTCGACACCGACTCGGACGGGATGAACTGCGGCGCCTGCGGCACGGTCTGCGGGGCCGGCGAGGTCTGCGACGGCGCTGGCACCTGCGCCGTCAGCTGCGGCACGGGGCTCACGGACTGCAGCGGGAGCTGCATCGACACGGCGAACAACCCCGCTCACTGCGGCGGCTGCGGCATGGCCTGCGGCGCCGGCGAGGCCTGCCTCGAGTCCATGTGCGCCACCATCGACTCCTGCGACACGCCGAGCGACCCAGGAGCCGCCGGCGTGACCCTCAGCGCTCCGAGCGGCGCGGCCGTCGAAGGCGGCGCCCCGGCCACCTACACGGTGGTCCTCGACAGCCAGCCCTGCACCTACGTGGCGGTCTCCGTCGCCGGTGACGCCCAGATCGACGGAGAGCCACTGACCTTCGTCTTCACCCCCGACAACTGGGACACCGCCCAGACGGTCTCCGGCGTCGCGGTCCACGACTTCGACATCGAGGGCGACCACACCGGCGTGCTGGCGCACACGGCGACCAGCGGCGACACCAGCTACGCGGGCATCACCATCGCCGACGTCACCGTCGACATCGAAGACCGGGCCCACGTCGCCCACGTTTCCGTCTCCATGGGCGGAGCCGGCGCCAACAGCAACAGCCTCCGACCCAAGATCTCGAACGATGGGCGGCAGGTCGCTTTTGTCTCCAACGCCTCGGACCTCGTACCCGACGACACGGGAGCCACAACTGACGTCTTCCTCCGGGACATGATGATGGGCACCACCCAGCGCATCAACGAGATCCCGGGCGGGGGCCAAGCTGACAGCGGCGCCGCCTACGTGCAGCTCTCGGCCGACGGCTCGGTCGTCGCCTTCGCATCGGATGCGACGGACCTCGTGACCGATACGACCTCTGGTGGTCGAGAGGTCTACTATTGGAACGCGACCGACGGGGTCGCTTTGGCCTCCACGTTCTGCTCCGGCTGCAACCAGGAGATGAGCGCCGCCTTCAGCATCTCCGCCGACGGCGCCTTCATCGCCTACAGCACGCGCCGGGCGATGGTCGCTGCGGACACGGACAGCGAGTACGACATCTACACGCTGACCCTCGCCGACGGCACCTTGACCCACGACAGCCTCAACACCGCGGACGAGAACGGCACCTTCTACTGGGGCTCGAACGCCTTCACGCCGCACCTCTCGTCGACGGGCCGCTACCTCGGATTCAACTCCGCCGCTCGGAACCTCGACACCCCCGATATCACGGTACAGAACTTCCACGCCTACTCGAAGGACCGCACGGACCGCACCTTGACCCGGACCTCCTTCAACGATGGCGGGACCGACAACTGCGACGGAACCCACCATGTTTCCAACAGCAGCGCGCCCTTCATCTCGACCGACGGCAGCATCAGCGTCTTCAGCTCCGCTTGCGCCTTCACCCTCGACTCCGGCGCGCCGGCCGACACCAACGGTTTCACCGACATCTTCGTCCGCGACATCGCGGCGACGACCACGACGCGCATCAGCCTCGCCCACGACGGCGCCGAGTCTGACGCCGACAGTACCGTCGTGAGCATCAGCAGCGACGCCCGCTACGTGCTCTTCCGCTCGGCCGCGACCAACATCGTGATGAACGACACCAATGGCGAGCAAGACCTCTTCGTCCACGACCGGATGACGAGCGCCACCATTCGCGTCAGCTACGATGCTGTTTACGGAGAGCTCACCGGCGCCGTCTCCGACGTCGCCGGCTTCTCCCCGAACGGCAACTTCGTGGTCTTCGCGACGTCCGACAGGATCTTGTCCACCGACGACAACGACAGCACCGACGTCTACGCCGTGCGCCTGCGCTGAACGAGACGGCCGCATCGGGGAGGCCCGCCCTCCCCGATGCAGCAATTTGTGCATGAGGGGAGGCCAACGGGCCTCCCCTTTTTGCGTTTGGGGCCCGGCTGTGCCGATAGCCCGGTCAGCGATTGCCCCGCGAGCCCTCTGTCTGGTATCCCGCAGCCATGGATAAGGTCGTGGAAAACGCCGCAAAAGCGGTCGCGGACATCCCCGATGGCGCCACCCTGGTGGCCGGCGGTTTTGGGCTCTCGGGGATCCCCGAGTTGACCATCACCGCCCTCGCCGAAAAGGGCGTCAAGGGGCTCACCGTCATCTCGAACAACTGCGGTGTCGACGGCTTCGGCCTCGGCCTGCTCCTCGAGCCTAAGCAGATCAAGAAGATGGTCTCGAGCTACGTCGGCGAGAACAAAGAGTTCGAGCGGCAATACCTCTCGGGGGAGCTCGAGGTCGACCTCGTGCCCCAGGGCACCCTCGCCGAGCGCCTACGCGCAGGCGGCGCGGGCATCCCGGCGTTCTACACGCCGGCCGGCTACGGGACGCAAATCGCCGAGGGCAAAGAGACCCGCGAGTTCGACGGCAAACACTACGTGATGGAGCGCGGCATCGTCGCCGACTTCGCCCTGGTCAAAGCCTGGAAGGGCGACCGCTACGGCAACCTCGTCTACCGCCAGACGGCGCGTAACTTCAACCCGCTCTGCGCGATGGCCGGCAAGATCACCATCGCCGAGGTCGAAGAGCTCGTCGAGCCCGGCGACCTCGACCCCGACTCCATCCATACGCCGGGCGTCTTCGTCCAACGCGTGATCGTCGGCAACGGCGCCCACGAAAAGCGCATCGAGCGCCGCACGACGCGGCCGAGGGAGGCCTGAGATGCCGCTGACTCGAGAACAAATCGCCCAGCGCGCCGCCCAAGAGCTCCGCGACGGTTTCAACGTGAACCTGGGCATCGGCATGCCGACCCTCGTCGCGAACTACATCCCCGAGGGCGTCGACGTGATGCTCCAGTCCGAGAACGGCCTCCTCGGCATCGGGCCCTTCCCCTACGAGGGCGATGAAGACGCAGACCTCATCAACGCCGGCAAGCAGACCATCACCATGCTGCCCGGCTCGGCCACCTTCGACAGCGCGATGAGCTTCGCGATGATCCGCGGCGGCCACATCGACCTCGCCATCCTCGGCACCATGGAAGTCTCCGGCAAGGGCGACCTCGCCAACTGGATGATCCCCGGCAAGATGGTCAAGGGCATGGGCGGCGCGATGGACCTCGTCGTCGGCGCCAAGCGCGTCGTTGTCATCACCGACCACGTCAACCGCAAGGGTGAGCCCAAGATCGTCGAGGAGTGCACCCTCCCCGTCACAGGTCTCGGCGTCGTTCACCGAATCATCACCGACCTCGCCGTCCTCGACGTCACGGACGAGGGCCTGGTCCTCAAGGAGTTGGCTCCGGGGGTCAGCGCCGCCGACGTGCAGGAGAAGACCGGCACCAAGGTCCTCGCGGGCCCCGACCTCACCGAGATGAGCTTCTGAAGCCCTGACCGACGAGGCTCCGTGTCGAACTACGCCCCGCACCTCATCGTCGCCGCCGTGGTCGCCCTCGTGGGTTGTTCTGGCGGTGAGCCCAGCGACCCGGTCGCGAACGGGGGTGAGAGTGCCGAGGCTGCGGCGCGCCCTGCCGACCAGGCGACCGGATCCGGTGATGTAACCGAAGTTCCGCCTGGACAGACAGGAGACCTATTGGCCGACCAAACCGACCAAGGCGTCGAACGCCTCTTCGTCTACGAGACGGACCTCGACCCGCCACCGTGCGCGACCTCCCCGGAGCCTCGGAGGA
This sequence comes from Deltaproteobacteria bacterium, assembly GCA_003647065.1. GTDB lineage: Bacteria > Myxococcota_A > Polyangia > Polyangiales > B10-G4 > B10-G4. The sequence goes on along the minus strand of QMMC01000132.1, from coordinate 10,141 downwards.
TGCGCGTGCGCGGCTATGGCCTGGTTTTCGCTGGCTCGGCGGACACGGGGGGAGGCTCCACCGCCACGCTCCTACTCATCGTGAGCGACGCAACGGTCCCGGGGATAGTCTACGAGGTCGACGCCGCCTGTCTGAGCGCCCTCGACGAGGTCCACGGCCCGCGCGGATACCAGCGAGCTCGGATCCACGTCGAGGAGATGACCGACGACCTGGGCAGCGAGAGCGTCCCGGCGACGACCTACCAACTCCCAATGGGAGTCGCCTACGACCCCTCCGCCCCGTCAGCGGAGTATGTGACCCGCCTACGAGCAGCCTGGGACGGTAAGAACATCGACACCGCGTGCATCGACCACGCCCTCGCGAACCCCTGACGAGACCCAATACGGACGACGAGTTCGGGCACGGAGAGGCTCCAATGGCTGATGAAGAAGAGCGTCCAACAGTCCAACTCTTCGTCTACCAAGGGGCTATTGAGGCGCCCGCGTGCGCGCCGTTGCCGCCTCCACGCCCGATGCGGATCCGCGGCTATCGCCTGGCGTTCGCGGAGGGGAACGAATACTTCGGGCCCGTCTTCACCCTCGCCGCCATTCGAGGAGACGCAACGGTCCCCGGCGTGGTGTACGAGCTCGACGCCATCTGTGTCGACGTGCTCGTGGAGATGTACGGCGCGGCGGAGTACCACCTGACGGAGGTCCACCTCGAGGCCATCACCCCGGGCCGGGGCGGTGCGACGGTCCCGGCGATGGCCTTCATGCTCGAGAGAGAGAGCACGCAGACCGCCGCCACCCCCCGAGAAATCGACCTGACCAATCTGCGAGCGGTTTGGCAGAACTGGGGGCTCGACACAGGGGCCATCGACCACGCCTTCGAGAACCCCTGACGGGGTCCCTGGTCCGGCGCTACGGCGCCCACCCCGCGGCGACGCAGGAAGACAACGCGTTGGGCATGCGCGCGGCCCAGGCCGCCTCGTTGTGCGCGGCGCCGGACTCCCACCAGTGGGCCAGGTCCGTGCCGAAGGTATAGCCGAGGCCGTCCAAGTGATCCCGGAGCTGCGTCGTCGTACAGTAGTCGTCGCTGTCGGCCGAGTCCTCTTGCACGCCGTCGCCGTCGGTATCGGAGCACGTCCCGCCGCCGCCGCTGTCGAGATAGACCGCGACGGTGCCGTGAGTGGTCCAGCGGTTGACGAGGGCGTCTGCCCCCGTGGCGCTCGCGGCGATGGCGCCCCAGCCCAGGCTCGAGCTCATGGCGATGACACAACGCATCTCGGCGGGGCGGGTGAGCGCGAAGTAGAGCGAGACGAGACCCCCGAGGGACGAGCCCCCGATCACGAGGTCATCGCGACTTGCGCGGAGGCCGTAGTGCGCGCGGAAAAACGGCAGGGCCTCGTCGAAGACCAAGCCCGCGTAGTCCTCGGCGCGGCCTCCGATGGCCCCACCGCCGATGTCGTCGACGACGTGGGTATAGGCGTCCATCCGGTCCCCCGCGTTGTCGACGGTGAGCACGACGACGTCTTCGTAGCCGGCGGCGGCAAGGGCTTCGTCGACACGCCATCCGCCCCAGATGGAGTCGGGGTGAAACACGTTCTGGCCATCGTGTAGAAAGAGCACCCGGGCGGCGTCGGCGTGGGCGAACCCCGCCGGGAGTAGCGCCCGAAACGCGCGGCGCTCTTCGAGGTGGGCAGAGGCAAAGCCGTCAAAGCGCTCGCGCCAGGCTTCCGAGGTGGGCGGGGCGACGTAGCCGAACTCGCCAAAGGTATCGAACCCGTAGGCTCGCGCCTCGGGCGGGGCACGGTTGATGTCCGGCAGCCCCCGCCATTTGTACTTCGCCCCCGCCGCCGGCGCGTCGAAGGTCGCCTCGGCGACGACGGCCCAGTAGTGCACGCCGCTCGCCGCCCGGGTCGCGGGGGCCCGGGCGGAATCCCAGGTGTTGATGTCCGAAACGAGGACGACCTCGGCCGGCGCGGCATCCCACCGAGTGGCGAAGAGCCACCGCGAACCGTCGGTGACCGGCCATCCCTCGGCCCAGGTGACCTCGTGGATCAATGCGTCGAGGTCCTCGGTCGTCGCCGCCGGGTCTGAGAGGGCGGCGACGCGGTCGTCGAAGGAGGGTGATGGAGGGCCCGCATCCGAAGCCGCGTCCGTGCCCGCATCCGAAGCCGCGTCCGTGCCCGTGTCCGAAGCCGCGTCGGTCTCGGGGCCCGCATCCATCGCGCCGTCGGGGCGGATTTCTGCATCCCGGCCCGCATCTCGGCTTGGGCCGGTGTCCATCCCGGCATCGACGGCCTCCCCGGAGTCGCAGCCCAGCGAGGCGGCGAGGAGGACGGTCCCCAGGACCAGTAAGAGAGTGATACGAGACATGGGATTGCCTATAGCACCTCAGTGCCTGACCACCCCGGCGATGGGGGCAACTCGTGGGGTCAGCAGCCGCCGCCGGCCACGTAGGGGAACGCGCGGTCGTCGGCGAGGGCCTGCACGTCCGCCGCAGGCACGCCTGCACTGCACTCGAGGGCGTGCAGGAAGTCGGCGAGATCGACCCCGGTCGCCCCGTAGTCGGTCGCGCGGGGGTCGCTGAGCACATCGACCAGGAGCTCGAGCTGCCCCGCGACCCCGAGGGCGACGCCGTCGAAGGCCTCGTCGCCGCTCGCGGGGTCGAAGGCGTCCCAGAGCACGCCCGCGACGATCTCCTCCCGGAGGTCGCCGCCGAGGCCACCCGTGCTGGTACCCAGGAAGTCGTCGTGGGTGGCGCCCCCGAGCGTCACCCGCTCGATGTCGGTGACCCGAAGAGAGCCTTCGTAGGTGTCGACGATGACCTCGGATGCGTCGATCATCGCCGCGAAGAAGTAGGCGAGCCCTTCGCCGTAGGCGTGCTCGGGGGTCACCTGTCGATCGCGGTGAGAGCCTCCGGGGGAGGTGTCGCGACTGTAGCGCTCGACGAAGTAGTGACCGAGCTCGTGCAAGACGATGTCGTCGTCGTACTCGTCGGTATCGTCGAACTGCCCCCCGATGGAGATTTCGTCGTCTTCGTCGTCGTAGCAGGAGCTGCACGGGAAGGCATACCCGCGCTCCCAAGCGAAGGTCACAGTGGGCCCGGCGGCCCCAACGTGGGGCGAGTAAACGACAAACGCGCGATACGCCGCGTCGGCGATGTTGAAGGCCCCGCCGAGGCCGTCCTCGTATCGCGCGAGCAGCTGCACGTCACCGTCACCCACTCGTGCCGGGACTTCGACCGCGTACGTCTGCACCGGCGTGCGGGGCGTCTGGACCCGAGCGTGATGGTCCCCAACCGCCGTGTCGGCGAGGGCTCGAACCGTCACCGCGGCGCCCGGGCCGATGCCCGTATCGAGAAACACGAAGAGCCCCGCGTCATCGGTCCGGGTGCGAGCGACCTCGGCACCGTCGGTCCAGAGTTCCACCGCGACCCCCCGGGCGGCAGTCGGCACGATCTCCCCAGTGAAGCCGCCCGAATCGTACGGCCGGTCCTCGTAGCGCACGATGCCGCCAACGCCTTCGGATCCCGCATCGGGAAAGCTCGCGTCGATGATGCCCGTGTCGCCGGAACCCGAATCAGCCACACCGGTGTCGCCCCGGCCCCCGTCGGACCCGACCGACCCGTCCTCGCAACCGGAAGACAGCACCACGCCCAGGATCAACAGCAACCTCAGCATCACGGAAAGCTAGCACGCCCCCCTCCCGTGCCCAGCCCCCAGGGGGCCACAGGGGGACGGTATAAACTTTCTCACTTTCGCCCTGCGAAAGTGAGAAAGTTTATACCGTCCCCAATGAGCGTAAGGTCACGGAGTGCTCGTCCGGGCCCGGCCGAACCGTGGGATGATGGGCCATGAGCGACCACACCGAGCACCTCATCGAGACGATCCGGGACGCCATCATCGGCGGCGACCAGGTCATCGAGGGGCCCTTTGGCTCGCGCCGGGTGACCTACGCCGACTACACGGCGAGCGGTCGCTCCCTCAGCTTCATCGAGGACTTCATCCGCGAAGAGGTGATGCCCTTCTACGCGAACACCCACTCCGAGTCCTCGGGGACTGCCATCCAGACGTCGCGCTTCCGCGAGGACGCTCGGCAGATCATCCGCGACTCGGTCGGAGGGGCCCAAGACGACGTGGTCATCTTCTGCGGCTCTGGCGCCACCGGAGCAATCCACAAGCTCCTCGGAGTCCTCGACCTCCACCTCCCCGGGGGCCTCGACGAGAAGTACGGATTCTCGAAGCTCATCCCGGCCGATAAACGGCCGGTCGTATTCCTCGGCCCCTACGAGCATCACTCGAACGAGCTGCCGTGGCGTGAGTCCATCGCAGACGTGGTGACCATCCGCGAAAACGACGACGGGCTCATCGACCTCACCCACCTCGAAGAAGAACTCGAGCGCTACCAAAACCGCCCGCTGAAGATCGGCAGCTTCTCCGCGGCCTCCAACGTCACCGGCATCGGCAGCAAGACCTACGACATCTCGATCCTCCTGCACCGCTACGGCGCCCTCGCCTTCTGGGACTTCGCCGCCGCCGCCCCCTACGTAAAAATCGAGATGAACCCGGAGCCCGACGTCGCCGAGGGGCACCTCGCCTACAAGGACGCCGTCTTCATCTCACCCCACAAGTTCATCGGCGGCCCCGGGACGCCGGGTGTGCTCATCGCGAAGCGTGCGCTCTTCCAGAACGCGGTCCCCGTGATCCCCGGCGGCGGCACCGTCGCCTACGTCAATACCGAGGAGCACAGCTACCTCGCCGACCCGGAGACTCGCGAAGAAGGCGGCACCCCGGCCATCGTGGAATCGATCCGCGCCGGCCTGGTCTTCCAACTCAAAGAGGCCGTCGGCCAAAAGGCCATCCACCACGCCGAGAAGAACTTCATCGACCGGGCCATCGCGGCCTGGGACAAGAGCCCCAACATCGGGATCCTCGGCAACCACGACGCCTGGCGTCTCTCGATTGTTTCCTTCGTCATCCGCCATGGTGAGCGTTACCTGCACCACGCCTACGTCGCGGCGCTACTCAACGACCTCTTCGGCATCCAGGCGCGCTCCGGGTGTTCCTGCGCGGGGCCCTACGGCCACCGCCTCCTCGACATCGGCGCCGAGCAGAGCCGTGCCTTCGAGCGAGAAATCCTCCGCGGCAGCGAGGGCATCAAGCCGGGTTGGGTGCGAGTCAACTTCAACTACTTCATCTCGGACAAGACCTTCGAGTTCATCCTCGCGGCCGTGCACCTGGTGGCGACTGAGGGCTGGAAGCTCTTGCCCCAATATCGCTTCGACCCCGCCACCGGGTTCTGGAACCACCGAGCAGGGCGCCCCGGGCCCGCGATGCACCTGACCGACCTATCGTACAGCCGCGGCAAGCTCGAGTACCGGTCACGGCGAGCGACCGATCCCGAATGGATGCTGGCGTCCTACATCGACGAAGCCAAGAAGGCGTTCGCCGAAGCGACGACGGGCCTCGACACCATCGACGATCCCGTTCTCAGCGATGACTTCGAAGCCCTCCGGTGGTTCCCCCTCCCCGGCGAGGTCGCGGCGGTGCTCCGAGACGCCGAAACCGATGCCGCCGGCGCGTCCGAGAGCGCCAGCCCCGACCCGAAAAACGTCACCGACGCAGTGTAGACAACGCGCCGCGACAGGCTTCGACGGGGCCCCGTGCGCGAGGGTCCCCGTCGTACCAACCGATGAGCATGCCGACGAGCTCCGTACCGCGGCCCGCGGCGTAGACCTCGAGGTGTGGCGTCCCCTCACGCGGAATGATCCCCCAGGCAGCGGGCACATCGATGCCGGCCCGCGCCCAGCCGGCGAGGGCACCGTCCGACGTCTCGAGGGACAGCGCGCGTTCGTCGGCCCCGCCATAGCGGTCGCGCCCTGTCGCGAGAAAGGCCCGGGCATCGAGTTCGCCGAAGCGCCGGCTATCCCGGACCACCACCAGGCGGCAAGCGATCGGATTCTCCGGCGCAACGAGGACGAGGGTCTGGTGGGGGCCGTAGCCGTCGCGGTCGGTCGTGAACCCCGCGGGCACGGTGACGAGGTAGCCCTTGAACCGAACGTCCTCGGGGCCGTCGGCGCAGCTCGAGAAGAGGAGCAACGAGGCGAGGCTGCCGAGGGCGATTGCCGAAGCGCTGCTTGAGCGAACTCGTGGCGACACGGCCGCAGCGTAACAGCGGGCCGAGGGGGACACGGCGCCTCTTTACGCCCGACTCTTGCGGCGACTCTTAGTCGAAGTTTTGCCCCGACTCTTGCTGCGAGTTCCGCCTTTGCCCGGCCGTACGGCCCGGAGCTCTTCCGCGAGGACCTTGCCGGTATGGCTTCCGGCCGCCCCGGCGACCTCCTCCGGCGTGCCTGTGGCTACGATGCGTCCGCCACCATCCCCGCCCTCGGGGCCGAGGTCGACCACGTGGTCCGCGGCGAGGATTAGATCCGGATGGTGCTCGATGACCACCACGGTGTCGCCTCGGTCGACGAGGCGCTGGATGACGATGAGCAAGCGGGTGACGTCTTCGCGATGCAGCCCCGTCGTGGGCTCGTCCATGACGTAGAGCGTGCCCCCGGCTTTGCGCGTACCGAGCTCGGCGACGAGCTTCAGGCGCTGGGCCTCGCCGCCACTGAGGGTATTCGACGCCTGACCGAGCTTCAGGTAGCCGAGGCCGAGGTCCGTGAGCAGGGCGAGGGGCGCGCTCACCTTCGGCACCGAAGAGAAGATCTGGGCGGCGTCGGCGATGTCCGTGTCGAGGATCTCGGCGACGCTCAGACCATGGAGCCGCACGGCGAGGGTCTCTCCATCGAAGCGCCCGCCCCCGCAGGCTTCGCAGGGAAGCAAAACTTGGGGCAGGAAGCTCATCTCGACGGTGAGCGCACCCTGGCCGTCACAGGCGGGGCACCGGCCTTCCGCCACGTTGAACGAAAAGCGCGAGGGGCCGTAACCCCGGGCGCGGGCCTCCGGGGTGCCCGCGAGCAGCTTGCGCAGCGTGTCCCAGATGCCGACGTAGGTCGCCGGCACCGACCGCGGCGTACGGCCGATGGGGCTTTGGTCGACCTCGACGGCGCGCAGCAGCCCCTCGGCTCCCAGGATGCGCCGATGCGCCCCGGGCGCGTCCGTCACGAGGCCCAGGGCCGCGCGGGTTCCGCGGAGAAGTACCTCGCGGACCAAGGTCGACTTGCCCGAGCCGCTCACGCCGGTGACCGCCGTCAGGCAGCCGAGGGGAACCCGAAGGTCGATGCCCTGGAGGTTGTTCGCAGAGGCACCCCGAACCTCGAGCCACGAGGCGTCGGCGGTACTTCGGCGAGCCTCGGGGATCGCCGGCGGTCGTGCGAGGGACGGACCGGTCACCGATGCCGGGTCGTCGGCGAGGGACGCCGCGGTCCCCGTAGCGACGACGCGTCCGCCCTGACGACCGCCCCCGGGGCCGACGTCGATGACGTGGTCCGCCGCCCGGATGGTGTCGGCGTCGTGTTCGACGACGAGGACGGAGTTGCCCTTGTCCACGAGTTCCCGGAGCGCCGCGAGCAACCGCCCCGTGTCCCGGGGGTGCAGCCCGATGGTGGGCTCGTCGAGCACGTAGAGTACGCCGGTCAGGCCGCTGCCGAGCTGCGAGGCGAGGCGCACCCGCTGCATCTCGCCGCCGCTCAGGGTATCGGCAGAGCGGTCGAGTCCGAGGTAGGCCAGGCCCACCTGTTCGAGAAAGGACAGCCGGCGCTGGAGCTCTCGGAGGGGAGCCTCGGCGATGACCGCACTGCGTCCCGTGAAGTCGAGGCCCTCGATGTATGCCCGAGCGCCGCCAACGCTCTTCGACAGGATCTCGGTGATGGGGTCGCCGTCGACCGTGACCGATCGAGCGAGGGGGGAGAGACGCGTGCCCGCACAGGCCTTACAGACCCGAGGGGCCGCCGTCGATTTCGCCCGGCCGCGCGTCTTGGGCACGATGACCCCGCGTCCCTCGCAGGGCTCGCAGGCCCCCTGGCGCGTATTGAAAGAGAAGAACCGCGGGTCGAGGTCCGGGAAACCCCGGCCACATCCGGGGCAAGCGCGCTTCTCCGAGACCAAGAGCTCGGTATCGCCGGCAATTATCCGAGCGGTACCCGCGGCCTCACCCATCGCCCTCCGCAGCAGCCCTTCGAGGTCCGCCGCTCCGGCGGCCGCTTCGCCTACGACCAGGTCGACGTCGTGCTCCTGGTAACGCTCGAGGCTGAGCCCCGGGACCAGGTCGACCATCTCCCCGTCGATCCGGGCGCGCTCGAAACCACGCTTCCGCGCCCGCGCCATGGGCTCTCGGTGAATGCCCTTCTTGGACCGGATGTACGGCGCGAGGACCAACACCCGGCGGCGCTTGCCAAAACGGGCGGCGAGATCCCGGCTCACGGCCCGAGGCGACCGGGCCTCGATGGGCACCTGGCAGTCCGGACAATGCAGGAGCCCCACCGTCGCCCAGAGCAAACGCAGGTAGTGGGCGACCTCGGTGATCGTCGCCACCGTGGAGTTGCTGCCGCCCCGGGTCGTTCGCTGCTCGAGGGAAACGCTCGGCGGCACGTTGGCCACCTTGTCCACCGCCGGCCGCGGCAGCTGGGGAAGGTACTGCCGAGCGTAGGGGGTCAGGGTCTCGAGGTAGCGGCGTTGCCCCTCGGCGTAGACGACGTCGAACGCGAGGGTGCTCTTGCCGCTGCCGCTGGGCCCGGTGACGACGACGAGCTTCTCTCGGGGGATGGCGATGTCGACGCCCTGGAGGTTGTGCTCGTGGGCGTTGACGACCTCGATGGCCTCGTCTCGATCCGCGGGCGAACGCGTCTTTCGTCGAGCGGGCGCTCGAGGCGCCTTCGCCGTGCCCAGGACCGCGGCAAGGAACGGAGCGGTCGTCGATGCCTTCGCGGCGGCGACTTCTTCTGGGGTGCCGGCGGCGACGACCCGCCCCCCGGCATCGCCGGCGCCGGGGCCGAGGTCGACGACGTGGTCAGCCCGGGCCGCGACGCGCATGTCGTGCTCGACGACGACGACCGTGTCCCCGCGGGTGACGAGGCGGTCGAGGACTTCGAGGAGGGGCGCAATATCCTGGGCGTGCAGCCCTGCGGTCGGTTCGTCGAGGAGGACCAGGGACCCCGGCGCCGCGCCGCTGAGGGCCTCGGCGAGCTTCAGGCGCTGCGCCTCGCCGCCGCTGAGCGTATTGAGGGGTTGCCCCAGGCGCAGGTAGCCGAGGCCGACGTCTTCGAGGGGACGCAGCCGACCGAGGACCCGCGAGTCCCCTTCGAAGCGCGCCGCGGCCTCGTTGACCGTCAGGGCCAGCACGTCGGCGATGGACAGGCCGCGGTGCTCGACCTCGAGGACCTCCCCCACGAAGCGGCGCCCGCCGCACTCGGGGCAAGTGAAGGTGACGTCGGCGAGGAACTGCATCTCGACCGTCTCGGCCCCCTCACCGCGGCAGGCTTCGCAGCGCCCTCCGGCCACGTTGAAGGAGAACGTCCCCGGCGTGTACCCCCGCTCCTTCGAGAGGGGCTCCGCGCAGAAGCGCTGGCGGATGACATCCCAGATCTTGAGGTAGGTCGCCGGATTGCCGCGGGAGGTGCGTCCGAGGGGCGACTGGTCCACTTTGACCACCCCGGCGAATTTGTCGTGCCCCCTGAGCCGGCCATGGGGCAGCGCGACTCCACCCTTCGCGCCGAGGGCCCGGGCGACCGCCGGGTGCAGAGTCTCGAGGATGAGGCTGCTCTTGCCGGAGCCGCTGACCCCGGTGATGACCGTGAGGGCACCCCGAGGGATGCGGAGGTCCACCCCGACGAGGTGGTTCCCGGTGGCGCCTTCGAGGACCAGGGTCCCATCCCCCGAGCGCCGCTCGCGGCCGCCGCGATGCCGGCTCCGGAGAGCCCGTCCCGTCGCCGTATCGGCCTTGCGCAGCGCCTGGGGCGTGCCGTCGAAGACGATGACGCCGCCCGCTTCTCCGGCGCCGGGGCCGAGTTCCACCACCCGGTCGGCGCCGCGAATCATCGTCTCGTCGTGCTCGACCACGATCACCACGTTGTCCCCCTGGGACAAGCGCCGGACCACCGCGTCGAGACGGGTAACATCGCTCGGATGTAAGCCGACGGTGGGCTCATCGAGGACGAACATCGCGCCCTTCAGCGATGCGCCGAGGGCGCTGGTGAGCGCCACCCGCTGGGT
>QMMC01000131.1 GCA_003647065.1 Deltaproteobacteria bacterium | reverse complement strand
GGGTTGCCGGGGCCGGCGCTGATGGCGCGCTTGCCCGAGCGCATCGCCTGCTTGACCACCGCCCCGCCGCCGGTGACGACGACCAGGCGCACGCCAGGGTGAACCATGAGCGCCTGGGCGGTCTCGATGGTCGGCTCGGCGACGCAGTTGAGCAACTCCGCGGGCCCGCCGGCGTCGCGAATCGCGCCGTTGAGCAGCGCGATGTACCAAGCACTCGTGCCCTTCGCGAGGGGATGCACGTTGAAGACGACGGAGTTGCCACCGGCCACCATGCCGATGCCGTTGTTGATGATGGTCTCGGTCGGGTTGGTGCACGGGGTGATCGAAGCGATGACGCCAAAGGGCGCCCGCTCGATGAGCATCAAGCCGTCGTCACCGCTCTGGGCGATCGGCTCGAGGAACTCGGGGCCCGGCGTCTTGGTGATCGCTACCCGGTTCTTGATGAGCTTGTCTTCGTAGCGACCGAGGCTCGTCTCCTCGACCGCCCGCCGGGACATCTCCTCGAGGTGCGCGAGGGCGACCTCGCGCATGTTGCGGACCACGGCGTATCGCGTGGCCAGCGGCATGGCCTCGTACTCTTCGAAGGCCCGACCGGCCGCGGCAACCGCGCTATCGAGGTCGTCATGGATGCCAGGCCGACGGCCGCCGACGTGCACCGCCGGGGCCGGCGCCGCATGGGCGACGAAAGCTGACGCCGGGTGGTCGGTGACGGACTGCCCCGCCCCGATGGTCGCGGCCGCAGGAGCCGCCGGGGAAAGCTTGGCATCGACCACGTTCACCGAGAGGCGATTGCGCACCCGCCCGATGACGGCGTCCACGATGGCGTCGAGGGCGCTGTCATCGAGCCCCCCGGTCGGCTGGCGTCGCATCAGCTAGCCTCTGCCTTCTGTTCACCGTACTTGTCGTAGTCGACGTCGTCGTCGGTCGCGACCGTATCCACGATGGCCATCACCACGCAATCGACCGGCCGGTCCTTGGTGATGAGGGTCTGCCGAGCGCTCGAGCCCGAGGCATAGAGGACGACCTCGCCCACGCCGGCTCCGACGGAGTCCGCCGCAACGAGAATCGCCCCCGAGGGCGTTCCGTCCAGGTCGCACTGCTTGAGGAGGAGAAGCTTGAGTCCTTCGAGCTCCTCCTCCTTTCGGCTGGCGACTACGGTCCCAATGACGCGCGCCAGGTACATGGCGCTTTACTCGGCCGCGGGAGCGCGACCGAGGGGAAGCGCTGCATCGACATTCGCGTGCGGACGCGGGATGACGTGCACCGACACCAACTCACCGACGCGTTCCGCCGCGCGGGCGCCGGCCTCGGTTGCGGCCTTGACCGCGGCGACGTCGCCGCGAACCACCGCGGTCACGAAACCGCCGCCGATCTTTTCGTACGATACGATCTCCACGCGGGCGGCTTTCACCATAGCGTCGGAAGCCTCGACCATCGCGACGAAGCCCTTCGTCTCGATCATTCCAAGTGCGTCTGCCATCTGTCTCTTCTCTCCGTGACTGAATACGTCAGCGGTTCAGATTCACCTTTTCGGACACGCCCTCGATGCTCTCGATCGCCTTCCGAGCAGCCTCGGCCGCGGCGTCGATCTCGGCTTCGGTGCCGCACATATAGAGGCGCCCGAAAGCGCCGTAGGGGCGAATGTTCACGAGGAACACGTTCGCCGCCTTTTCCGCCTCGTTACAGGCGAAGGTCACGTAGCCCGCAGGGCTGGTCTCCATCAGGAAGAGCGACTGGCCCGGGAGGATCATGTTGCCGGAGCTGTTCCTGTTGATGATCTGCGCCTGGTACGGCTCGACGGCCCGGATGATCTCGTGGGTGACCACGTTGGGCTTGATGCGATCTTCTTCGGCCACGCCGAGGCCTTCGAGGATGGCCCGCCCCGCATCGAGGACCTGGCCCTGGTCTTCGTGGTGCACCTCGAGGAGGCCGTAGGCGCGCTCGACCACCTGGACCGCCGGGGCAACCTTCGTCGCCTTGAGGGCGGTGTCCGTAACCCGGTTAATTGCCATGCCGGGGGCCGTTTCGACCCAAAGAGAGGCCTGGCCGGGGATGGGCAGGAAGCCGCGCGCCGTCTTACCGATGAAGGACGCAAGCTGCGGTTGCAGGTTGTCGAGGAAGGTATAGGTCCGGAGGGTGATCATCGGGCGCGCGAACGTATCAGGGGGGCCGCCGTTTGGGAATGGCTATCGGGGCGGCGCTCCCGCGAATGGATCGGCGGGCACTCGACTGATCGGGTATTCAGCGCATTTTCGGCGAGTGGGAGTTGATGACGAATGAACGAGAATGACGATGCGTGGAATTTCGACAGCGTGCCCCAGGCGTTCTGGCAACACATCGAAGATTCGGCGGGGAGTTCCAAAGAGCTCGAGGAGAGCCTGGGGGCAGCGTCGGAAGCCGAACTAAGAGAACTCTTCGATCAAAACGATGGGCTCGGTCGGTCTCTCCTCGCCGAAGTCTTTCCGCAGCTGACGATCGAGCTCAAAGAGGAGTCCAATGAGACTCTCGAGGAAATTGCCGACTGGCTGATCACTCAGGGCCGGGCGCGGTACGAGGAGGTCTTGGGAGATCCAGAGAAGTTCCCCTCAATCGACGACGTGAACAGGCCGATTCTCTCCGCGGCCATCCTCGCTGTGTATACGGAGAAGTACGGGCCTTGGCGGTCGTGAGCCCCCCTTCCGTCGATTGAGTTTGGGCAGGAGGGGGCGCGGCTGCATGCGCGCCGGGCGGCCTCTAGCACTCTGGCAGGGCACAGAGGCCCGCCGTGCACTCGTGCCCGGGATAACAATCTGTCGGGTCCTCGCACGGAGCGCTCGCCGGTGGACAGGCGGGGAAGACCTGCCGCTGGCAGACGATGTTCGTGCATCGGCCGTCGATGCAGACGTGCAGGTCGGCGCAGTCGGCGTCTTCGCCGGCGTCGCAGAGAGCGGTCGAAGTGGAGCCGCAGGCCGATGCGTCATGGGTCTGCAGGCGCCGCTCGAGGCAGGCGCCGGCAACGCAGACCTCGTCGCTCCGGCAGGTACCTGCGCAGGGCTCGTCGGGAACGGCCACCGGCTCGGGGTCGGGCGACGTGGGCTCCGGCGTGCCGTAACCCGCATATCCCGCCAGCAGCGGCAGGTCCTCGATTGCACTCCGGGTGAGCGAACCGTCCGCGCCGAGGAGCCAGTACCCCGGACCGTCGATGACGCTCTCGGTGGCGGCCGAGCCCGCACTGCGCGTATGCATCGTGACGCTCGCAGTCGCCGCCCCGGCGCCACCGATGAAGGCCGGAATGAAAAGCGCGAGCTCGTCGGGGAGTTCCTCGATCGCCATCCGGCTCGCCGATGCCGTCTTTCGCGCCCGACTCGTGAGGGACGCGTCCGGGCCGAGGGAGACACTGGCGTTCGAGGTCACGGAGATGGCGCGCAGGTCCGCCGTCCACGTCTCCTGCACCGCGCTGTCGGGCCAGACGCGCACCGGCAAGACCGACACCGGCAGGCCCAGTACGAGGGGCGTGACCTCGAGATCGCGGTACTCGTCGAAGCTGAAGATGGTCACCGTGATGGGCAGCTCGCTCGTCACGTCGCCAGGCAGGCCGAAGCGCACCGTCGCCGTCAGCTCGAAGGGATATCCTGTGCGTGGCAAGGAGCCGAGGCTCGCGCTCTCCGCACCGGTGCGCAGGTATGCCTCGCGATAGACGCCGTCGGCGTTCCGCACGGTGATCGACACGGAAAGGGAAGCGCCCCGGATCGTCGGAGGCGTGAGCCGACATGCCAGGCGGTCGTTTGCGAAGAAGTCGTCGGTCGAACTCGTGTCGATGGCGGCCGTGCATACCGCCAGGGCATCGAGATCGATCGCGGCCAGCTCCGGCAAGCTCCCCGGGGCGTCGCAGCCCCCCGAACATCGGGAGTAGGGCCGCTCGACGTCGGCGCCGCCGTCGGCGGTGCATCCTAGAGCAGCGAAGAGTGCGAGTGAGACGGCGAGACCCGTGGACGCCCTGAACATGGTCGACAAGGTACCATGAGCGGAAAGCGGGAAGGAACAGAGGCATGCCCCGCCGGGACGCGCGTGCAGTAAACTCGCCGCGTGCCGCGAACCGTAGCTATCTCTGGATCTTCGGGGCTGCTCGGGAGCGCTCTCGGAGCGGCCCTCCGGGCCAGAGGCGACCGGGTGAGGCGGTTGGTGCGACGCGAGGCGCAGGAACCGGACGAGGTATCCTGGGATCCATCGGGCAAACGCTTGGGCCCCGAAGTACTCGATGGCGTAGACGCAGTGGTGCACCTCGCTGGCGAGAACATCGCCGGCAAGCGCTGGACCAAGGCAGTGAAAGAGAGCATTCGGGCGAGCCGCGTCGACGGGACGCGGTTGCTCGCCGAGGCGTGCGCCGCCTGTGCCGATTCCGATGACGGGCCTGGGGTCCTCGTATGCGCCTCAGCCACCGGTGTCTTCGGTGACCGCGGCGAAGAAGAGCTCGACGAAGCGAGCACGGCCGGCGCAGGTTTCCTCGCCGACGTGTGTCAGGCGTGGGAGGCCGCGGCCGACCCCGCCCGGGCTGCGGGGGTGCGCGTCGTCCACGGGCGCCTGGGCATGGTCCTCAGCCGCGACGGCGGGGGCCTGGCGAAGATGCTTCCCATCTTTCGCGCCGGCGCCGGGGGCCGCCTCGGCAGCGGCCGCCAATACGTGCCCTACGTCGCCCTCCCCGATGCGGTCGCGGCGTATCTGCGTTTGATCGACGACGATGGGCTCGTGGGCCCGGTGCACGTCGTCGCGCCGGAGCCGGTGACGAGCTCGGAGTTCGCCCGGGCCCTCGGCGCCGCCGTCGGCCGACCCGCGTTCATGCCCGCGCCGGCCTTCGCCCTGCGCCTCGCCCTCGGCGAGATGGCCGACGAACTGCTTCTCGCCGGCCAACGGGTCGTACCGAGGGCACTCCTCGAGGCCGGCTTCGAGTTCGCGTATCCGGGGATTGGCGCCGCGCTCGGGGCCGCTCTGGAGGAATGATCACCCCGCAGCCCCTCCCCGAAACCAGCGAATGGGACTTACGATTTGGCGCTGGCGAGGTCGCGACGCCGGCCACCTCGAATCGTCGAACCCTTCTCTTCGAAGCGCGCGCGTCCCGCATCGAACACGGTGCGATAAAGGTAGAACGGGACCCGCGGGAAGAGGTGGTGAACGAGGTGCAGATTCTGCCCGAGCAACGGCCAGTCGAGCACGCGAACATCGAACGCGCGCGTATCTCGATAGCGTTCGCGGCTCTGGTGCGGGTGATGAGGCAGCCAGTCGAAGAAGAAGGCCAACGCCACCGAAGCGACGACCGCCGGCCCGAGCCAGAGCGCGACCACCTCCTGCCAGTAGCCCAAGCCGACCAGGGCAGCGGCGGCGGCCACATACACGCCTAGACCGATGAGCACGCGGCTCCGTTCACGCCGGCCGCTCGTCGACCGCGCCGTGGCACCGAAGAGGAACTCCGCATAGTAGAAGCCGATGGTGAACAGGCCCTTCCCCAGGGCCCATCCGAGGGGCCCGGCGACGAAGTAATCGGGGTCCTGGTCCGGGTCGTTCGTATGCGAATGGTGGCGCAAGTGCAGAACCCGAAACGCCGGATAAGGGGCGAAGAGGGGAACGCTCGCCAGCCACCCCATCGCCGTGCCGAGCTTCGACAGGGGCCGGTGACGACCGTGGATGTTCCCGTGTGTCGCTTCGTGCATCACGGTGAACGACACGTACGCAGCGAGCGTCGCAATGACCGAGCTCGCGACGAGGGGGAGCTGGCGCGACCACGCCAGCCCCTCGAGGGCGACCACGAACAGAGCGAGCGCGACCGTAGGCCATGCGAAGCGGCCGACGTGAGGTCGCCAGAGGTCGCTCTCTCTGTCAGTCACGCACCCTCACTCCGCACGCAGCGAGGGCACCCCCGAGGGCTCCCGTGAGCAACTCGACCATCGTCTGCCGGCTAACCCGCGTCTTGGTCAGCCATTCGAGGCAGGCGTTCTCGGCAAGACAGACCCACCCATAGAGTGCCACGTCGATCGTCGCATTACGGCGGAGGCCGGCCCGCTCTGCTACCCGGGCCATCGTCTTTCGGCGCAACCCTTCGACCACGGCTGACACCTCCGGGTCCACCCCAACGCCGCCGTGCACCAGCACCCGGTAAATTTCACCGTTGTCCTCGACCCACGCGAGGTAGCGGTCGAGGGCCTCGCGAAACGCATCAGCAAACGCGATGCCCGGCTCGGGCTCGGTCAACTGCGCCACCTCTTCGGCGATGGCAGTGATGGTCGCGACGTAGAACCCCCGCCGGCCCCCGAAGTGACGATAGAGCAGCCCCTTGCTGACCCCTGCCCGGTCCGCGATTTCATCCATCGTGAAAGCGTCGACGGGGTGCTCCGCGAAGAAGCGCTGGCCAAAGGCCAACAGCTCGAGTCGGCGATCCTCAGGGCTGAGCCTGCGCCTCGCCGTTCCGGTCATGGAGACGTAGTGTCACTCTATTGACGATTCGTCAATAAGAGAACCCGAGCCCTCGTCGTGGGCGGGATCTGACGCAGGCTCTCGTTGACACCGCCGACCCCAAGGGTTACGCCCCGCCGCAATGTCTGTGCCCATTACGGAGAGCCTTGAAGTACTCAAGGACCTCTCTCAGCGCCTTCAGGCGCTGGGGAGGTATCTTTGACGTCGACGGTCTTCGCCACGAAGTCGATCGCCTCGAAGCCCTGACCCTCCGGGAGGGGTTTTGGGACGACAACGATACGGCCCAATCGGTCCTCCAGGAGCGCGCCTCCGCCCAGGGCAAGGTCCAGCGCTGGGATACGCTCACGGCAGACATCGAGGCGTCGCGGGAGCTCCTCGAGCTCGCCTCCGCCGATGACGACGCCGAAATGGTCGAGGAGGTCGCCGGGCAGATCCCCGACATCAACTCCGGTGTTCGAAAATTGGAAGTCGAACGCATGCTCGCCGGACCCGAGGACGGGTCCGACTGCATCGTGACCATCCACCCCGGCGCCGGGGGCGTCGACGCCCAGGACTGGGCCGAAATGGTCAGCCGCATGTACCTCCGGTGGGTCGAGAAGAAGGGCATGAAGGTCGAGCTGATCAACAACCAGCCCGGCGAAGAGGCTGGGGTGAAGGAGGTCTCCTTCATCGTCCACGGCGACAGCGCCTACGGCTACCTCCGGGCCGAGGGCGGAGTCCACCGGCTCATCCGTATCAGCCCCTTCGACGCCAGCGGCCGCCGACACACCGCGTTCGCGGCCGTCTACGTCGTCCCCGACCTCGACGAGGGCAATTCCGATATCGAGATCCGCCCCGAAGACCTGCGCGTCGACACCTATCGCGCGAGCGGCGCTGGCGGGCAGCACATCAACAAGACGGAGTCCGCCGTGCGTCTGACCCACCTCTCCACCGGGGTCGTCGTCGCCTGCCAGGCGGAGCGGTCGCAGCATAAGAACAAAGCGACCGCAATGAAGATGCTCCGTGGGCGGTTGTACGAACTCCAGCGCCGCGAAAGGGAAGCGGCCTTCGAGGAAGCCTACGGCGGGGACAAACAGGACATCGCGTTCGGTGCGCAGATCCGCACCTACACGCTCCAGCCCTACACGATGGTCAAAGACGAACGCACCGACCACAAGGTCACCAACGCCCAGGCCGTCCTCGACGGGGACCTCGATTCCTTCATCGAGGCTTACCTGCTCAAGGCTGCCAACGACAAGGCCGAGGCCGAGGCCGACCGCTGAGGAAGTTACCGTGGCAACCGAAGACGAGCTGAAGAGGGCCCGCGAAGCCCACGCCAAAAACGAGTTCGGCGACGACCGTGCGACCTGGTACCCGAACTGGCTCCGGGTGACGCCGGAGATCGAGGCCGCGCGGAAGAGCCTCATGGCCAGCGTCGCTTCGGAGAGCTTCGAGGGCTGGGCCAGCGAAGAGGAGCTCACCGAGGACGCCGAGATCCACGCCGTCTATGGGCGGGTCATGGCCAAGCGGGGGCCGTTCCTGGTCATCCAGACCCCCTACGGCCGGGTCCAGGTCTACTTCGCCAAGGAAGTTCAGAAGGCGGGCCTCAAGGGCACCCTCAAGCGCACCGACGTCGGTGACCACGTCTGGGTAGAGGGCCGGAAGATCAAGACCCTCAAGGGCGACAAGGCCCTCGCCTGCCCGGCGCCGGATCGCTTCCGTCACATCGCCAAGGCAATGCTCCCGCCGCCAGAGAAATGGCACGGCCTCAAGGACGTCGAGAAACGCTACCGCGAGCGCTACGTCGACCTCTTCGCCAACCCCGAGGTCGCCTCGGTGTTCCGAGCTCGGAGCCGCATCGTGAAGGCCTGCCGGACGTACCTCGACGAGCGCGACTTCCTCGAGGTGGAAACCCCGGTGCTCCAGTCCGTCCGCGGCGGGGCCACGGCCAAGCCCTTCTCGACGCACCACAACGCCCTCGACATCGGGCTCTACCTGCGCATCGCCCCCGAACTCTACCTCAAGCGCCTGGTCGTCGGCGGCTTCGACCGGGTCTACGAGATCGGTCGCAACTTCCGCAACGAGGGCATCAGCACCCGCCACAACCCCGAGTTCACGATGCTCGAGTACTACGTCGCCTACGCGACGTACGAGGACCAGATGGACCTCGTCGAGGGCATCTTCAGCGCGGCCGACGACGCGGTCCGGGCCGAGTTCCCAGAGCTGACCACCGAGCGCTCGTTCTCCCTCGAGCACGGCTTTCAGCGAGTGCCGATGCGGCGGGCCATCCTCGATGCCATCGCCAAGCTCCCCGAGAGCCCCTGGCACGGCGCCTTCGACGAAAACGCCCTCTACCACGACGCCGACGCCCTCGCGGCGGCGTGCGAAGCCGTCCTCCCGAAGCTCTCGGGCACCGAGAAGAAGGCTCTCGCCAAGTGCGAGACCAACGGCGAACGCGTCTACACCCTCTTCGAGCTCGTCGCCGAGGAGCACCTCGAGGAACTCTACCGCACCCCCGACGGGTCGCAGTCGATGCCGGTCTTCATCACCGACTTCCCCTTCGAGGTCTCCCCGCTCTCGCGGCGCAACGACGAGGACCCCGCCTTCGTCGACCGCTTCGAGCTCTTCCTCGAAGGCCGCGAGCTCGCCAACGGCTTCAGCGAGCTCAACGACCCCGACGACCAAGCCTCGCGCTTCAACGACCAGCTCGTCGCCCGGGAAAAGGGCGAAGACGAAGCGATGGACTTCGACGCGGACTACATCCGGGCCCTGAGCCACGGCATGCCCAACGCCGCCGGTTGCGGCATCGGCATCGACCGCATGGTGATGGCTCTCGCGGGGCAGTCCTCGATCCGCGACGTGCTGCTCTTCCCGCTCCTCCGCCCGGAAGACGTAGTGACGTGAGCAAGCGCGGCCGCGAGGTCCGGCTCGGGTGGCTTCCGGCCACCTACGGAGGCCTGGTCGCGTTCACCATCCTGGCGATGGGAGGCCTCGCGGGGGCCATCCAGTTCGCCGCCACGGGGACGGACCTCACCGAGTGGGTCCAGACGCCACTCTATGTCGGCGCGGGCCTCGGCTTGCCGGTCTTGATTTTCGCGACCCTGACCATGGTTCGCATGCGGCGACTGCAGCGCGGCACGCCGGGGCGATTCCGCCTCAGCACCCTCGGCGTCCTCGGGGCCATCGACTCCCTGGCATTCCTCAATCTCTGTGGCTACGCGTGGTTTCTGCTCGGCGCCTACCGCCCTTCCCCATTTGGCGGTTTCGACCCGCAGGAACTGCTCCTGGCCCTCGAGGGGCCGGCCCTCTTCGGCCTCTACGGGACCCTGGTCGTCTTCGCCGTGGTGCGGCTGCTGCTGATTTTCACGGCGATTTCGATTTGGTTCCTGACCCCCGAAGCCTTCCGCACGAACTTCTGGCGCGTCATCGACACGAGCCTCCTGGGCGGCTTCATCGCGGTCACCATCTATCTGCCCATCGACCCGCCCACCGATGACCTCGCAGATGTCATCGAGCCAGCGTTTCGCCTCGCCATCTCGGCGCTCTTCGGCATCCGCGCCCTGGTGCGCATGCTCCCCCCGGCCCTCGATGGGGTCGAGCGCATGGGGTTCAACCCCCTCGTCGCCGCCCGCCATCTGCGGGCCAAGAAGAGCAACTTCATCACGATCATCGGGGTGCTTTCGATCGCATCCGTCACCGTGTCGAGTTGCGCCCTCACCACGACGCTGTCGGTGATGGGCGGCTTTCGCAACGACCTGAAGCGCAAGATCCTCGGCAACAACGCCCACGTGGTCATCGACAAGGAGCACGACACTTTCGGTCGCTGGGTGCCAACTCTGCAAGCCGTGCGCGAGGTCCAGGGCGTCGAGGCCGCGGCGCCCTACGTGACCGGCGAGGTAATGGTCACCAGCGCGAGCAACCTCGCCGGAGCCGTGCTCCGCGGCATCGACCCCGCGAGCGCCAGCGAGGTCATCGACCTCGAGGCAAACCTCGTTCATGGCCGCCTCGATTACCTCTCGGACCCCGAGCTATTGCTCGATCTCCCGCCGGAGAACACGGGCAGCATCTATCCGATGAACATCCCGACGATTCGGATGGATGACGGCGAAGACGAACCGGACGGGCCGGACGGAGATTCCAACGTGGGGAGCCCCATCCGCGACATCGACGAACTCCTCGGGCAGAGGCCCGACGGGCCCGACCCGGGACTCGTCGAAGACCTCGAAGACCTCGAGCGCCTCATCCGCGATGGTCCCCTGCCCATCGAGTCCCCCCGCGAGGTCCTCCCGGGGATCATCGTCGGCCAAGAGCTCGCCCGTTCGCTGCGCCTCTACGTCGGTGACGAGGTCAACGTCGTCTCCCCCCTCGGCGAACTCGGCCCGGCGGGCCCCATGCCGAAGTCACGGCCGTTCCGGGTCGCGGGGATCTTCTACAGCGGCATGTACGAGTACGACATGAAGTACACGTACGTGATGCTGTCGACCGCCCAGCGCTTCTTGAACGTCGGCGAGGAGATCAGCGGCATCGAGATCAAGGTCACCGAGGTCGAGGTGGCCCCGGAGGTCGGCGACCGGGTCGAGGCCCGCGTGTCCCGGCAGGAGCTTCGTGTCCAGGACTGGCGCGAGCTCAACCGCACCCTCTTCGGGGCCCTCGAACTCGAACGCCTGGCCATGTTCGTCTTCCTCGGCATCGCCATCCTCGTCGCCGGCTTCTGCGTTTTTGCGACCCTCACCCTGATGGTCCAGGAGAAGTCATCGGAGATGGGCATCCTCAAAGCGATGGGCGCGGCCCGGGGCGACGTGGTGCGTATCTTTCTCATCGAGGGGCTCTTAATCGGGCTCCTCGGAGCCGGCCTCGGGTGCAGCCTCGGCTACGTCGCGTGCTTCGCCGCCGAACACTTCGGGATCCGCATGAACCCCGAGGTCTACTACATCGACAAACTTCCGGTGCACATCGACAACGTCGAGTTCGCCGTCGTGGGAATCGCATCGGTCATCGTCTGCGTGCTCGCAACCATCTTCCCCGCGCTCTTGGCGAGCCGCACCCGGCCCGTCGACGCGCTGCGCTTCGACTGAAGACCCAAGGGTCCAAAGGAATCAGGGAGAAACCGAAGACATGGGACAGGATCTAGTCGTCGTAGAGGGCCTCACCAAGGTCTTCCCCCACGGCGAAAAAGACGTCGACGTCCTCAAGGGCATCGACCTGACCATCGAGGAGGGCGAGATGCTCTCCATCGTCGGCAAGTCCGGCGCGGGCAAGAGCACCCTTTTGCACCTGCTGGGCACCCTCGACCTGCCCACGGCGGGGCGCATTCTCTACGACGGCAATGACGTCACCGCATACTCGTCGAGCCGCCTCGCCGAGTTTCGCAACCAGACCATCGGCTTCGTCTTTCAGTTTCATCATCTCCTGCCGGAGTTCGACGCCGTCGAGAACGTGATGATGCCGGGGCTGATCCGAGGCACGGCCCGGGGTCCCCTCGAGAAAGAAGCGAAGAAGCTCCTCGACGAAGTGGGGCTCTCGCACCGCCTGACCCACCGCCCCGGAGAGCTCTCCGGCGGCGAACAGCAGCGTGTCGCCCTCGCCCGGGCCCTCGTCATGAGGCCACGCCTCATCCTCGCCGACGAGCCGACGGGCAACCTCGACACCGGCACCTCGGACGCCATCCACCGGCTCTTCTTCGACCTCAACAAGAGCCGCGGCCTGACCTTCCTCATCGTGACCCACAGCCGGGACCTGGCCGCCAAGATGCCCAGAATCGTGACGATGGTGGATGGCCGGGTCGACCGGGACGATCGTCGGCCCGTGGGGGAGAACGGTGAAGCGGCCCAGGAATCCGCCCCCGACACCGCCGAACACGCCTCTCAGGAGGCGGAAGACAGCGAAACCGCAGAAGAAAGTAGCCCAGGAGCCGCGCCCGGCGCTTGACCGCCGCGAGGCGCCTCGCTATAGCGCCGCGACCCGTCGAAATGTTCCGTCATTTCAACGCCTATTGGCTCATCGCCGCGCTCGCCATCAGCGCCGGGCCCAGCCTCGCCTTGGCCCAGGCCCCGGATCCCGAAGAACCGGGCACCGCCGAGGGCGCTACGGCCGGTGAAGACGGTCAAGAAGGCGACGCGCCGGAGGGCGAAACCACCGACGGCGAAGACGCCGAAGGCGGCGAAGGCACCGAAGACGGCGAAGGCGCCGAAGACGGCGAAGGCGCCGAAGACGGCGAAGGCGCCGAAGACGGCGAAGGCACCGAAGACGGCGAAGACGGCGAAGACGGCGAAGACGGCGAAGAGGCATCCAGCGAAGAGCTTCCCCCGGAGCCGCCCGCCGGAGACCCCTACGAGCCATCGACCGAGCCCCCGGCCCCCCGGACCATCTGCCACGACCGTCGCATCCGCCGCATCTCCGTGGAGGGAGCCCGGCGAACGACCGAAGACGACGTCCTCGAGACCATTCAGCTGCGCCAGGGCGCGCCGTGCACGGACCGTGAGGTCGCAGCCGATGCTCAGGCTCTGTGGAACCAGGGCTTCTACGACGACATCATCTTCGAGGCCGCCGAGGTCCGCGAAGGCGTGGTCGACATCTTCATCACGGTCCGCGAGCGTCGCGCCATCGGCCGCGTGGTCTTCGAAGGCCACGACGCTGTCGAGGAAGAGGACCTCGACGAGAAGGTGAACCTCCGGGAGGGCGAAGTCCTCTCGCTCCCAGACGTCGTCGAGCAGGTGACCCGCATCCGGGACCTCTACGCCGAGAAGGGCTTCTTCCTCGCACGGATCCGCTACGAGCTCTCGGAGCTTCCGAACAACGAAGTAGAGGTCAAATACATCATCGACGAGGGTGACGAGGTCGCCGTTCGGCGTATTCGCTTCACCGGGAACCACTCGATCAGCGGCGACGAGCTCCGCGGCTTCATGCGGACCTCGGAGACCGGGTTCTTCTCGTTCATCTCCGATGACGACGCCTTCAACCCCGAGTTCTTCGAAGAAGACGTTCAGCGGCTCCAGGCCGTCTACTACGATCGCGGCTATCTCTCGATTTCGGTCGGCACGCCGCGCATCGAGCTCACCCCCGTCCGCAGCCACATCGACGTCACCATCCCCCTCGAAGAGGGGCCGCGCTTCCGTATCGGGCGCATGCGCATCTCGGAGCTCGACGGCGACGGAGAAGAGGTAGAGCCCCTCGGTGGCCGCCGGGCCCTGCGCGAACAGATCGACGCCAACCCCGGAGACTGGTTCAGCCGCAGCACCATCGCCGCCAACCTCCTCGAGGTGACACGCTACTACCGCGACCGCGGCTACGCGTTGGTCGAGATGGTGCCCCAGACCGACCTCGACATGAATCGTCGGCGGGTAAACGTGATCATCTCGATCCGCCGGGGCCCGCCGGTGCGCATCGAGCGCATCAACATCCGCGGCAACTCGAAGACCCGGGACCAGGTCCTCCGCCGCGAAATCACCATCGTCGAGGGCGACCTCTACAACATGACCGAGGTCGAGCGCTCGAAGGCCCGCATCACCGCCCTCGGTTACTTCGAGCGCGTCGACGTCAGCGAAGAAGAAGGGTCCAGCCCCGAACGCATCGTCCTGAACTTCGAGGTCGCCGAAAAATCTACCGGTACCTTCCAGATCGGCGCGGGCTTCTCCTCGATCGAGAGCTTCATCTTCACGGCCCAGGTGCAGCAACAGAACCTCTTCGGACGAGGTCAGAGCCTCTCACTCCAGCTCCAGCTCTCGGGCATCCGGCAGCTCGCCCAGGTGCGTTTCACCGAGCCCTACCTCTGGGGCTCCCAATGGAGCGGCAGCGTCGACGTCTTCAAGACCATCCGGCAGTTCGTCGATTTCAACCGCGACTCGACCGGCGGCAGCCTCTCCATCGGGCACCCCCTCTTCATCGATCAGCTGCGCTTCTTCCTCCGCTACCGGGCCGAGTACGTCGACATCTCGAGCCGCACCGGCGGCCTCTTCGGCGCCGGCGGCGGCGGTCGCGGCTTCGACATCTTCCAGCGCGTCCCGCTGCAGAACCTCTTCCTCGACGGCCTGACCAGCTCGGTCCAGGCCTCCGTCACCTACGACACCCGGAACAACCGCATCTTCCCCACCGGCGGTATCTACGCGAGCTACTCCCTCGAGGTCGCCGACAAGTTCTTCGGCTCCGAAAACGTCTTCCTGAGGCACCGAGCCTTCGCTCGCTTCTACCGCCAGTTCTTCGGCTTGCTCACCCTGAAGCTCAATACCGAGTGGGGCCTCATCACCTCGCGCCTCCCCGAAGGCGTGCCCATCTACGAGCGCTTCTACCTCGGCGGCATCTTCTCGGTCCGCGGCTTCAACCTGAACAGCCTCGGCCCGCGCCTCGGCATCCCCCGGAGCTACGACCCCAACGCCTCGGTGCCCGCCGACGGCGTCGTCATCGGCGGCAACATGCAGTTCTTCTACAACCTCGAGCTCGAGTTCAACATCATCGAGGCGGTCGGCATCCGCGGCGTCATCTTCACCGACGGCGGCAACGCCTGGAATACCGAGCAGCAGCTCTGCAATGCGCCCCCCTCCCCCCTCGGCGACGATACGACCAGTTCGTGCAGCGTGAACCCCCTCGGCATCCGGACCAGCTGGGGCTTCGGTATCCGCTGGATCTCGCCCCTCGGGCCCCTGCGCTTCGAGTGGGGTATCCCCTTCGCGCGGCGACCGAACGAGCGCGACATGGTGTTCGAGTTCACCATCGGCAACTTCTTCTAAACAGTATCGCCTGGAGCGCGATCCACGGCGCGAGCTGGCCCCGGTTCCTGCGCTGCCTGCTCACCTATAAAGATAGGCTCCGCGGGCTGCTCGCAACCGAGACCACCTCGCTTGTGTCTCACGCT
>QMMC01000130.1 GCA_003647065.1 Deltaproteobacteria bacterium | reverse complement strand
TGTAGATGCGCAGCTCCGGGTTGACCAAGATGCCGTAGCGGTAGAAGCGCTGGATGTCGTTGCCCTTGTGGGTCGAGCCGTCGCCGAAGACGTTCACCCCGTCTTCACGCATGGCACGGACGATGGCGGTGGTCGTGACCGCGCGGCCGAGGGGCGTCGTATTGAAGTACTTGCGGCCGCCGACGGCGAGGTGGAAGGCGCCGCATTGGATGGCGACGATGCCCTCGCGGACCATGGCTTCCCGGCAGTCGATGAGGCGGGCTGTCTTGGCGCCATGCTCGAGGGCCTGGGGCGGGATCTCCGTGACGTCCTTCTCGTCGGGCTGGCCGAGGTCGCCGGTGTAGGAGTGGACCTCGATGCCCTTCTCGTTCATCCACGCGACGGCGGCGCGGGTATCGAGACCGCCGGAAAACGCCAGGCCGACGCGGGTGCCCTTGGGAGGAAGCTTGCGGTAAATACGACTCATCGGGGCGCTCTTAGCACACGGGCCGCCCGGTTCGAAGTGGCGCCCGGGACCGCGGTGCCTACCTCAGAACAGAGTCTGACTCGATAGGAGGAGCACTTTGGCATGGCGACCGTCTAGGCGAGACTTCGTAAAGGGTTCGAGCGCGGCATTGGCGCTCGTGATGGTCGGTTGTGACTGCGAAGGGGATGATGACGACGACGGGCCCGCGCGCACGGTTCGTGAGATCGCCGAGCCGAACATCGAAGCGAGCTCATGGCATATGTCGGTCTGCCCCTATTGCGGGGTGGGTTGCGGCCTCGACGTGGGCGTCGCTGACAACCGCGTGGTCGCCGTCCGCGGCATGGAGGACCACCCGGTCAATCGCGGCGAGATTTGCCTGCTCGGTCAGAACCTCCTCGGCATCCTCGAAACCGACGACCGGCTTTTGCATCCGATGCGCA
This sequence comes from Deltaproteobacteria bacterium, assembly GCA_003647065.1. Classification (GTDB taxonomy): domain Bacteria; phylum Myxococcota_A; class Polyangia; order Polyangiales; family B10-G4; genus B10-G4. The sequence continues at coordinate 14,372 of QMMC01000130.1, read as the reverse complement.
AGGGCGCAGGGGGCATGGAGCAGATCAGCTGGGACCAAGCCAGCGATACCGTCGCTGAGCGCATCCGGGCGACCATCGACGAGCACGGCCCAGACTCCTTCGCCATGTACGTGAGCGCGTCGGAGTACCTGGAGGAGTATTACGTTTACAACAAGTTCGTGAAGGGGTGCCTCGGCACCAACAACCTCGAATCGAGCGCTCGTCTCTGCTGGGCGAGCGGCGTGGTCGGCCTGGTGAAGGCCTTTGGCGGCGACAGCCCGCCGTGTGCCTACGAGGACTTCGACCACGCCGACCTCTTCTTCGTCGCGGGCTACAATCTCGCCGAGTCCAAGCCTGTGATCTTCCGGCGCATGATGCGCAGCCGCCAAAGGACCCAGGCGCCGATCATCGTGGTGGACCCGCGCGTGACTGACACGGCGTCCCGGGCCGACCTGCACTTGCAGATCAAACCGGGGGCCGACGTGGCCCTTCACAACGCCATCGCCCACGTGCTCATCGGCGAGGGGCTCATCGACGAGGGCGAGGCCCGGGGGCTCACCGACAACTTCGACGAGCTGCGCGAGCATGTGACGTCGTTCTCGCCCGGTGCCGTGGCCGACGTCACGGGCCTCACGGCCGAAGAGATCACCCGCGCTGCCCACATGGTCGGCGAGGCCGAGGCTGGGCTCTTCATGTGGGGCCAGGGGCTCAACCAGAGCTCCATCGGCACGCGCAAGGTCACGACGCTGCTCAACCTGGTCTTCATCACCAACAACGTCGGGCGCCCCGGGGCCGGGCCCATGGCCATCACCGGCCAGGGCAGCGCCATGGGCCTGCGCGAGGTGGGGGCGCTTCCTCATCTGCTCCCGGGTTTTCGGAAGGTCACCGAAGAGCAAGACCGGGCCGAAATCGCCGAGATTTGGGGCGTGCCGCCTGCGCGCATCCGTCCGACCCCGGGAAAACCCATCTCGATGATCCTCGAGGGCATCGAGCGCGGCGAGATCAAGGTGCTGTGGATCATCCACAGCAACCCCGCCGCGACCTTCCCCGACTCGACCTGGGCAAGGCGGGTGCTCGAGCAGACCGAGTTCCTCATCGTCCAGGACGCCTACCACCCGACGGAGACCACCCAGCTCGCTGACTTGGTGCTGCCCGGGGCCCAGTGGGCAGAGAAGGGCGGCACCCTCACGAACTCCGAACGGGGCTTGAACCTGATCGAGCAGGCCGTTCAGCCGCCCGGGGAGGCCCGGCCGGACCTCGACATCGTGATGGACGTGGCGCGGCGCATGGGCTTCCGGGACGAGTTCGCCTACGAGAACACCGAGGCCATCTTCGAGGAATACAAGCGCTGTACGACGGGGCGGGCCTGCGACATCACCGGGGTGAGCTACGAGCGCCTGCGCCGGGACCGCGGCATCCAGTGGCCCGTGCCCACGCCGGACCATCCGGGCACTGTCCGGCGCTTCGTCGACCGCGACTTTCCGCGCGGCAAGGTGCACCTCAACCTCTACGAGCACCAGGCGCCCGCCGAGGTCCCGGACGACACCTACCCCCTCAACCTCATCACGGGCTTGGTGGGCATGCAGTACCACTCGCGAACGCGGACCGGGAAGATCCCGGCCCTCGCGCGCGCGGTGCCGGAGCCCTTCGTGGACATGCACGCCAATGATGCCCGCGTGGCTGGCGTCGCCGACGGTGACCACGTCTACGTCGAGAGCCGCCGGGGGCGGGTGCGCGCCCGAGCCCGGGTCAACGAGACCATTCGCGCGGGGTCGGTCTTCATGCCCTACCACTTCGGTTCGCTTTCGGGGCCCGACCAGGCGGTCAATGCGCTCACCATCCGCGCCTTCGACGAGAGCGCCAAGCAGCCCGAATACAAGGCGTGTGCGGTGCGCGTGGTGACGACGTGATGGGGCGGCTGGGCTGAGTCCATGTCGTTTCTCTTTGATCGCAGCGGGCTCCTGCGGCCTCCGGGGGCTGCCGACGAGGCCGACCTCGTGGGCAGCTGCATTCGCTGTGCGCGCTGCGTTGAGGTTCGCCCGTACCAATCCATCCGCCTCGGCCCCATCACCGCTCTCCGGTCCTACGGGACGCCCTTTATCGATCCCCTCGGCTCTCCCTGTTATCTCTGCATGCGCTGCCCCGAGGTCTGCCCGACGTCGGCGCTCACGGTGGTGCCGGCCGTTGAGTCGGCGATGGGCACCGCCCGGGTCATCGAGGAGTCTTGCTATTCCTGGACCGGCACGGTGTGTAACCAGTGCTACCGCAGCTGCCCGCTCAAGGGCACGGCGATCGACCTCGACGACCTCCTGCAGCCGGTTGTCACCGAGGCTTGCGTCGGCTGCGGTGTTTGTCTGCACGTTTGCCCGACGGAGCCGCGCTCCATCCACCTGGTTCCCCGGGGAGAGACTTCATGAAGTGGCGCCCCATCGCCCGGAAGGGCGCCCAGGTTTCGGTGCTCGCGATGCTCGTCGCCATCCCGCTCCTGAGCATGGCGCGCATCGACTTCATCCAGGGCACGCTCTGCTCCTTCGGCACGGAGAGTTGGTCCGTCAGCTGCCCCCTCGGCGTCGCTCAAACCTCTCTCGCCTCGCGTACCCTCGACGCCGGGCTCTTGCTCTCGGGCTTCGCATTCATCGCCCTGGCCTTCGTCGCCGGGCGCGTGTTCTGTAGCTGGATCTGTCCCCAGGGGTTCTTCTCGGAGCTCGGAGACAAGGTGCACCTCGCCGTTCGGCGCGTCTTCAAGAGGCCCCCGCCGCGCCCCGATACCCCCGCGCAATACCGCCGCGGGCAAATCTTCCTCTACTCGTTCCTCGGGGCGGGCCTCGTCGCGTCCTTCGTCTTCGGCGTCCCGGTCTTTTGCTACATCTGCCCCATCGGCCTCATCAGCCGCGCCATCGTCGGCTCGACCTATCTGGGCACGGTCGGCAGCGAGTTGCTCGTCGTGGCCATCATCTTGTTCGTCGAGGTCAGCTTCGCGCGCCGCGGCTGGTGCAAGTACATCTGCCCCGTCGGCGCGCTCTACGGCGCCTGCACCACCAAGCGCTCGCTGACGGTGGTTCGCGATGCCCATGCCTGCGTCGGCTGCCACACCTGCGAGCGCGAGTGCTCCATGGGCAACTCGCCGGTGGACGACCGGGTAGGGCGCACCTGCACCAACTGCGGCGACTGCGTCGACGTCTGTCCCGAAGCGGCTCTCTCGCAGCCCTTGGTTCAGCTCGGCAAGAAGGCTTCCGCCGGCGTTTCTCCGTCTTGAACCGGACCCTGCTACCGATGCGGTGCCGCCCTCGCGCACAGATTCTTGTCCTTGATGTGCGCTCCTCGGTCCCCCTATGGTGACCGCGGAGGGGTCGAATGCACATGTGCCGTTTGGGGAATCGTACGTTGGTCTTGGGGGCGCTCGCTCTCTTGTTGCTCGGCGGGTGCGGAGACGACGGCTCGACCCCGTCGGACACGGGGATGGCCGATAGCGGGGCCGGGGACGCCGCGGGCGACACCGGCGCCCCGACGGACACCGGCGCCCCGACAGACACGGGCGCCCCGACGGACTCCGCCGTCCCGACGGACACCGGCGCCCCGATGGACTCCGCTGTCCCGGTCGACGCGGGTCCCGAGGCGGATTGCTTCGACGGACTCGACGACAACGGCGATGGGATGCCGGACTGCGCGGACCCGACTTGCATGGCGGTCGCCGTCTGCGTGCCCGAGCCCGAAACGGGCTGGTCGGACCCCGTCACCCTTCGGTCCGGTGATGTCGGTGCTTCGGGGCCGTGCGAGGCGCCGTATACCGAGGCATCGGCCCTCGGCAACTCGGGTGCGACCGGCGACGATTCCGTGTGCACCGCCTGCGAATGCGGCTCCCCGACGCCCACCGGGGTCTGCAGCGCCCCTGCCAGAGTTTGCCAAAAGAACGGAAGTTGTTCCGGGACGTGCACCGCTGGGTCGGTGGGCGGGACGGGCTGCCAGGAATCCCCCGAGTCCAGCGAGTTTTTCATTCCCCGGGAAGGCCTCGCTGCGCGCGGAAGCTGCAGTGTGGTCGCCGAAGCTACGGCCACCAGCGGCGCGGCTGCCTGGACGACGGAGCTGACCCAGTGTTCGACGCCTACCGGGAGCGCCGCGACGGGGTGCGCCGCGGGCGAGCGCTGCGTTCCGCGGCCGGCCGCCCCCGAAGCGTTCTGCGTGACGCGGGCCGGCGACATGGTCTGCCCCTCCGGCTACGGTCGTCGGCAGCTGACCTACGGGGCCTTCGACGATGATCGAGGTTGCTCTGCGTGCACATGCCAGTTCCGGGCGGATGGCTGCGAGGCGGACATCACCGCCTACGCCGGGGCGTCGTGCACGGGCACCGTGCTCTTCTCGGGGGCCGGGTCTTCGGGATCGTGCACGGAGGGCGACCCCGGGAGCTACGACATCACACCGGGCGCCGTCATCAATCCGACCTGTCGCTCGTACGGTGGCGACTCGGATGGGTGCGTGTCTGCGGGCGACCCCACGACGGTCTGCTGCACCCCTGCGGCGGCGGAGACCCCGTGCCCGACTGGTGACGGTCCCCCGATGGTCGAAGTGCCGGACGACGCGGGGAGCTTCTTCTGCGTGGACAGCACCGAGGTCACCAACCTCCAGTACGCGGACTTCCTGGCGACATCGCCCTCGACCGCCGGGCAGCCAGCGCATTGCAGTTGGAATACGGACTTCACCCCCGACAGCGGTTGGCCGGCGACGGCAGGTGATGAGCCGGTTGCCTACGTCGACTGGTGCGATGCCCGTGCCTACTGCGAAGCGGCTGGGAAGCACCTCTGCGGCTCGCGGACTGGTGCCACGCTCACCGAGGTCGCCGCGACTTCGAGCGACAGCCAGTGGTACTACGCCTGCAGCAACGGTGGTTCCCAGGCGGAACCCTACGGCGATGCCAGCGATGCCGACCGTTGTCCCCCGATCGAGGCCGGCGGGGGGACTTCGGAGGCCGTCCATGCCCGCGCCTGCTGCGCCGGCCCGGAGGCGGGTTTGTTCGGCCTCATGACCAACGCGGTGGAATGGATCGACGCCTGCACCGGCACCGCCGGCGGCTCGGACACCTGTCGCGCCATGGGCGCCTTCGACGATGGAGACGGATTCGAGTGTTCGGACGCCGCCGTGTCGCTTGCACGCGATGCAACCCAGGGCCACTTGGGCTTCCGCTGCTGCGCGAACTGAATCGTCATCGAGGCCGAGGCGTACGCGCTCCTCGGTCTTGGTCTCGGTCTTGGTCTCGGTGGATCCAGAAATCAGTGCGGCAGGAATCCGTTCTCGGTCTGGATGTTCCAGCGCATGCGATCGACGATGCCGGGGGTCATCACGACCTCGAAGTCGCTGGTCACGATGACGGCTTCGGCGCCGCCGGGGACCCGGGCCATCATCTCGAGGCACTGCTCGGCGCCGAGGACGAAACACGCGGTGGACAGCGCATCGCCGTAGACGCCGGAGGGGGCGACGACGGTGACGGAGAGGGCCTTGTCGGCGGGTAGCCCGGTCTCGGTGTCGAGGATGTGGTGCCAGCGTTTGCCCTCGTCGTCGATGAAGAAGTGCTCGTAGTCGCCGGAGGTCGAGATGGTGCCCTCGGTCGCTTCGAGGAAGGCGAAGAAGTCAGGCTCCCGGGGGTGCTGGATGCCGACGCGCCACGGGCGGTTGCCCCGGAGGCCGTGGACCTGGACCTGACCGCCGCCGAAGAGCATGAAGCTCTCGAGGCCGCGGGCCCGGAGCACGTCTGCGGCCCGGTCGAGGGCGTACCCCTTGCCGATGCCGCCGGTGCCTATCTGCATGCCCTCGCGGCCGATGCGAACGGTGCGCGCCTCGGGGTCGATGGCGATTTGCTCGTAGTCGATGAGCGACAGACGAGGCGTCACCTCGGCGGGGTCGGGGATGTGCTGCTGACCGGGGCGAAAATCGTAGAGCCCCCGGAGCGCTGCCCAGGAGAGGTCGAAGGCGCCGTTCGACCACTCTCCGACCTCGACCCCCGCGGCGACGACGGCGAAGGTGTCGGGGCCGACGGTCACGGCCTCGCCCCCGGCGTTCCGGTTGATTTCGGAGATTTCACTCCCCTCCTGCCACTCCGAGAGCACCTCTTCGAGGCGACTGATCTCGTCGAGGGCCGCTTCGATCGCCGGCCCGGCGACGCCGTCGCTTTCGCCGGCGACGGTGATCTCGTAGATGGTGCCCATCATCGGGCGACTGCGCTTGAAGAGACGGACGTCCTCGCCGTGATCCTCGGGGTGCGCATGGGTGGTCTCGTCTTGGTCGCTGGGGTCGGCCTGGGGTACGACCTCTGTGATGTCTTCCTCGCCGGGGCGAGGGTCCTGGCAGTCTTGGCAGCCGGTCACCGTGAAGACGGTGAGGGCCGCAACCGCGAGGCCTCGAGATGCGAGTCGAATGATGGCGGGCTTGGACGGGTTCACGGAAAACGCACCTGCACGCCGGCCGTGAGGTCGGCGGTGATGGAGAACGCACGGATGAACGCGATCGACGCGCCGATCTGGATGTAGAGACCGAGGTGCCGGAGCAGGTCGAACTGCGCGCCGAACTCGCCGCGCACCCCGAAGTCGATGTCGTTCCAGTTGGGAAGGCTGCTCTGGGTCAGGTCGAGGATCACTCGGCCGCCGATGTAGAGCTTGAAGAGCTCTTCCGGAGAGAGGAATCCTCGGATGCCGAGGCCCAGCTGGATGGGGTGGCTCCCGGAGACATCGCTCTCGGTGAGCCCGAAGCGGCTCGAGAAGCTCACCTCGGCGCTGTCGGTCACCCCGAAGCCGAGCTCCACATCGAGGACCGGGGTGCCGAAGTCCCGGCAGAAGTTCTCCCCCGCGGTATCGCACCGGGGGCCGTCGCCATAGCGGATGGCGAAGACGTAAGGCATGCCGGCCCCGACTCGGAGGCCGACCTGCATCCTGTGATCGAGGCTCTCGTCCTCGACGCCCGGGGGCTCGTGGTGGGCGGGTTCGTGGGAGACCGGGTTCGGATCATGCTCAGTTGCGTGGTCCGGGGCCTGGGCCTCCGCGACGGACGAGGGCCCTGGAAACCAGGCCATCGCCGCCGCGAGGAGGAGCGCAAATATCGTGTGCTGCATCGATTCCCCTGGGGCTTCCGGGTGCTACTATCCCGCCGAGAAGCGCCGCGATGCTATCGGACCCACGGCAGAGCGACAAGGTGATGGGCGTGGTAAACACCTCTGACGTGACGCGTACGGTGGTAACCCTCGCCGTCGCCCTCGGCCTCGCCGCGATTGCGCCCCTCGGAGCCCGGGCGATCGGCGAGACGACGCTCTTCGATGTGCGGCAGGTGGCCTTCGATGATGCATCCGACCGGCCCCGGGAGTCCGCGGCTCGGCGCCTCGCCTGGGAGGTACGCAAGCGAACCAGCATCGAGACCCGTCTTCGACCAACGCGTGCCCGCCTCGACGACCCCTCCATCTTCGAGACACCGTTCCTCTACTGGGCTGGGGACCAGGCGTTCCCACCCATCTCCGAGGGCGAAATTTCGGGCCTCCGGCGCTTCGTCGAGTTCGGGGGCTTCGTGCTGGTGGACGATGCTTCCCCGGACGGGAGCGGCTTCGACGAGTCCATTCAGAGAGAGGTGGCCCGGGCCTTTCCCGAACAACGCTTCGGAACTCTCCCCGCGTCTCACACCATCTACCGCTCGTTCTATCTACTCGATCGACCGGTCGGGCGAGTTGCCGGGCCGAGGGAGGTCCGGGCGATCGAGCACGGTGGGCGGGCGGCCCTCGTTTACAGTCGCCACGACCTCGGAGGCGCATGGGCCCGGGACAACCTCGGCACCTGGGAACACGCGGTCATCCCCGGCGGGGACCGGCAACGGGAGCGCGCCATTCGCTTCGGCGTGAACCTCGTGATGTATGCCCTCTGCCTCGACTACAAGGACGACCAGGTCCACGCGCCCTTCATCATGAGGCGTCGCGGTTCGATGCCGTAGGCTTGGGCCCGACCCGTCATGGATACCCTGCGCTTCGATCTCGCGGTCCCCGGCGGCGCCCTGACCGCAACCATCCTGGCCATCTGCCTCGCAGTGGTGGTTGGGTTGGGGCTCCTCGAGCTTCGCCGTGACGGACGCCGGGACCGGGCGCGCGTGCTCGCGGGACTTCGTATCGTGACGGCGCTCTTCGTCTTCGCGGTGGCGGTGCAACCGCGCTGGACCGGGGAGCGTTTCACCACGACCGAGGGACGCCTCGCGGTCCTGGTCGACACTTCTCGCAGCATGGGGGTGGCGGCGTCTTCGACGTCTCGGGCCGAGCGCACGGAAGAGCTCCTTCGGCGCTGGCACGGAGAGGCCGGCGGGGACTCCGCCGATGCCGCTTTTTACCGCTTTGGAGAGGGCGCCATTCCCGTCGCCCTGGAAGAACTGGCTGAGGCTTTGCCCCGAGACGACGACCAGACACGCATTGGGGCGAGCCTCGACGAAGTGATTGGGGGCGACGGTGGGGCCGACCTCGGGGCGGTCGTCATCGTCTCCGACGGTGCCGGGGACATCGACGAAGGTGAACTGGCAGCCCTCGCGGCGAGCGGCGCGCGCGTGCATGCGGTGGCGGTCGGCGCGGCCGAGGACCTCGTCGACGACGCGATAGAGATGGTGGAGGCCGACGAGATTGCGTTCTTGCGGCAGGCCGCCCGCGTGCGGGTCGTCGTGCATACGACTCGGGGGGAGGGCACGGAGGTTCCCGTCGCGCTGCACGCCGGCGAGGAACTCGTCCGGGAGACGACCGTCGTAGCCGACGCTCGGGGACGAGGCGTCGCCGAGATTGCCTTCGTTCCGTCCGAACTCGGTCGCTCCGTATATCGTCTCTCCATACCCCTCGCTCCCGGGGATGCCGTCGCAGAAAACAACGAGCGCGTATTCTTGGTGCGCGTGACGCGGGACAAGCTGCGGGTATTGCTCGTCGCCGGTCGGCCGAGTTGGGACGAACGTTTTCTGCGTTCTTTCCTCAAGCGGGACCCTTCCATCGACCTGATCTCGTTCTTCATCCTTCGGACCGGGGCGGATCTCACCATGGCGGCGCCCGATGAGATGGCTCTCATCCCCTTTCCGACGGACGAACTCTTCAGCGAGCACCTCGGCAGTTTCGACCTCGTCTTCTTTCAGAACTTCGAGTTCGCGCCCTATCAAATGGCTGGATACCTGCCTCGCATTCGGGACTACGTAATGCGAGGGGGAGGCTTCGCGATGATCGGCGGGGACCTGTCTTTCGCTTCTGCAGGGTATGGAGAAACGCCCATCGCCGAGATTCTGCCGGTCGCCATGCCGTCGGGGGACGTTCCGCAGCAGCGCACCCTGGTGATGGGGCGGTTCGCGCCCGTCGTCGTCCCGGGCCGCTCGCGGCATCCGCTCATCGAGTTGCTTCCGGACCCTGCGGCGAGCGCGGCCCTCTGGTCCCGCGTCGAGCCCCTCGAAGGCGCCAACGTTCTGACCGGGCTGCGGGGGGATGGCCAGGCTCTGCTCACTCACCCCCGGCGGCGTGATTCTCACGGAGAGGCCATGCCGGTCCTGGCCGTCGGCTCCGCCGGCATCGGCCGGACTCTCGCCTTCGGCACCGACACCAGCTACCGCTGGGGCATCAGCACCGGTGGCGCCTCGGGAGACGCGAGCATGTATGAGCGCTTCTGGGACCGCGCCATCCGGTGGCTCACCCGAGACCCGACCCTCGACCCGGCCCAGGTCACGACCGATCGGCCGAACTACGGCGCCGGCGCTCCGGTGCGGGTCACGGCGGTGCTCCGGGATGCGAGCTACGAGCCCCTCGCGGGGCGCACGATCCGCGTTGCCTTGCTCGCGGGAGATGGCACCGAGCTCGCCCACGAGGAGCTGACCAGTGACGCCGCTGGACGAGTGGAAGCCACCCTCGATGGGCCATTGCTCCCCGGAGGCTATCGGGCCGCGGCGCGCCTGGGCGATGACCTCTCTTGGCTGGCCGAGGAGGGGTTCGTCGTCGAGTCGGGGGGCGAGGAGCTCGCGGCCCCGGCGGCGCGGCCGGAGACGCTCCGGACCATCGCGGCGCGTACCCGGGGGACCTTCGTCACTCTGCAAGAAGCGCCGAGCCTCGACGGGTTCGACTCGACGAGGCGACGTTCCCTCGGAACGACGACCCTGGCGCCCCTCGCGAGCTTCTGGGCCTTCCTGAGCTTGGTCCTGCTCTTTGGCGTGGAGTGGGTCTTGCGCAGAGCCTGGGGCCGCCGGTAGAGCGCGCAGGCCCTTATTGCGGCGCGTTTGGTGCGCTGAGCTATGCTTGTTTGCATGTCTGCTTGGCGATGCGCGGTCGGAGTCCTAGCGGGGGTGTTGCTCCTGGCGGGTTGCGAGGAGCGCGTGCGGCCGCCCCTCGCCCCGGCGCCGGACGGTTCGACGGACGCCCAAGTGATCAATCCACCGCTTCGGGACAGCAGCGTCCGTGATTCGGCCAGAGACGCGGCCATCAGGGATGGCGCCGTCGACGCCATCGTCGACGGCGACACTCCAGACGTGAGTCTGCCGCTAGGGTGCTACCTCGCGGGTGCCGGCACTGGCACCGACGCGGTCGTGGAACTCGGAGGGGAAGGGGTGCCCTTCGGCGTGCACCGGAGCTATGCAACCTGGGACGGCGCGCGCTGCGATGTGCCGACCCTCGTGGTGGGACTCACGACCGGCTCGTGCGTTCCGAGCGTCGGCGAGCGCCTGGTCTTCTCCATCCGGCGGGACGCCATCGGTACGAACCTCTTTCTGGGCCCGAATACCATCGTCGCCGAGCCAGACGACAGCGGATTGACCGTGCGTTTCACTATCGTTGACGAGCAATGGGGCACCTGCCTCGGGAGCGCCGCCGCGGGGACCGTGGACTTCTCCAGTCTCGATTCGTTGCCGGGGTCGCGATTGACCGCGACCTACACGCTCACCCTCGGCGACTGCCGCGAACCCTTCGCCTCGGCGCCGGTCGAGGTGACGGGGTCCTTCGATGTGCCTTTCGAAGTCGCTTTCGATACGATCTGTCTCTGACCCGTGGTCGGCTACCCGGCCGTTCACGGGCGAGTCACGGGCAAGTCACGGGCAAGTCACGGGCATGCACACCTGTCGCGTAGGCCCGCCGCTGAGGCCCGGGCTGTCGAAGCAGCCGTAGCCGTCCCGGCAGCCATTCGCGAAGAGAGTGAAGTCGCAGCGGGCCACGCAGCGGTTCGCACCGTCCGGGAACCGATGGCAGGCGGTGTAGGCGTTGGGGCCGACGGCATCGGGGCATCCGGTGGCGCACGGGCGCGTGCACATGCCATCGGGGTAGCCCGCGGCGTCCGTGAGGCAGGTGCCCGAAGTGAAGGCACACTCGGTGGCGCTCTCACATGCACCGCCGATGAAACCTCGGAGGCGTACGGACGGGGTGTCGTGGTGGTCGCAGGGGCCGAGCACGTTGTCGTTGTCGACGGGAGCGGCGTAGACCGCCCGATGTTCGGACCATCCCACGCTGTCGACGTCGAAGAGGGCCTGGCTCGCCAACGGAGAAACGTCGAAGATGGGCATTGCTCCCGCCTCCTCGACGCAGGCGTTGGGGCCGATGTCTGCGACCTCGACGATGACGCACCGACTCCTCGCCGCGTCGATGACGCGAATCCGCTGGCCGCACCGGAATCGCTGGGCGTTCGCCGCGTAGTACCAGGTCCCGTCGGCGTCGGGTGACGCGCACGAAACGGGCTGCTCATCGCCGGGGCCGCCGAAGGTGGTGATGTCGTAGTCCTGGGTCTCTGGCAGACGGTCGTCCGTGAGGGAGCCGACTCGGCCGATGCACGCGGACAGGCTCTCCCCCGCGGGGCCCCCGGTGTCGACGGGGACCCACGGGCTCCGCGATGGGGCCTCGGTGCAGCCGCCGTCGGCCACACCGGTGTCCGGACGAGACGAGTCGACGCCCCCGTCGGCGACCGACGAGTCTCCCGAAGGAGGCTCTCCACCGTCACCGCGGCCGTCGATGGTGATGACGCCCTCTTGGCTACAGGCCCCGACGCCGACCGCAAGGGCAACCGCTGCGACGAGCGACGGCCATGGGAACTCGGGGTGCTCTGCCATCTCACTCGCTCTGGTCGTCGTCATCGCGTCCCTCGTGGCTACCATGGCGTGCCAGCTCGCGTCGGATGGCCCGGAGCACCTCGGTCGCATCGGCTGGCTTGGTGAGATACGCATCGACGCCGGCGTCGAAACCGCGGATCTGATCGATGCGATCCTCCTTGGAGGTCACCATCACGATGGGCACGTCTCGATACTGAGGGTTCTGGCGAAGCTTTCGGGTGAGCTCGTAGCCGTCCATCTTGGGCATCACGACGTCCGTGGATATCAGGTCGAAGGCGCTTTCTTCGGCGGCCGCGAGGCCCGCCGATCCGTCGGCAGCGGTGACCACGTCGTAGCCCGCATCCACGAGGATGCGTCGCATCGCTTCGCGGACCGTGTCGGAGTCTTCGACGACGAGGATCCGCGGTGCGTCTCCCCCCCCATCGACGCCCTCGTCGTCGGTGCCCCGAGGCACGTGCGGCCCGCCCCGCCCGCTGATCGCCATGGCAACCAGGGTCGGTATGTCGAGGATTAGCACGCAGCGTTCGCCCACCAGAGTCGCCCCGGAGGCGCCCGGGACCCGGTGGAGCAGGGTGCCGAGGGACTTGATCACGATCTCCTGGCGGCCGAGCAAACCATCGCAGGCGAGGGCGTAGCGGTGCCCGGCGACGTCGACCAGAACCACGGGTTGCTCCTTGGTCATCCGCCCCGGTGTGCCGCCGACACCGATGAGGTCGTGCAGACGGATGAGGGGGATCTCCTGGCCCCCTTCGTGGAGGAGCTCGCGGTTCGTCGCGCGACGGATTGATTCGGGCAGGGCCGAGACCGTGCGCTCCACGAGATCGAGGGGGATGGCGTAGACTTGGCCGCCGATACGGACCAGCAGGACGTGCACGATGGCGAGGGTGAGCGGCAAGCGGATCTCGAAGCTGCTGCCGCCTCCGATGGTCGAGTCCACGGCGACGGTGCCCTTGAGGCGGCTGATGGTCTCGCGCACGACGTCCATGCCGACGCCGCGGCCGGAGAGGTCGCTGACCCGCCCCGCGGTGCTGAACCCTGCCCGGAAGATGAGGTCGAAGATGTCTTCGTCGGCGAGCTCCTTCGCTTCATCCGCGTCGAGAATGCCCTTCTCGACGGCCTTTTCGCGGACGCGATCGACGTTGATGCCGGCGCCATCGTCGGCGATGCGGATGACGATTTGGTTTCCGCGATGGAAGGCCGAGAGGGTGACGCGCCCTTCGGCTTCTTTGCCGGCGGCCATGCGTACGTCGGGCCCTTCGACGCCGTGGTCGATGGCGTTGCGCACGAGGTGCAGGAGCGGGTCGTCGAGTTGTTCGACGAGCAGCTTGTCGAGTTCGGTGTCTTCTCCTTCGAGTTCGAGGCGGACCTGCTTGCCCAGCTTGAGGGCGATTTCCCGGACCGTCCGGTGGTACTTCGACCAACTCCGGCCGATGGGTACCATGCGCAGCTTCATCACCTGGTCTCGGAGCTCTCCCGCAACGAAGTCGAGCTGTTGGCTCGCCGAGTCGAGGTCTCCGCTCAGCTGCTCGAAGACGCGGTGGATGCGGCCGAGTTCGGTCCACAGCCCTTCGGACCGTACCGCCCCGGACCGGGCGGTGACGCGGCCCGCCAGGCTGCGAGCACTTTGACGCTGGTCGCCGAGTTCGCGGCCGAGGGATCCGAGGCCAGTCATGCCCATCGAGAGGCGCCCCTTGGCGATGATCAGCTCGCCGACCAGATTCATCAAGAGGTCGAGCTTTTCGAAGTCGATGCGCAGCGTCTGATGCCGCACGTTCGTCTTGCGCTCGGCCCCGGCGGTGGGCTTGCGGCTGATGGCGACGGCGGGTCGGCCGCCGCCTGCGCTCGCTCCCGCGGCGTCGCTGGGCAATCCCGAGAGCAGGGCGAGGGCCGGGTCGATGTCGACGTCGATGTCTCCCCGCGCGGAGGCGGCCTGGGTGATCTGCGAGAGGGCATCGAGGGACCCGAGGAGCGCATCGATGACGCCTCGGTCGGCTACGCGCCGGCCTTCCCGAATGTGGCCGACGAGGTCTTCCGCGGCGTGGGCGAGGCGGGTCATGCGCTTGAGACCCACGAATGCGCTCGAGCCCTTGAGGGTGTGCAAATCCCGGAAGATGGCGCTCACCAACTCTTTGTCGTCTGGGGCTCGTTCGAGTTCGACGAGGCGCTCCGCCAACCCTTCGACGCGCTCCTGACACTCCTCGAGGAAGGGGTCGATCATGTCGTCGTCGACCGTCGGTTCCCAGCGGCTGTCATCTTCCTGGGCAGCCGCCCCCGGGGTCGCCGCGCGTCGATGGGGGGCGTGGGGCGGGGGGAGGCCGGCGCGCAGCGCCTTCGAT
>QMMC01000129.1 GCA_003647065.1 Deltaproteobacteria bacterium | reverse complement strand
TCCCACATCCTCAAACTCCTCCGCGAGGCCGAGCGGGGGCAGCGCCGGCCTCCGGGAGAGCCGGTTGAGAAGCGCATCACCATGATGGTGTGAGAAATTACGGGAGAATTCCTCTTCCGAGACGTAACGCAATCAGTGTGCCGGAAGGGGCAATGTGCCTCCTTGCCTGCTAGACTCGCGCGGTTGGTCGCTTATCGGGGCTTCCCCCGGTGGACTCGAGAGGACTGTTTATGGGGCACGTCAGGCAAATCATCGCTCTAGGCCTAGGATTGGGACTCCTCGCGGGGTGTGATTCGGGGGGCGCCGTCGAGTTCTCGGAAGTCGGGGTCGACTGCAGCGGCAAGTGCGACGGCCTCGGCAGCAGCATCCGGTCGCTCTGGGACAAGGCCCGGCGGGTCGACCGGGGGGATCTGGTCAACGTCACCGCCGGTCTCGCCACCGATCAGCTCAACGATGCCCTCGCCTTCGACAACGTCGCGGTCGGCTTCGATGCGCCGGAGCTTTACGCCCTCGAGGCGGACGCCGAGGGCGACCTCACCGTCCACGACCTCGACGCCCTGACCTCGGGCCTCGCTTACCGGTATGGCGAGCGGGAGCTGTCGACGGCGGTCAACCGTGTACGCCAGCGTCACCTCGAGGCGAGCGGCGACGAGGTCTTCGCCGAGGCGGCATTCCAGATCTCCGCCGAATTCGACCATGGCTGGAACTTCCAGACCGGCGGCCTGAGCGAAGACGGAGGCGACGGCAGAGTCAGCATTGGCTTCACCGCCGGTGCAGAGGTCGAGAGCCGCGTCATCGGTGCCTTCGGCAACGAGATCCGCAGCAACGGCTCGGCCATGCTCCAGGCCCTCCAGGAGAGCCGCGGCTTCATCCTGCCCCGCAGCGTCGACGACATCCGCGACCTCAGCCCGGGCGAGTCCATCGCCCTCTCCGGCGACGGCGCCCTCGGCGTCAACATCGGCGCCGGCGTTCCCCTGATCATCGCCGAGCCGACGGCCGGCCTCACCTACAACATCATCGTCAGCGGCGCCCTCCGGGCTCGCCTCGAAGGCCACCTGGACATTCAGCTCGTCCGCATGGAGGGCGACGACGTCTACATCGACGTCGGTACTTCCCGCATCTTCACCAAGAGCGCCCAGCTCGCCATTCGCGATGGTTGGGGTGTCACCGGCTTCATCGAGGCCGAGGTCGATATCGCGGGCCAGACTGTGGACCTCGGCCGGATCGTCGAGAAGGCTCTCCAGAAGCAGCTCAATCGGCAGATCAACCTCATCGACGGTCGCCTCGAGCGCTCCGGTCGTGAGAGCCGGCTCAGCGTCGCTCGTATCCGCTTCGACCTCGACGAGCTCACCGGCGATGGTGAAGAGGCCCTCCAGCAGCTCCTGAAGGGCGACATCCGCCTCGCCCAGCTCCTCAGCAACGAAGGCGAGCCGGGCGTACACGCCGAGTTCGACATGCTCCGGACCGGCGAGTCCACCACCGGCTACGCCGGCATCGACTTGCTCGGCATGAAGTTCTTCTCCGAGACCATCGAGTCGTCTGGCACCACCATCGTCCAGACCCCCGGCGGCGCGCGCTCCTTGATGTTCGACTCGCTGCACAACGAGGGTGGCTGGTTCTTCTCGAGCCACGGCTACACCCGTGTCGGCCTCAGCGGTCTCGTTTGGGACCCCCGAGTCGCCGCCGCGCCCACCGGCGAGGCCAACCTCTTCATTCAGGTCGTCGAAGGCGACGGTTACATGCAGCGCGACAAGCTCCTCGACCACGTCGATGCCATGCTCATCGCCCTCGCCGGACCGGATGCCTTTGCCATCCTCGAGACCTACGGCAACGACCTCGAGCGTCACACCGAGTCCCTCTGCTCCCCCGGGAGCCGGGCCGGGTCGGCCTGCTTCGAAGACGTCCTGGCCGACGCGGAGACCATCCGCCTGCGTGCCGACGGCCTCGCCGCCTTCACCGCCGAGATCGGCGGCCTCTCCACCTCCCAGCGGGTCCTGGTCACCGAGGCGGCCGAGCTGCGCTTGACCTCTCAGGCGACGGTCGAGATCGCGGCTTCCCTGACCGGGCCTGAGAGCGCGGTCGTCACCGACTACCGCCTCGACGACCGGGCGCTGAACCAGCTCCTCCTCGAACACACCGGCGAAGAGCTTGCGGCCGCGGTCCACGCGTACCTGCAGGTCGCCGAGATTCGCCGCGACGTCGGCGAGACCGAGCTCGCGGCGGACCGCGCCGAGGTGGTCACCGATAACGGGATCGACGTTGCTGCCCTCGCGGCGATCTTCGACCTCGCTCGGGAAAACTACGAAGCCGTCACCTCTGCGGAGAACGCGACCCTCGACGGCTTCGGCCAGATTGGCGCCAACGCCATGGAGATTCGCTTCGCCGTCGACCGTGACGGGGCGGTCGACTACGAAAGCGCCACCACCCAGTCCCTCGCCCAGGCTCGGGCGGCGGTCGCGACGGCACTCTACGACGACCTGGTCGCGAGCGCCGACGACCTGCCGGGCTATCCCGAGCAGGTCATCGCCTACTCGTTCCTGGCCCTGACCCCCGAGGCCAGCCAGGATCTCCGCGTCGACATCGACTTCGACACCAGTGATTGGGTCTACGATCATTACGGCGTTGCCGGCTATACGGCCTTCGACTCGTACGCCCTGGGTGGCGAGGTCAGCCCGATCGACGGCGGGCTCTTCATCCTCGATTCGCTGCTCAAGGTCGACTGAGCCGGCGAACAATTTGCGACGATACGTTCGGCGGCGTTGGACCACGGTTCGGCGCCGCTTTCGTAATTGTGAGGCCGCTCTCGTAGGCAGACGTCCCACAATGGGGCCGCAGGTCGCACCAAAATGCGGCGGCCCTCTGGCGTCGATGCTCAGCGGCCGTTAGGGTGAATCAAGAGGCTCGTTCGCCCCCCCCGATGAGTACCGCCCCACTCGAAATCAGAGGTCCCGTCGCTCGCAGCGTGCAAGAGGCGCTGTCAGCGGTCCTCGCCCCGGACCAGGCCCGACTCGTCTTGGACATGGCCTTGATGTTCGCCCAACTCGGCGTCGTCCCCGAAGAGGCGTCCCGCGCTCGCACCTTCGTGACCGATTCGCTGCGCCGCGCCCTCGAATCCTACGCGGGTCTGGACACGGCGGAGTCGGTCGTCGAAGGCCTCGAGCCGATCCTCGTGATGATGGGCTCCCACATCCGAACGCGCTCGGACGAAGAGCTCACGGCGGAGCCCGCTGAAACACCCACGCCGCTCCTGCCCCCTCTGCCCCCCCTGGCGGTACCGGCAGCCCAGTCCCGGTTGATCCTGGTTTCTTCCCTCGACCGGACCAGCATTCAAGGCATCGCCCGCCAGCTCTTTGCGAGCGCTCGGGTCCGGCAGATTCGCAACGTTTTCGAGCTGCTCTCCGCAGTCGAGATGAACTCCGGCGAGGCTCCGGTGATCGTCGTCGATTGCTCGCTCCCCGCCGTCGACCCGATGACCCTCGCGACCATGCTCCCCGAGGAGGTGCGCGAGGCGAAGGTCGTTCTCTGGGGTGCGACTCAGCGTCAACGAGACGAGCTTGAAGAGCGAGCGCCGATCGCGCGCTTCTGGGTGCCGTGCCCGAGCACTACGAGCCACGACCAGCTGGCCGATCTGCTTCGCGATTTCCTCTGAGGCCGGTCAGCGGCCGCTGAGGCCCTGAAGCACCACGCCGGTCGTGCCGCCGTAGGCCGGGGCGGTACCCGATGAGGCGACGCCGGCGCCCACGCCGACGCCCGCACCGAGCACCACGACGCCGACCGCGACCCAGAGCCACGGGCTCGTCCACGCGCTACCCGACTCGATGCGTGAGAGCGATGCGGTCACGTTGACGCGCTCGAGGGCGGAGACTTCGAGGTCACGGCGGAAGGGCTCGTACCCGGGGGCCTGCACATCGATGCGATGGTTTCCTGGTTCGAGCTCTCCGATGAACGACCCCTGTCCGACCTCCATGTCGTCGATGCGAATGATGGCGCTGGTGACATTCGTCGTGACCCGAATGCGCGCCGGATCGGTCCGCGCTGTCAGGATGAGGGATTCGGTGATGCGAGCGCCCTCCAAGAACGAGAGCTCGAGGGTATTGGCGGTGAATCCTTCGAGGGTGCCACGGATGACGCGGACGCCTGGGTCGAGGGAGAGAATCCGGGTGCTTCCGGTGCCCTCGAAGAGTACGCCGTCGACCCGAACCTCGGTCTCGGGGGGGGAGACCTCGAGGGTCAGGACCGCGATGGACGATTCGGCGAGCTCCATGAGCTCAGCCGACTGAGCACGCCGGTTGGCTTCGCGTGCCTGGCCTTCGGACTGGGTGAGATAGAGGGTGAGCATGGCCTTGGCTTCGTTTGGCTGGCCGAGGCGGAGCAACGCGAGGGCGATGTTGAAGGTCGTGCTCGGTCGCGGCGTGATCGCGGCCGAGCGCCGGAAGTACTCGATGGCTTCGCCCCAGCGCTCCTCGCGGCTCAGGGCCACCCCGCGGCGGAAGAGCTCCCGGGCTTCTTCGGTCTCTGCTGGGGTGGGGGCCTCCGCGGTCTCCTGGGTCTCCTGTGCGACGGCGGTGCCCGCCAAGAAGAATGGCGAGAAGAATGGCAAGAAGCAGAGGCCGACGGCCAGGGCGGCACTCTGGCCGATGGTCGTCGCTACCAGTCCTCGGCGACCCCGGGGAGGCGCATGGTGCCCGCGCCGGTGGGGGGGGCATCCATGGTGGAGGGAGGCGTCGATGAGCCCATTGTAGCGCGTGAACCCATGCCCCGGGGATGGTTCTCGGGGTGCCTCGGGGCGTCGGCCACCGGAGGCTCGTCGGTCCCGTCGGTTTCCGCTGGGGCTCCGGGGCCTTCGGGGGGGTCGTCCGGGTCCTGGTCGTCCTCCGAGGGCGAGCCTGAAGGTGTATTCAAGACTTCCCTCCCGTCCGGTGCTGTCGCGCTGGGCTGTTGGTCTTCTCGGTCTTCTTGCGCTTCTTGCACTGGTGTCGAAGCCGTAGCGGCGGGGTCTTCCTCCGAGATGGCGTCCGTCCTTTGCGACATCCACAAACCAAGGCCTGAGGCCAGGGCGACCGCGACCGCGACGCCGACCAGCAACGCTTTCGGGCGGCGAGAGCCGTCGGTCTGTGGGGGACCCGGGTCGAAGCTCTCGGGAGCGGGAGCGGGGGCGGCGTCGGCGTCCGGGAGCGCAGGGAAAGCCACCCCCTCTTCTTCGGCGGCGGCCCGGAGGGCCTCGATGAGCGCTTCCATCGAAGGCCAGCGTTCGTCGAGGTCGGCCCGTAGGCAGCGGTCGGTCACCTCGGCGAGGGCCGGGGGGACGTTGCGACCGCGTTCGGCGGTCGGCGTTGGTTCTGCCGCGACGATGCTGAGCAGCAGCTTGGTCGGGGTGCTCGCGTAGAACGGAAGCGAGCCCGTGAGGCATCGGTAAAGAATCACCCCCATCGACCATACGTCCGTTGCCGGGCCTTGCTCTTTGCGGCCCTCGGCTTGTTCCGGCGACATGTAAAACGGCGTGCCGATGAGGGTCCCCGATTGGGTCGAATGACCCCAGGCAGCGTCGACCATCTTGGACATGCCGAAGTCCAGCAGCTTCGGTGTCATGCGCCCCGTGTCGTCCCGGTGCAGGTAGAGGTTGTCGGGCTTCAGGTCGCGATGGATGATCCCGCGGTCATGGGCGAGGCGCAGGGCGTCCATGATCGGGATCAAGATCGCCAGGGTCTCCTCGGGCTCGAGGACTTGTTGGTCTTCGAGGCGGCCCCCGAGGGATTTGCCTTCGAGGCGTTCGAGGACGAGGTGGACCGTCCCTTCATCGTCGTTGCCCATGTCGAGGACCTGGACGACGTTCGGGTGGCTGAGGCCCGCGGCGGCGCGCGCTTCTTGGAGAAAGCGCCGGGTGAGGGCCAGGTCCCGGGAGTACTCCGGCTTCAGGAGCTTCACGGCGACTTTCCGCCCGGTCCAGTTGTGGGTCGCGTCGAAAACGACCCCCGTGCCCCCGCGGCCGAGGATCGAATCGAGCTGGTAGCGCCCCCCGAGGAGCGTTCCTACTCGTTCTTCCTCCGTCAGAATGGGCATGTTGACCGACCGATGAACACCAAGACGTTTGAAACACGCTAAAGTGGAGAGGTTGGGTGGTCAAGCTACCCAAGGATTCCCAGGATTCCCAGGATTCGCCGGCGTGCTCCCGAAAATCGACCTTTTCCCAGCTTCAAACGGATTGTGGGTCGCCCTCGCGGTCACCTTGCTGCTCTTCCCGGGGGCGACGGGCTGTGAATCGCCGACGACCCAGCTCGTCGTCCTGATCCACACCGACTACGCCGTGCCCACCGAAATGGGCCTGGTCCAAGTGCGCGTCAGCGACATGGACGACCAGGAGATCTCGTCGAGCGAGTTCGTGCTGACCGACGTCGTCGACCCCACGGACCCCACCCGCTTCGCGGTGCCCTTGTCTTTTGGCATCGTGCCCGTGGGCAACGACACGAACCGCCGGATCGTCGTCGAGGTCGACGCCATGGGTGGTGGCGGCCGGCTGCTCTCGACGCGCCGGGCCGTCACGGGGTTCCTCTCCGAGCAGACGTTGCTCTTGCCGATGTTCATCACCCGGGCCTGCGAAGACGTCGTCTGTCCGATGGAGCAGACCTGTACCGAGCTCGGCTGCATCTCCGATGTCGTCGACCCGGACACCCTGCGCCCAGTCGACGGCGGCGGCGAGCTCCTCGACAGTGGGGTGATGGACTCGGCGATCGTCGATTCGGGACTCGACGCCCCGGACACGGGCGACGCGGGCGATTCAGCCATCGATGCGGGTGCCGATGCCCGGGTGCCCCTCGATTGCACGGCCCCTTGCGAATGCGCCGAGGGCTTCTGCGATGTCGACTGTTTGATGGTCTCGGTTTGTGACGTGACCTGCAGCGGAGACGGATGCGCCGTGACCGCCACCGCTGGCAGGGAGGTCTCCCTCGTATGCGCCAGCGGGGCCAGTTGCTCCCTCGACGCTGAGCGGCGCGGCGATGTCACCGTCACCTGCCAGGACGGGAGTTCGTGTGACGTGGCATGCCACAATTCGGCGAGCTGCGACGTGAGCTGCGAGGGAGCGGCGAGCTGCCTTCTCGTCTGTGACCGGGTGCTCCCGTGCGGCATCACGACCTGCGCTTCGGGCGCCGTGACCTGCGCCGGTGGCGAGCAGGTCTGCGGCCGCCCTTGCCCCTGATAGGGCCTCTTCAGCGACGCCGGCGACGGCGGTAGCGCTTTTCGAGCATTGCGTAGAGGGCCCGCAGGCCCATGGCCTCACCGCCGGCGGGCCTCCCGGCGGCGCTTCCGGTGTTGTAGCCCATGGTGTCGATGTGCACCCAAGAGCGCTTCTTGCTCACGAACTCCCGCAGGAAGAGTGCCGCGGTGATTGCGCCGCCGAAGGGGATGTTCGCGATGTTGTTGAGGTCGGCGACGGGGCTATCGAGGTGGCGGCGGTAGGGCTCGTGGAGCGGCATGCGCCAGAGGGGATCGCCCACAGCGACGCCGGAACTCAGGATGTCCTCGGCGACTTTGTCGTCGGAGCTGAAGAGCGCCGGGAGCTTGGTGCCGAGGGCGACCCTCGCGGCGCCGGTGAGTGTCGCGGCGTCGATGATGAGATCGGGGCGTTCTTCGTCGGCGAGGGTGAGCGCGTCAGAAAGCACGATGCGGCCCTCGGCGTCGGTATTGCCGACCTCTACGGTCTTGCCCTTACGCGTGTCGATGACGTCGAGGGGGCGATAGGCGTTGCCGGCCACGCTGTTCTCGACGGCGGGGACCAGGACCCGGAGGCGGACCGGGAGGCCTGAGTCCATGATCGCGTGAGCCAAGCCGAGGACGAGGGCCGCGCCGCCCATGTCCTTCTTCATCATCTTCATGTTGGCGGCGCCTTTGAGGTCGAGGCCGCCGGTATCGAAGCACACCCCCTTGCCGACCAGCGTCAGCTTGGGCTTCTTCGGGTCCCCCCAGCGCAGGTCGATGAGGCGCGGGGCGCGGACCGAAGCGCGGCCGACGGCGTGAATCGCCGGCAGTTTCTCGGTGAGCAGATCGTCGCCGACGGTCATCGTCACTTCGGCTCCGTGGGTCTCCGCCAAGGTCAACGCGGCGGCGGCGAGCTCCTCGGGGCCCATGTCGTTGGCGGGGGTGGTGATGAGGTCGCGGGTCAGGCAGATGCCCGTGAAGAGCCGGGTGACCTTCTCGCGGTCCACGCTCCGGGGCCAGCCGAGGGTCGCGTAGCGGCGCTCGTCCTTCTTGTACTTGGTGAAGCGGTAGGTCCCGAGGGCCCAGCCGAGGGCGGCGTTTTCGCCGAGGCCGGGGCTGAGGCGCCCCGCGAGGTGATAGTCCCCGGCCGGGAGGGCCGCCGGCAGCGGCGCAAAGTCCCAGGGGTCGTTGCCGCGGGCCCCGATGACGACCGCGTCGAGCTTCCCGGAGCGCGTCGGAACGAGCAGCCGCTTGCCCGCCTGGCCTTCGAAGGCGTTCGCCGCGGCCCAGTTGCGCAGGAGCGGCGATTGGCGAGCGAGGAATCGCCCAAAGCTCTTCTTTTCGACCAGGTGGATCGGGGTGGAGCCCGTCTTCTTCGCGCTGAGGTATTCCATCGCGCTTCTTGTACCAGCCCGCCGGCATTTTCGGCGGGTCGCCGGGCCGGCTCGAGAGCATGGAGCGCTCCCTGGGGGAACGATCTACGTTCCTGGGCTCGTTGCTCCATGAAATCACGCGCGAATTCGCCGGCATGGAGGTTGCGTCTAGAGACCCCAGTTGCCACAGGAGGTACCCCCGATGCGTCGTGTCCTGTTCATCCTCATGGTTCTGGCCCTCGTCCCCGCTTGCGTTGGCTACTACGGCGATCCCGCAGGCGGCGATGGTGCTTCTTCGAGCGCCCTCGTCATGGAGTGCCTCGACACCGAGGAGTACTGCATCTTCGATGACGTCGGCGACGAGGACCGGGAGGAGATCTTCGACGGCGGCTGCTGGATTACCGGCGGTGGCCACATCGGCTCGGCCGATAGTCGCGGCGGCGCGGGGCAACACGACCAGGACAGCTTCGGCTTCAACGCGATGGGCATGAAGGCCGGCGGTGTGCGTGGCGAGTTGCAAAACACCACGCACCTCGGCGATGTCTTCCACGGCCACGCCACGTGGCTGCGTTGCTGGAAGGACGAGGGCCTCGGCCCGGAGGTCCCCCATGCGGTTCCGAACAATGCCCAGTGGGGTGGCCACGGGTCGTGGAATCACGAAGAGGGTTACACCTGGGAGGCCCATCTCGCCGACCGCGCCGAGGGCGGCTCTCACATCGACGAGTACGAACTCTGGGTTTACGGGCCTGACGGCGAAGTCGCTTATTCACAGACGGCCGAGCAGGACCTCGTGATCACCGGCGGCAACTTCCAGATTCACCCGCCCAATGCGGGGCACCCCTACGACGCCGACACGCCCATGGGCCTCTGACGACACTTCGTCGAGTCCGTCGAGGGGCAGGGTTCCAGGGTCAGGCCGCGGTGGTCCGGCCCTTTTTGCGTTTTCTGCCCCGGTGCTCCCATAGCTCCGCGTCGAGTTCGGCGATCATGGCGTCACCGGTGAGCTCCGGAGCCGCCGCTCCGTGGAAGTACTTCATCAACCCGACGCGATCGTAGTGGCCCTGGATGCGTTTGCTGAGCAGGCCGATTTCTCGGAGGTTCGGGACCAAGCGGCTGAACATCACCTGGCGAAACTCCTCCATGCCCGGGGAGTGGTTCATCACGTCACGCCATTGGGCCCGGGTGATCATCCCCGAGAACCACTCGTCGTAGACCTCGTAGGCCATGAAGCGGTTCTTCATCAGGAGGGCCACCTCGAAGCTCCAGTCCTCCCGTTCGCGTCGCTCTGATTCGCTGAGCGCGAGCTTGATGTGATCGCGGAGCGCCAGCACGCCGTAGTGCACGTGGCGGGCTTCGTCTTGGATCACGTAGCGGAGGAGCTCTCGGAGGAGCGGTTCCTTGCTCATCTTGTAGAGCGCGCCGAAGGCCCCAAGGGCGAGGCCCTCGACCATGATCTGCATGCCGAGAAACTTCATGTCCCAGCGGCTGTCGCTCATGAGCGCGTCGATGATGACGAAGAGGTTGTCGTTGATCTGGTAGAGCTTCTCGAGCTTCTCGTCGATGTAGCGGTGGAAGACTTCGACGTGGCGTGCCTCGTCCATGACCTGGGTCGCGCCGTAGAGCTTGCCGTCGAAGAACGGCACCGCCTCGGTCACCTGCGCCGCCGCGAGGAGGGCGCCTTGCTCACCGTGGAGAAACTGGCTCAAGGTCCAAGCGCCCATCGAGTGCCGGAAGCGTGCCTTTTCGATGCGGTCGAGACGAATGCCGTAGGTCTCGAGCTTTTCGAAGTCGAAGAAGTCGTCTGGGATCACTGCGCTGTCGGGGTCGAGGGGCTCGACCGAGGTTTCCCAGGGGAGCTGCGTTTCGCCGTCCCACTGGTGCTGCTTGGCCCGACGGTAGAGCTCCCGCATCTCGGGGTGATCGTGGGGGTAGGACCAGTCGAAGTGGGCCGAGTGATTGGCGGGGATGCGGGTCGGTACCCCTTGCTTGCCGCGCTTCAAGACCATGCCTCGGGTGGCCGAGGGGCCCAGGGCCCGGAGCACCCGGGGATCACGCATCTCGGTCACGAGGTCGGCGGCCTCGATGTACGGGTCGAGACGGTCGATGACCTTTTGAGGGAGCGCTCTCTGCAGCCGTTTGATGTTCAACCCCATGGCTTGCGCCTCCGTCGTCAGATGCTCGAAAGGAAATCGTTCACCCGTCGCGCGTGATAGCGGGTGAGGAACTCGTGGATGAGCGGCATCGCGCGCTCCAGCATGCGCGCGGCCTCGGTCGGCGGCCGCTCCGAGAGACGCCTGCCGATGAGCTCGACGTCCCGGGCGAGGACCGCGTCGACGAGCTCGGCGTAGGGCGCCATGTCCGCCACCGAGAAGCCGAGCTCTTCGGTGAAACCCGCGGCCCGCATGCGCCCGAAATTCTCGAGGACCCACGCGTCCTCGAGGGCGATACGCAAAGGCCCATCCTCGGCCTTGCTCGCTCCGACGACGCCGATTTCGATCATGGTCCGGAGATCCTCCTCGGTGAGCCCGTGGGCTTCGAGGAGCGGCGCGGGGTCGAGGAGGGTGCGCTCCGACTCCGTGTTCCGAGCGAGGGTAGAGCCGAGCTCGGCCCGGACCGCCACCAGGAAGCTCTGCTGCGCCTCGCTGAAATGCTCGTCGCGCCCGTCGAGCATCGCCTTGATCGCCTTGAGCGGTAGGAACCGCTCGTGCTGGAGGCGTTTGATGAGGCGAACTCGTTCGACATGCTCGGGGCCGTAGAACGCCATGTTGCGCCCCGTCTTGTGCCCGGGGGGCAAGAGCCCTTGTTGAATGTAGAAGTGGATGGCCTGCCGCGGGAGGCCGGTGAGCTCACTGAGCTCCTTCATCTTGTAGGGGAAGCGTTCTCGGTGCGCGGGGAGGGGGCTCGTGTCGGGCATCAGGAGGGCTCGATCTCGATGGAGCACGACGTGAGGGGACGGGTTATGCAGGTCAGGATGTAGCCGTCCTCGCGCTCTTCGGGGTCGAGGCAGTTGGGCTCCTCGAGGTGCACCTCGCCTGCGACCAGCTTCACGAGACACGTCGCGCAGCCCCCCATGGCGCATGAGAAGGGCATCGGTGCGCCGGCCTCGAGGCCGGCTTCGAGGAGCGTCTGCCCCGGGGCGACGACGACCTCGTGCACTTCGTCTCCGTCCCGAATCGAGGCCGTCACCTCGTGGTCCGGGAAGTGAACGTCGTCGCCGTGGTGTTCGGGTCTCGGCGGCGGCTCCGAGATCCGCCGCATCCGCACCGGCCGGCTGCTCGGGCTCGTCGGGTTCGTGGGTCGCGGCACGAGGTAGGGCGGGGTCTGCCCTCGGAGCGTGCCCCGGAGCATGCGCAGGTCATGGCTCGCTACCGTCAAACGCTCCATCCAGCGCCGAGGCAGCGCCGCCGCAACCCGCCCCCGGAATCCGCGAGCTTTTGGTTCGATGCCCCCAGCCGCCATGAGCCAGAGTCTTCGCCCTAGAGCGAAAAGTGTCAAGTGACACTGGACACTCTGCTTGGGAGTGGAGGTAAGGCCGGCCGACGAGAAGCTCAGGCCGTGCGGCGCAAACTCCCCGTAAGACAATTAAGCAACCACGCGTCCCCAAGACTTGGTGTTCTCATTTGGGGCGATGCCGTCCACTTGCGTCAGTCGCCGAGCGCGCCCGCAGGGCCGGGCCGAAGGAATACCAAAGGTATTTCGAGGTCCGGCCCGAGGACGTATGCCGGTGGCAAAAAAGGCGAAAGGGCGACGTTAGTCGACCGGAGCCGGATTGCCACCTAGGCGAATGGCGTGAGTGGGCGGTATCGCCTAGCGGAGGCGTCCCCAGACGACCAGGTGCCTATCTCCAAGACTCTGCACGGAGAGCGACAGGCCGGCGGCGACGAGCTGGGCGCGGACTTCTTGCGGCGTGAACGACGCGCAGAGGGACCGGTAGAAGTCGCGGCGAAGCAACTCGGTCTCCTCTTCGGAGTATCGATCGACGAGGGCCGATACGTCCCCGCGGCTCGGCGGACGGCGGAGGTCGACCATGAAGACATGGCCTCCGGGGGCCGCGAGGCGCTTCACGTCGGCCCAGAAATCGCTCGGGTCGCGGAAGTGATGGAGCAGGCTGCTGCTCAGGACGAGGTCGTACTGCGGCTCCGGAAGCGATGCTCCCGGGAGCACGCCGTGAATGAGTCGCAGTCGGTCGGCGCCGGGGCGCCCCTTCGCCAATGCCGTGGCCTGCTGAATCATCGCCTCGGCGCCGTCGATGGCGTCGATGCGCATCGCCGGGTGGCGAGCCAGCAGGTTCAGCGGGATGTGTCCGGGGCCACAACCGAGGTCCACCACCCGGGTGAGGACCGTCAGGTCGTTGATACGAGACGACAGCTCCTCGACGAACTGCCGGTGCGGCTCGTCGAAATCGGCCCCGGCATACGCCGCGGCCTGGGCAAGGTCATCCATCAGTTGGGGTTCGGTAATACGTTCCACTGCGCGCGGAGTATGGCCGCGCGCCGGGCCGGGGCAAGCCCTATCCGTAGTGCTCCCCAGAACTCCTGGACTCGGGGCCTCTCCGGTTCCGGAGAAAGGGAATTCGTCGAGGCAAATAGGGGGTACGGACCCTCTGGGGCTTTTCCCCGCCGAGGGCATTTGGTACCCCTCGGTCCGATGGCTGCCGAGGCCCACGACCCGCTCGTCTTACTCTTGGAGCTGACCCGGAAGCTGGCCCGGGAGGCCACCCTCGAAGAATCCCTCGCCGTGGTGACGGACGCGGCGCTGCCTCTCCTCGGCGCCGACCATTCGTCGATTCGGCTCCTCGACGAAGATGGCCTGGCCCTGCTCTGTGGCGCGCGCTCTGGCCTCGGCAAGAGCGGCACCGTGCCAACCTTCGCCCCCAACCGCGGTGTCGTGGGCTGGGTGGTCGCCCACGGCGAAGCGGTTCGTCTCGACGACGCCCCCCTCGACCCGCGCTTCGAGGCGCGTGCCGAGCAGAGCTTCTCGGTTCGGTCTCTGATGGCGTTGCCGCTCTGGTCTGCCGGTCGCGTGATCGGCGTGCTCTCCGTGAGCCGGGGCGAGGTGGGGTGCTTCGACGATCGCGCGGAGCTCTTGGGATCTCTCCTCGCCAACTGCACGGTGCCGTCCATCGAGCGCGCGCGTCTCGAACGTCTCGCGGTCACCGACTCGCGCACTCGGACTTTCAACCGGCGATACCTCGTCCCGCGCCTCGAAGCCGAAATGGCGCGGGCCTCGCGCCAGGGCTCACCCCTCAGTGTTCTCCTGATGGACCTCGACCACTTCAAGCAGGTCAACGACGACCACGGCCATGCCGCCGGCGACCAAGTCCTCGAAGGGTTTGCAGACCGGGTGCGCACGGCGACCCGCGCTCAGGACGTACTCGTTCGATGGGGCGGCGAGGAGTTCGTGCTGGTGATGCCCGACACCTCCGAGGAGCTCGCCGCCAAGGTGGCGGAGCGCATTCGTAGCCACGTCGCAGCCACCCCGATTCGCGTCGCGAAGGGCGCCGACATCACGCAGACCGTGAGCATCGGCACCGCCACCTGGGCCCCGGGGGAGTCCGCCAAGTCCCTCGAAGGCCGTGCCGACGCTGCGATGTATGAAGCAAAGCGGCAAGGGCGTGATCGGGTGGTCTCCGCCTGACTCAGCGTCGGCCCCGGGGCCGAGGTCGACGTCGATTGCGACGTCTTGGCCGAGTCGTGCCTCGGTCGATTACCAGGCCGACTCGGACGAGTTCGGCGGGGGCCGGGGTCATACGCAGGGGCAGCATGCGGTCGTAGGCATCCCGCGGGACGAAGTAGATGGCTCGGCGGTCCGGGGCCCGGAAGAGCTCGTCGCGCCAGGTTTCGAGGAGCGAATGCGCTTCGCCGAGGGTGAGACCTCGGTGCTGAAGCTCCTGGTTGAGGCGGGCGCGGAGTTCGGCCATGCCCCCCATCGCGACCTGTCGTGATCTCCAGGTGTCCGGGTCGAGGTCGGCTTCGACGTAGCGGTCGCCGTCGAGGAGAAAGAGCATGCGCTCGGTCGAGGCGGGGGTCACCGCCGCGCCACCGTCCTGATGGTCGAGGTTGAAGGAGCGTTCGAAGGCCACCGGCCCGTCGAAGAAGATGAAACCCTCGGATTGGCCTGCGTCGGTCAGGACCGCGTTTCCCCCGGCGGACCGGAGGTCTTTCCACCAATGGCCCCGATGCACTCCGTGGAACGCCGGCGCCCGGGTAGGCGCCACCGTGACATCCCAGATCAGTCCCGCGGTGCCCGTGGTGCCCACGTTCGCGCCGCGCCGCGCGCCGGGGTAGGCCATCCACGGCTCTCCCCCAGTGAAGCCGACTTCGATGTGCACGCGGGTCGGCTGGGCGGCGTAGAGAAAGAGCACCGGCTTGCGCGCCACGGTCCCCGGGGGATGAACGATCGGCGCTGGCTGGATCCCAGGGCCGGGACCTGGATTTGGCGGCGGCGGTGGGCGAACGACCGCCTGGGGCCCGCCGAGGCGTTGAACGAACGGCGGCAGCTCTCGGATGAGTTCGTCGAGGTACGTAGGACGACCGTTCTCGAGGACGAAGACGCCCCACTCGTGGGCGACGAGGCCATTCGCGACGCCCACCGGGGGCGGCTGGGGGCCGAGAGGATCGGGGACCGGGGGCGGGGGGTCGTTGGGCGGGGGTCGCCGTCGAGCGATCCGGTCGTCCGGGCGAGCTTCGCGCACGCGGGCGCCTTGGCCGTTTTGGCCGT
>QMMC01000128.1 GCA_003647065.1 Deltaproteobacteria bacterium | reverse complement strand
GAAGTCGATGGCGTCGAGGAAGCCGCCGCGTCGGCCGTAGGTCTTGTCTGGCGCGCTCGCGTCAGCGTCGAAGTAGTCCTCTGGCTTCCAGTGACTCTCCGGAGTTTCGCTGATGCAGTCGCGGCCGTCCTGGATGTTCTGCCAATACGTCCTCAGGTCTCGGGCCTTCGGGAACATGCAGCCGATGCCGATGATCGCGATGGGGGCCGCCGCTTGCGCGGGCTCGGGCTCGGGCTCGACGGACTGCGAGTCCGGCGAGGAGTCGGGGTTCAAGTCATTCACGATAAAAACTCTTCGAGCTCAGCGGGCTGTCGGGGAGTCAGGTCGAGGCAATTGGAATCTACGGAGACGCCCTGGTGACGCAGCGCCGATGCGCGGGTCAGCACGGCTGCTCCGCGAAGGATGTTGTGGGCGATCGACACGACGCGGCGGTCCTCCCAGCTTTCGAGCCAGGTGCCGCGCACCCACTCGTTGAACGCGCCCATCGCCGGGCCGCACCACACCTGGTAGTCGACCTTGCGGCTCGAGACGCCGGCGTTTGCCCAGCGCGACGACTGCCCGAGGTACCACCGAAAGACGAGGGCCATCTGGTGCTTGGGGTCCTTCTCGGCGCGGGTGACCTGGTTGCTGTCTCGGTGGGCCCAGAACTCCCGGGTCTCCAACCAAATCTGGTCCAAGGGAGCGCGGAAGATAGTCTTCTCGAGGGAGGCCCGCTGGGCCGCCGGGATCGCGTCGAGGCTCGCACAGCTGGTGTAAACGTCGTGCAGCTTCTGGGCCCGCATCGCGAACATGCTGCCCCGGGTCAAGACCTGGAGCTTGACGCCCATCTCGAACATGTCGGCCGCCGGCGCCATGCGCATGTCGGCTTGCTCGACCTGGGCCAACATCTCGCGGACCGTGTCCGACGTACCCGCTTCGCGGCATGCCTGGTTGACCGAGCCGGTCAGCACGTAGGCCGCGCCCATCGCAAAGGCCGCTGCTGCCGAGTGAGGCGTCGAGATGCCTCCGGCGGCCCCGACCCGGAGGGGGCGGTCGTAGCCGTGCTCGCGCTGCATGCGGTCACGCAGGGCGGCGATGGTCGGGAAGAGCGCGAGGGCGGGGCGGTTGTCGGTGTGGCCCCCGGAGTCGGCCTCGGCCGTGATGTCCTGGGCGACCGGAATGGTGCGGGCCATCTCGGCCTGGTCTGCCGTGATGTCGCCGCGGCGGACGAGCTCTTCGAGCATCTCCGTGGGCGGCGGCGCGAAGAACTTCCGCGCCACTTCGATGCGCGAGACCTTGGCTACCACCTGGTTCGGCGTGACCACCCGGCCGCTGGCGTCCTGGTGAATCCCGGAAACGCGGTAGCGCACGACCGGCAGGGTCAGGTCGAGGTACGCCGACGCCGACACCGTGTGCACACCGCGTCGCAGGTAGAGGTCGACGATTGCATCCTCGAGCTCCGGCTCGTAGGGGCTGTGGATCAAGTTGAAGCCGTAGGGCTTGTCGCCGAGCTTCGCCGAGATGCGGTCGATGGCGTCTTCGACGACCTCGGGCATCAGGCCGGCGGCGCCGAAAAAGCCGAGCATGCCGGCCTGCCCCATGGCTTCGACCATCTCGCAAGATGCGATGCCGTTGGCCATCGCGCCGGCCACGTAGGGCAGGGTGAGGCCGTGGTCGCGGAGAAATGTATCGTCGCCGAGGTGGGCCGGGTGAACCGGGGGCACCACCGCGCGCACGGCCAGGCCATCGGCTGCCTCGGTGCCGCCGGAGAGGTGCCCGCCCTTGCCGACCAGCGTGGCGCCGGACCGCTCCACGACGAAGAGAGGTTCGCGGAGCGAGCCGAGGAGAGCGCTCATGTCGGCCGGGTTACCGGTCGACGAAAGCTGGCCCCCTTCCCACCGCCCCAGGATGTTTTGTGAGGTAACGATGGCAGTTTCTAACCGCCCCAAACCATGAGGACAAGTGGGCATCTCGGGGGGCCCGGGGTCCTCCCCGACGGTCCGAACGCCGAGGCCCCGGGAAGGCCCGGATCCCCTCGAAATGCCTCCAGATCGGGGCCAAAATGTGCGGCGCCGCGCCCGGCGGCGGACGCCGCCGATGGGACCCCCTCCATCGCCCCGGTGAACCGTCTGGGAAACGGACGCCGAGCGGATGCCCCGGTACCCTCTCCGGACCCGAATGTCCCGCCCCCTCCCGCCCTGGCTCTACTCGGCCTTGCGAACGCTCTTCGGTGTCGTGCTGCTCGGGATTTGGGCAGTCGTCGGCGTCGGCCGGGACCCCGACGAACTCGTGATCGTGAGGCAGGCGCTCCTCTGTTTCGCGACGTTCCAGCTCTTCGAGGGAGTCGCCCGCTACGAGCCCGGCCCGACCTTCCCGTCACTCTCTCCAGTCGTCCGGGAAGGGGGTGCTGTGGCGGTCTCCATCGTGCTCGCGGTGATTGACGTGCAGAGCACCAGTGAGGCCGAGTTCGATTACGATACGACCATGCCCGTCGGTGGGACGGCCGCGATGATGGTCCTGGTCGCCGCCGTCATTCACTTCTTCGTGTCGCGGCTCAACGTGTCGCTCAGCGCCCGCTACAAGCGATGGCGCTTCGGGGTCGTGCTGGCGGTCGCGTGTTTCGTCGTTGGGTTGTCTCTCGCGGGTGCCTGGCCTGCGTCGAGGCTCGGACTGAGCGCCTTCGAAGCGCTCACGCTCCCCGCCTTGGCTCTGATCGCGACCTTGATGACCATGCCCTGGTCATGGCGCGCGTGGCGAGATTACGCACGGCCCGGCGACGATCCTTTCAGCGACATCCGCGCTCGCGTCGAAGCGGTGACGAGCGGCGATGCAGGCAACGATGAGCATCTCCTGCAGCTTCGTGAAGCGGGCAGCTCGATGCACACCTTCGTCGAGGCGACCGACGCCGGTGAACGTGAGCTCAGCGTGCCCGTCTCGGTGGTGCCCCTCATCGAACCTGGCCAATGGCTCCTCGTGACGGGGCTCCGCGTCGTGAACTCGACTCGCGGCGGGAGCGGTTACCGCGGCGCCTCCGAATACGAACGCCTCGAGGGCCGCGACGAAGCAATCCCGGTGGGGGAGCTGCCCTTGCCGCCCCCGGCCAAGCGCCGATTGCACCCCCGCTACGTCGAGACGGCCCTCGCCGTCGCGATGGTGCTCCTCTGCGTCGTCGCGGTGCTCCTGGGCCGGGCCGTCTATCCCTGACGCCGCCGAGCTTCAGCAGCCCAGGGTGTACCCGTCCCAGGCGAGCTGCTCGATGTAGGGAGCCGCGAAGGAGCTTACCGGAACGTCGGTGAAGAGCCCGACCGCGGGGGGCGGTGTGTAGGTCGCTCCGTGAACCATGCGCACCAGGAACACCGCGAGGTTTCGGCGCAGGAACTCGTCGCCGGGGCAGTAGAGCCCGGTGCCGCAACCCTCGGTGACCCCATCGCGGTAGATCTGTTCGATCGACGGTGCGTGGGGGCTGCCGAGAGATACGTCGGAGAAGACGCCCGTCGGCGCCGGCGGCACGTATCCCGGGCCGTAGTTTGCCCGGACCAGGAAGGTCGCTGCCTGCTCTCTGCGGACCGGGTCGTCGGGGCAGAAGAGGCCTCCACCGCAGCCGAGGGTGATGGCGTCGCGGGCAAGCTGTTCGATGTATTCGGCGTAGAGCGAGCCTACCGGAACATCACTGAACCTACCGACCGCCGGTGGCGGGACGAAATCGACACCGTGCTCGTAGCGCACGAGGAAGAGCGACATCTGCCGGCGGGTCAGCGCGACGTCGGGGCAGAACATGCCGGTGGTCATCGGACGGGTGTCGGGAACCCCCGAGTCGATGGGCGCAGAGTCGGGCCGGGTGCCCGAATCCCGGGGCCCGCCCGAGTCGACTGGTGCGGCGATACACGAACCGTCCATGCCGCAGACCTCACCGGCGCCGCACCGCGCATCGTCGGGTACCGATAGACACGTCCGGTCGCTGCAGATCCCCGACCGGCACCCCACCGACGACGACGCGCAATCGGCGTCGGCGATGCACTGGGACTCGCCGCAATAGGTCGGGTCATCGGGAGTGCATCGCGGATCGACGCAGGACCCACCGAGGCATGCCGTGTGGGTCGCGGGGTCGCCGGCAGCTGGACAGAGAACCCCAGTGCAGCTGCCAGATAGAACGACGGTCAGTGCGGTGTCCTCCCTGAGATCGATGACCGTGTCTCGACTCAGCACGGTCTCGCCGCCGGCGCCGATCAAGCGCACGCGCACGTAGGTTGGACCGCCCTTGGTGTCGAGGAACTCGGCGATCCGGTGGCCGGCGATGAAGTCGGCCCCCGACAGGTCCGTGAGGCTCACCGCGCGCGTATCGAGCGACGTGCCAATCGGCTCGTCCGCGAGCCGGGTATCGACCGTCACGAAGTCCGCGCCGGGGACGAGGTCGGTCCGCGCATCGACGATGACGTTGAAGGTGTCGTCCCCGGAGCATCCCGTGAGTGCGGATGCTGCGACGAGGGAGAGCAGACCGACGCCCACGCTGAGTCTCGAAGATAAACGCATCGAACGCATCATAGCGCGCTACCGCGGCGAGCGCCGACGCCAGACCAGCGCCACGAGGACCAATCCGAAAAGAGCGCCGGCACCCCGGGGCGCCGGAAGTCCCGAAACTCGGCATCCGCACCCCGAGCTTCCGGGGCTACCGTCATCGCTACCGCTGTCGGTACCGCCGCTGCTGTCCGGAAGCGTGCCGCTGTCCCGAGGCGTCCCGCTGTCAGTAGCCACGCCGCCATCGGTCGGCGCTGGGGGTGCGGCGCAGGTGCGGAAGTCGGTGGCGCCGCGGTCGGGGTCGGGGAGCTCGATGAACGAGGCGCGGCTCGTCGAGTGGCCGATTTGCACGTTGGCGACGACCGGCGTGGCGTCGCCTCCGTAGTTCGTTCCATCGTTCGAGCTCGGGAGAAACCTCGGTGCATTGGCGCTCGTGATGGAGACGCGCACCCGGTGACCTGCTGCGAAGATGAGGGAGGTGCTCCAAAGGTCGACGTCGATTTCGACGGTATCGCCGGCTGCGATGAGGTCCAAGCGATCGTTGCCGTTGCGCGCCGCGACCCGCGCGGCGCCATCGAGGACCAACATCGACCGACCATCGGGGTAGACGTCGGTGAGCCGGACCATCAGGTCGGTGTCGACCACATCGGCGGTGACGAAGAGGTGCGCCCGGACACGTCCGGTCACTTCGACGGCGCCCCCGAGGGGCGGTGTCTCGAAGACGACGACGTCGCTTCGGGCCTCGATCGACGACTGGTCCATCGGGCCCGCGGGCAGGATGAGATTGGCGCCGCCGCGGGTCGGGCTCGGGTCGGCCGGGTCGTAGCGGTATGCCGAGACCCCGCCGTCGTCACCGGGGCAGCTCTCGGCGAGGCCGCCGAGGGGTTGGAGGTGAAAACGAACCGGCGCCGCGGGGATGGGCCAGTCGTCGGCGCTGCGCCATTCGTTCCCGGGGGCTGTCGGGTCGTCGACGTCGCCCATGGTGAAGTACTGCACGGTTGGGATAGCGTCGAGGGCGGTCCGGTCTGGCGTGAGGCCGAGATAATAGAGCAGCCAGGTGATCAGGATGCTTGGCAAGCCGGTGGGGGCGGCGGCGTGGTCGGGGTAGAGCAACTCACCCTGCAGGCCAGCCTGGGACAGCCCAGAGTGGGTCCAAGGCCCCATGACCAGCTTCTGCTGACCCCGGGCGCCATCGCCCCCGCGGTGCTGGTAGCCGACGAAAGCGTCGAGGGTTCCCTGGCTGAAGATGTCGTACCAGCCCCCCGTGTGCACCACCGGAACGCGCACATCGCCGAAACGGTTTTCGGTCTGCACCGACTCCCAGAAGGCGTCGTAGGTGGGGTGGGCGCGCACGTCGTCGAGGAAGAAAGCGCTGCCTTGTGCTTCGAGCCATCCCTCCATCATGGCTTGCCGGAGGACCCCCCCTTGGAAGAACGCGTGGTCGTACATCGAGGGCGTGGCCACCTGGACGAACATCGCCGTGAGGCCCGGCGGGTTGGTGGGTGCCTGCATGTACTGGACGATGCCCAGGGCCGAGCCTCCGTCGGTGACGACCGTCCCGTTCGACCACGACTGGGCGTCGATCCAGGTGAGCGTATCTTCGCCGTCTCCCAGTCCGTCGCCGAGCTCACACCGAAAGATGCAGTCGACCCCCGCGGACGCGAAACGCCCGCGGGTATCCTGGACGACCACCGCGACGTCTGCCGCCGCTGTGACCGCATTCGCCTGATCGCGCATGCCGGCCTTGTCGTAGGGGGTGCGATAGACCAGGACCGGAAAGGGGGGCGTCGCCGCCGGCAGGTACACGTCTGTCGCGAGGCCCGTCCCGTCTCGCATGGCCACCGTCTCGGTGACGGTCTGCGCTCTTGCCGGTAGGGCGCCGGATAGCGCGAGGCCCAAGGCGAGTGCGGCGAAGGGTGCGGCCAAAACTGCGGAGAGGCTGCGGGCGCGATGGTGGGTACGCGGGGTCGGGGCCGTGGGCATCACGCGCAGTTTAGCCCCCCCGTTCACCGGGGGCCACGTACGACTGGGCCCGTGGTGGTCGTCAGGTGGTAACCAGGACCAAGCCCAACGCTGCGGCGGCGCCCCACGCCCCGCCCATCACCAAAGTGGTCGCGAGATAGCCCAGGGCCCCGACCTTTGCGTCGGGGAAGAGGCGGCGCTGGACCAGCCAACCGAGGCCCCAGGCGATGAGCACCGCACCAGAGCCTGCGCAGGTGACGATGAGCCCTTCGAGCCCCGGTGCGCTGAGATCGCCTCGGGGCGCCATGAGGTTGCCGGCGATATCGCCGATGGGGACCGCGTAGCCCCAGACGAAGAGCGACGACGCGACGGGCCAGTGAAAGCGGTTGGGCAGCCACGCGACCAGGAGCACGATGCCCGCCGAGAGGGCCCACATCAGATAGGGAGCGACGCTCACCAGTACGAAGTCGAGGTCGTCGGCGGTGGGGGGCGGCACCCAGCGCATGTGGCCGAGGTTGGTCTTGGTGGGCAGCCAGGAGAACTCGGTCACCTCACCGCCGACGGCGAGGGCCGCGGCGGCGTGGGCGAGCTCGTGCATGAACGTGATGCCAAAGGTGAGGACGGGAGCCGCAATCACCTGAGGGACGAGGAAGGCCCAGAACCGGAACACCGCCGGCAACGGCTGCGGTCTGCACCAGGATGAATCGACGCATGAATCGACGGATGTCATGGCGGCCGAGGTCGGGGCTGGGGTCATGGTTTTGGTCTACGGCATCGCGGGCGTCGGGATTGGGAAACGGACTCGAGCGGTCGGAACAGCTTCCTCGATGGTCGCCTCTGCGTTCCGCTCATCCTCCGCCGTGACCCACTTGCTGTACGCTCCGCCGCACCATGGCTCTCTGTGCACGGTTGTCCGGCCTCTCTGTCTACGTTTCTGTTTTCGTGTCGAGCTTCGCCCTCGTGGGCCTTCTCGCGGCATGCGGCGAACGGTCGAATCAGAGCGCTCCGCCCACGCCCACCCGGTCCCCCACTCCGGTCGCCGAGCTCGGGGTCCCCGATGACTACCTCGGTCCCATCGACCCCGAGTGGCCCCCGTCCCACGCCGCCGACATCGAGGTCGAGCTGCGCGCCGGGGCGCTCGTCCGCGAGCGCATCGCGGGCGGCGAAGACGTCGACCTCGTCGAAGGCGAAGCGCTGATCCCCGGCGACACACCCGGCATCTTCGCCCACGCGGGGCGCATCGGAGGCTTCGATTACATCGAGGCGATCCTCGGCCACGTCGACGACCCCGACGCGGAACTGCCCCTCGTCGTGTTGCTCCACGGCCGCGGCGATCGCCCACGCATTCCCGGTCACGGCCTCGCCCAGGACCTACCGGTCCGGGTCTTCATCCCCCGGGCCCCGGACCGCCTCGGCGAACACGGTTACACCTGGCTCGCGACCTGGTCCAAGTCCGGCAATACCGAGCTGCTCACGCGCTCCCTCGCGGGGCGAGCCGATGAGCTCGCGCCGGCGATCGAGGCATTCCGTGAGCTACGACCGACCCGCGGGAAGCCCGTCCTCGTCGGATTTTCCCAAGGCGCGATCATGAGTTACGGGCTCATCGCGCGGCACCCCCAGAGGTTCGCAGCGGCGTTTGTCATCGCCGGTTGGTTGCCTCCCGCCCTCGTCCCCGAGAGTCTGGAAGAGGGCGTCGAGTATCCGTACCTGCACGCCGTGCACGGCACCGCGGACGAGACCGTTCCCATCGAAGGAGACCGCGAGTCCGTCCGCGCTCTCCGGGCCCTCGGCCTGCGCGTTGGATTCACCGAGGTCCCGGGCCTCGGCCACGAGGTCAACCGGGACATCGGCGAGATGGTGCGCAGCTGGCTGCGTGGCGCGCTCTTCCCGGAGCAGTTCCCCGAGGACGAGCGGGCTGAGCACGCGGACGATGGGGAAGCGGCGGCACCCCAAGAGGCCACCATTTGTGGGCCGGAGTCCGGGGCGACGTCGACGGCTCGCGTTCGCAGTCTCAGGAGCCGTGACCTGCGGGCGGTGCAGCGGGCGGTCCGAGCGCCATTCATGGCGGCGAAGCGGTCGGCGGCGGGGCTGCATCGGCAGCGCCCCTACCGCGGCCGCTACGGCACCACCTATCGCCGGGTTACCTATCGCCTCGGCGGCGGCGCCTGCGCGGGCGAACTCGAGAACATGGTCACGGATCTGCTCGGCCCGAGCCCGATGGATCCGGTCTTTTACAAACACGCCGTCCGGATGACGCTCGTCGATGCTGCCCACGTCGACGCCGCGTTCAATGCGTCCGATAACTACGGTGCATCCGAGGCGGCGGCCAAGGCCGACCTGGCACGCGCCATCGCGGCCGAGGTCGCCGCCCATCCCGAGCTCCTGGTGTTTGTGGTCGACGGCGGCTGGGGCGATGCGGTCGGAAGCCGTGAAGCCGGCGTGGCCATCGTCGACCCACGCACCCGCGAAGCGCTGTGGGTCTTCAGCGAAGACATCTGGGCGGAGGGCTGAAGGGCCCGGTGGGCCCCACCCGAGGCGTACCTCGCTGACTCCCGATCAGTACGTGCAGTAGCAGGTCGAACTTTGCCCCGTCATACCGCACCCGAGCTCGGTGCCCCCGGACCGGGTGGTCGCCCCTCGACAAGTACCGCGGCACCATCCGCAGAGCGTGGAGCAACTGACAGAACCACTGTTCCCGGTGTCGCAAGCGGTCGCGCAGACGCCGCCGTAGCAACGTGAGTCAGTCCCGCAGCCGGTGCCGTCGGCGTAGTTGCTGCAGCCGCTCGTCGTGGCGCGTTTGCAGGTGCCGCAGGAATCGACCCGGCTCTCGGAGACCACCGTGCACGTCTCGTTCGTGTTTGGCTCTAGGCAGACGCCGAGGGACCCGCATCGCTCGACCGTGATGTCCTCGTAGTCGCGGAAGCGTCGGTGGTTGGTACCCGTTGGTGACGCGGAGCCTTCGACGGAGTACGAATCGAGGTCGTCGCAGTCGATGGTGCCGCAAGCCTCGTCGTCTACGGGAGCCTGGGGGCCCGTCGCGCCGCAGATCTGACAGAGCCCGGGAGTGCATGCGGGGCCCGTGTCCACCGGGACCATCGAATCGGGTGCTGCATCCGGCATGGAGGAGTCTACTAGGATCGCCGAATCGGGCCTCGCGCCCGAATCGACACCGGTTCCGCTGTCGGTGTCTCCGCCGCCGCAGATCCCCGCGTTGCAGCGACCCGGTAGGCAACCCGCGCTTCCGGTCGCAGTCCCTTGGAGTTGCACGACGACCTGAGCGCCATCTTCGAGGGGCAAGCTGACCTGAATGCAGCCCTCGGCGATGGGCACGCATTCGGTGTCGACGAGCCGTGCTCGGAAGGCGTGCACGCCGGGGCTCAGCTGGGGCGGTGCTGGCGGCGTTTCGTCGAGGCGCGTCACCGACCGGTGAAGCACCACGGCGCTGTTGCAATCGCCGGCGAGGATCTCGGCTTCGAGGGCGACGGCCCGCGACTCGACCTCGCCGTCAGCCACCGAGAGCTCCCACTCGAGACCTCGCGGCGCGGCCGTGCAACCGAGGCACAGCACGAAGAGCAGAGGGGACCATCGAAGCAAGGCCATGGAGTACGTCGATCATAGCGCGTTTTCGGGTGGGGCGCAGAGGCCTGGCGCTCCCCTTCTTTCGGGCGCGCGCGCCGCGCTGCCCTGGGGGCCGCTTCGAAAAGCTCATCTCCATGCGCTATGATTGTGAGGTGTCGGTCGATCGCGTGGTTGCAAGGTTCATGATCGGGGCCCTCTGGCTCCTTCTGACCCCGGCCTGTTCCCTCGACCAATCAGCTATCCTGCCGGCGTCGTCGGACTCGGGATCGACGCCAGACTCGGCTGTGTCGACGGACTCCGGTGTGCCGCCTGACGCGATACCGTCGACCGATTCCGCGGTCCCTCGGGACACGGCGGTCCCCGCTGACACGTCACCGGCGGTCGACACGGCGCCCCCGGACACGGGCCCCACCTGCGTCGCGACAGCGGAGCTCTGTGACGGCGTCGACAACGATTGCGACGGCGTCATCGACAATGACGCGGCTTGTCCCTGCCCTCGGCGCGCTTGGGGCGGGCACAGCTATCTCTTCTGCTCGCCCGAGGTCACATGGGCTCAAGCGCGTGACCTCTGCGCGGATCCAACACGAGGCTACGGGCTGGTGACCATCGACGACGAGGCCGAGAACCGCTGGCTCGACACCGAGGCAGAAATGATCGGCGGCCGTTACTGGTGGTTCGGAGCGACGGACAATGACCCCCGCACCACTGCAGGCGACTTCATTTGGATCGCGAGCGGCGCACACCTCGCATCAGGTTACGAGAACTGGGGTCGCGGCCAGCCCGATGATTGGGAGGGTCTGGGCACCTACTGCGGAGCATTTGACATCTACCAGGAGGGCGAGACCGGCATCCCCAGTCCCTGGCATGACGCGCCCTGCCGCGGGTCCTTCCCGTTCGTTTGCGAAGCTGGGCCCTGACGGGCAGCTGCTTCATGGTGCGGGGTTGGCTCCAAACGCCCACCCGATGCCGAGGATGCCAGCGACGGGGGAGGCGTTCGTGTACTCGAAGCCGACCGGGAAGTGCAGCTGGGCGTAGCCGTAGACGCCGACGTCCGCCGTCACTCGCACACCCGTGTAGGGGACGACCCCGTGCCGGTCGAGGCTGAGGCCGCCGTCGAAGTCGGCGATCGCGTAGTTCTGGAGCGCCACGCCCACTTCCCAAGTCAACTCCTGCAGCGGAGACCAATGGAAAGCGAACCCCAGACGGTAGAAGCCCATCAGGCTCCAGACGTCGCCCACCGATCCGTCTGCCTCCTCGAAGAACCTCGAGCCCATCGATGCGGTGAGCGAGCCAAAGACTCCCCAACTGAAGTCGCTCTCGCCAAAGGGGCGTGCGATACCCACGTCGGGTCCGCCGGTGAAAACCACGTGTGCGCCCGGGTCTGGCCGAGTGGTCGTCGCGTAGGTCGGGCCGGTGTTCGCGGTGAAGGCGAGGTTGACGTGACCGCCCACGTAGAAGCCGGAGACGAACCCGGCGCGGCCGTTCACGCCGAACTCCAACTCCGGGATCAGCAACGCCGCGTCGTCCTCCGTCGGAATTGCGTTCGAAGTCTGCACGTCGTGGAGGGTCACGGAGGCCTCGACCTCGCCGCGACTCGCCATCTGTGTGCTGCGGATAGGAGACGTGATGCTGCGGGTGAGGTGGGAGTAGTTGCCTCCGTCGATGACGCAGCCGGTGGCCATCGAGCACAGCACGGCGAGGGAGGCGAGGCAGGCGATGACCGCCAGGT
Source organism: Deltaproteobacteria bacterium (assembly GCA_003647065.1). GTDB lineage: Bacteria > Myxococcota_A > Polyangia > Polyangiales > B10-G4 > B10-G4. Next base: position 3,563 of record QMMC01000128.1, on the reverse strand, counting down.
CGTTGGTGCGTGGCACGTCTGTGCGTCAGTGCACCGAGCGTGCCACGCACGTCAGTCGTCCTTCGATGGACGGTCCCGCGTGTCACACCGTGCCAAAGCGGCTCTCGCCGACCATGGCTGTCGTGCTAGGCGCCGGCCTAGGCCCCGGCGGGTTCGCAGCTGCACAGCGAGTCTTCGCCCATGAGCTCACTGCCTAGTCCCGTGCCCGTGCCCCGGTGCCCCGGCTGGCGTATGCTGCGCCCAGGGTGGGAGACTCAGCGCAGGCAGATGCCTTCGTCGGCACGGTGATCGACGGGCGATACGAGGTGGGCTCGTTGCTCGGCAGCGGAGCCATGGGCCACGTATACCGCGGGCGGCAGCTCGCCCTCGACCGTGAGATCGCAGTCAAGGTCCTGCACGCGCGTCACGCCGAAGACCCGGAGTTGATCGCTCGTTTCAAGCGCGAGGCGAAAGCGGCGTCGGCGATTGGGCACCCTGGCATCATCCAAGTCTTCGACTTCGGGCAGCTCCCGGACGGACGCGCCTACCTGGTCATGGAGTTCGTGGCCGGAGAGTCCATTGGCGAGGCGCTTGGTCGGGAGGGTGCCTTCGAGCCCCGCCGGGCCGTCGCCATCGCGGCGCAGATATGCAGCGTGCTCGAAGTGGCCCACGACCGCGGCATCGTCCACCGGGACCTCAAGCCGGACAACGTGCTCTTGATGGCTGACGACCGCATCAAGCTCATCGACTTCGGCATCGCGAAGCTGCTCAACGTCTCCCTCGTGCTGACGAGGCAAAATACGACGATCGGCACGCCGCTCTACATGGCGCCGGAGCAGTGGCAGGCGTCCGAGGTCGATGGGCGCACTGACCTCTACGCCCTCGGCGGGATGATCTTCGAGATGATCGCAGGCCGTCCGCCCTTCGCCGCGGGCGAGTTGACCGCGATCATCACCAAGCATTTGACCGAGACGCCGCCCAGCCTCGAATCGTTGGTGACGGGCGTACCCGCTGCGCTGAGTGAGCTCGTCGCTCGTTGCCTGGCCAAAGCGCGCGAGGACCGCCCGGAGTCGGCGGCGGTGCTCGGCGCCGGCTTAGTGAGCGCCATCGATTCCCAAGCGGGATGCGATCCCATTTCGACCGGGACTGCGGCTTCACCGCCCGTAGAATCGACAGCGCCTACCGTCGCACAACCCGCTTCCGTGCCCCTAGTCGCTGAGACTCAGCCTGAGTCCACCGAGCACGCCGACTCGGTCCGCCCGGTGCGCATCGCTGGCATGCGGTCCACGTTTCCTTTGATCGCGGCCGGCGGAGGTGCGCTATTGATCCTCTCGGGGGCCGCGGTTTACGGCGGTCTCCAGTTCTGGGCGGATGGCGACACCGGCCCCGAGGTCGCGCCGGAGTCGCCGACGTCGTCCCTCGGAGCATCCGCTTCTCCGCCGGCGGACCCCGAGTCCCCGGTCGCGCCTGACGCGCCGTCTCCCGGGCCGGAGCCCTCGGCGCCTCCGCTCAACGCGCCCGACACGCCGTCCCAAGAGCGTACGAAGCGCGCCCGAGTGGCCGGACGCAGTGTGCCTCCGCGTACCGAGTCGCCACCGGCCCGCCCCGCAGCGCCAGGCCGCCAATTCTACGTGCGGAGCATTCCGAGTGAAGCCCTGGTTTCGAGCGACGGCGTAGTCCTCGGCCGGACTCCCTTGAGAATCGATGGTTCTCAGTACCCGATCGTGAGGATCTCGTACGATGGCTTCAGGTCCCGGCGGGTTCAGTACCAGCCCGGCGGTTCGACGGATCCCATTCGTCTGGAACCAATCGCGCCCATCATGGTCAGCCCAACGCGAACTCCGTCGTCGGCGCCTGAGGAGCCGACTCCGGCCCACAGTCCTCGTCTTGGAACTTGGGATGATGGGGACTGATGGTTGTCGTCTCGTCGAGGGCTTGCTAAGCACTGGGCATGGGAATCCGGGGCCTCTTGCTGGTGGTGTTTGCGATTGCCGTCGGTGGCCCCACCGGCGTCCAGGCGCAGGAACCGGACGGGCCGTCGGACGCCGATGTCACCGCTGCCCGGGCCCACTTCGAAGAGGGCTCCTCGCTCTACGATCAGGGCCGTTTCCTCGATGCCGCGCAACGATTCGAGGCCGCCTACGGCCTCGCGCCGCGACCGGTCATCCTCTACAACCTCGGCCTCGCCTATGAGGGCGCCCTCGAGCTCGGTCGCGCTGCAGACGCCTACGAGCGATATCTCGAGACGCCGGGTCGGTCCAATGAAGCCGAGGTGAGATCGAGGATCGCGCGGCTTCGGGAGCTGGCCGGAGGCCCGAGTATGTCCGGGCCGGCGTCGCCGCCGCCGGAGGAGGAGCCGAGCACGTCCGACGAGTCGTCGACCGACGATGCCCTCGGCATCTGGGCCGCGGTCACCGGGGGTGGTGCCCTGGTGCTGACCGGCCTCGCCATCGGCTCCGGTGTCGCCGCCCTCGGCGAGAAGAACACCCTCGACGCCAACTGTGGGTCCGGGATGTGCCCGACGCTCATCGGCGGCGAGCCTTCCCAAGACACCATCGACAGCGCCGACTCCCTCTCGGTCGTCTCGACCGCCCTCGGCTTCGCCGGCTTGGCCGTGGGTGCCGTGGCCGTCGTCCTCACCGTCCTCGCAATCGCTGGCAGGTCTGACGACGAGTCCCCGGTGGTTGCTCTGGCGCCCTTCGTGGGTCCCGGGACCGGCGGCGTCGTCGTCGGGGGGGCGCTGTGATTCGAAGGGGCGCTTTGGCCTCTATCCTCTGCCTCGCGGTGGCCTGCACTGCGATCGTGGATGCGGGGAGCTACTCGGCGGGCATAGCGACGGGCATGCCCTGCAGCGGTTCGAATCAATGCGTTTTCGGGACGACGTGTTTCCTCTATGGCGATCCCGACTTGGGCATCTGCACGAAGAGCTGCCGTGAACACTCCAACTGCACAGACCAGCCTCGCTCCGAAGGCTGCTTCAAGGTCTCCGGTGCAGAGGAAGGGTGGTGCACTCAAGGGTGCCATCCCTCGACGCAGGTCGCCGACTGTCGCGAGGGGGTCGCGTGCTACTCGGTGGCCGCCAGCGGAACGTGCGACATCACCGGTCCCCGCGCCAAGGGAGAGCCCTGCGACACCAGCGAAATCATGACGGGACACCTCGCTCTGCCCGCCGAGTCGTGTGCGGTGGGGCTTGTCTGTCTCGGGTCGCCGGCCGGAGGCCACCAATGTTATGCGCAGTGCTCGGTCTCCGGCGCCGCCTGCGGGCCCGATGAGGTGTGCACCTACGATCCGGTCGAAGCACCTCGCCCGGTCACCGGGGACGAGTGGGGTGTTTGTGTGAACCCGGCCGCCTGACGCCGGGCCCTGGGCCCTCAGCGACCGGCCGGTCAGCAATCCGGCTCCGGTCGACTGGCGCCGCCCTTACGCCTTCTTGCTGACCGGCTCGTAGCTACACAGCGAGTCTTCGCCCATCAGCTCGCCGCTCACGGCGTAGGCTCGGGCGCGGCTGCCGCCGCAGGCCCAGCGGTACTCGCAGCGGCCGCATCGGCCTTGGAGTTGGTCGGCGTCGCGGAGCAGGGCGAGGG
>QMMC01000127.1 GCA_003647065.1 Deltaproteobacteria bacterium | reverse complement strand
GACGCGCTGCCGAAGAGCTACTGATTACTTCTTGAGGCCGCGGGCCACGTCCGGGTCACCCATCTCGCCGCTGAACATCTTGAGCATGTTCGGGGCGGTGATGGCGATCCACGCCGCTGCTTCGTCGAACTCGAGCACGACGGCGTCGTTGATCGTCGACCCGGCCGAGAGCATCTCTTTGGCCGTGCGGTGCATGCGCAGGTAGTAGTCCAGGCGCTCGGGAAACTCGGCGTCGTTGAGCTTCTGCACCATGTGCTTGCCGAACTTCACGAAGGTGCCCGGGTCTTTGTCGCCGAATTGCCCGTCGAAGCGGGCGATGTAGGCCTCGAAGGCCGCCTGACTGTCTACATCCATCGCCCGGAGAGCCTACCAGACGGCGACGCCGTCGCGGGGCTCCTCGTGCACGACCCGCCCCCCGAGGACGACCTTCAATGGCCGAACGTCCCCGATGCCGTAGGCGAGGGCCCTGGGGTCATCGTGCGCATAAATCGCGAGGTCGCCCCAGCACCCCTCGGCGATGCGTCCAACTCCCTCGAATCCCGCGGCGGCCGCTGCGTCTACGGTCACGCCGAGGACCGCTTCTTCGAGGGTGAGGCCAGCATCTCGGACGGCGAGGGCGGCGCAGAGGGGAAGGTTGGTGGTGGGGCTGGTCCCCGGGTTCAGGTCGGTCCCGACGGCCAACCTCACCCCCGCCCGCCGGAGTCGGCCCACGTCCGGGGCGGCCTGGCGGAGGGTGCGCCAGGCACCGGGCAAGAGCACGCCGACGACGCCGGCTGCCGCCATCGCGGCGGCGCCTTCATCCGAGAGCTCTTCGAGGTGATCTGCCGAGAGCCCCCCGAGCTCGGCGACCAACTCCGCCGCGCCGAGGTCCGCAAACTGCCCGGCGTGGGCCCGCACCGCGAGGCCCCGGGCTTTGCCCGCCTCGAGAACTCGCCGCCCCTCGGCGAGGGTGAACGCCCCTTCGTCGATGTATACGTCGATGGCGTCGGCCAGGCCTTCGGCCACGACGGCGTCGAGTTGAGCGCCGACGACCTCGTCGACGTAGCCCGCCCGGTCTCCGCGCCGCTCGGGCGGTATCGCATGGGCCCCGAGGAAGCTCGTCGTCACTCGGCAATGGCCTTCTTCGCCGATCCGCCGGGCCGCCCGGAGGCTCGCCGCCTCGGAGGCGGGGCGCAGCCCGTAGCCGCTCTTCACCTCGAGGGTGGTGACCCCGCAGCGCCTCATCACTCGGGCTCGCCGGGCCGCCAGGCAGTAGAGGGCTTCGTCGCTCGCGGCCCGGGTCGCCCGGACCGTTGCGGCGATACCTCCGCCCTCCTTGGCGATGGTCTGATAGTCCTCGCCAGCCATGCGCCGGGCGAACTCGTCGACGCGGCTGCCGGCGAAGACGAGGTGGGTGTGGGGGTCGACGAGGCCGGGGAGGACGGCGCCAGACTCGGCGTCGACGACATTCGCGGCGGCGGCTGCCAGGGATTTGATCTCGGGCCCGACATAGCTCACCCGGCCGTCTTCGCCGATGGCCACCATGCCGCCATCGATGATGGCGAGGCGGTCCTTTGGCGCGGCTTCGGGGGGGCCGTCGCAGGTGACCACGCGCGCGTTTCGCACGACGAGCATGGGCGCCTGCTTGTCCTGCTGACTCATCGCTGATGAGGCACGTGCACGCCGCGCGCTTTCGCGGTCTCTTCAGCGAGCTCGTAGCCGGCGTCGGCGTGGCGGATGACGCCCATGCCGGGGTCGGCGGTGAGCACGCGCTCGAGGCGGCGGTCCGCTTCGGCGGTGCCGTCGGCCAGGATCACCAGGCCCGCATGGATCGAGTAGCCGATGCCGACCCCGCCGCCGTGGTGCACGCTGACCCAGGTCGCCCCGCCCGAGGTGGCCATCAGGGCGTTGAGAATCGGCCAGTCAGCGATGGCGTCGGAGCCGTCCTTCATGCCCTCGGTTTCTCGGTTGGGGCTGGCGACGGAGCCGCAGTCGAGGTGGTCGCGGCCGATGACTATTGGCGCTTTCACTTTGCCCTCGCGGACGAGCTCGTTGAACTTCAGCCCGACCCGATGCCGGTCGCCATAGCCGAGCCAGCATATCCGGCTCGGCAGTCCCTGGAACTCGACGCGCTCCTGGGCCATGTCGATCCAGCGGTGCAGCGCCGGGTCGTCGGGGACGACCTCTTTGACGGCCTCGTCGGTGACCCGGATGTCCTCGGGGTCACCCGAGAGGGCCACCCAGCGGAACGGCCCCTTCCCGAGGCAGAAGAGCGGGCGCACGTAGGCGGGCACGAAGCCGGGGATGTCGAAGGCCTCGGCGAGCCCCGCGATGCGTGCCTGTTCGCGGATGTTGTTGCCGTAGTCGCAGGCGTGGGCGCCGCGCTCGACCATGTCGAGCATCGCCCGGACCTCCTGGGCCATGCCCTCTTGGGCCCGGCGAATGTAGGTGTCCGGGTCCCGTTCGCGCAGCTCATCCGCGGCTTCGAGGCTGAGGTCTGCGGGTACGTAGCCGTTGAGGGGGTCGTGGGCCGACGTCTGCTCGGTGACGAAGTCTGGGATCGCTCCCCGCCGGACGAGCTCCGGGTAGATCTGGGCGGCGTTGCCCACCAGCGCGATGGAGCGTGCTTCGCCCGCGTCGCAAGCGGCCTTCACCATGGCCAGGGCTTCGTCGAGGTCTTCGGTCGCCTCGTCGACGTAGCGCGTCTCGAGGCGCCGCTTCACCCGGGCGGGGTCGACTTCGACGCCCAGGAACACGGCCCCGGCCATCGTCGCGGCCAGGGGCTGGGCCCCGCCCATGCCGCCGAGGCCAGCGGAGAGGATCCACTTTCCCTTCCAGTCGCCGCCGAAGTGCGTCTCCCCCGCAGCGACGAAGGTCTCGTAGGTGCCCTGGAGGATCCCCTGGGTGCCGATGTAGATCCACGACCCCGCCGTCATCTGGCCATACATGGTGAGCCCCTCCGCTTCGAGGCGGCGAAACTCGTCCCAGTTGGCCCAGGCGGGGACCAGGAGGCTGTTGGCGATGAGGACCCGGGGCGCGTCGCGGTGCGTGCGAAAGCGCCCGACGGCCTTGCCGGACTGCACCAGCAACGTCTCGTCGTCCTCCAACTCACGGAGCTCCCGGACGATGACGTCGAAGGCCTCCCAGGACCGGGCGGCCTTGCCCGTGCCGCCGTAGACCACGAGGTCTTCGGGGCGCTCGGCGACCTCCGGGTCGAGGTTGTTCATCAGCATGCGGAGGGCCGCTTCCTGCGGCCACCCCTTGCAGCTGAGCGTCGTCCCCCGGGGGGCACGGACGGTGCGCGGTCCACTCATCTTTCACCTCGAAATGCGACCCGAACCGTAAACCAGAGTCTTCATTTCTAGAACCTCTGTTAAACGGGCACCCAGGAGATTGAATCGATGGACCCCGGGGGCCGTCGGAGCGAACCAAGGCCGCCCGTGGGGGGGCCATTGACGCCTCGTGTCGATTGGACGAGCCTGCCGGCGAGCAAGTGGACGGAAAGGTCCTACCGATGCCCTCGATTCGCACCCTGAGCCTCCTCTTCCTGTCTCTGGCAGCCGCCTCGGCGCTGCCCATCGCGGCGAGCGCCCAGCCCCGCCCCGTCATCGAGCGGATCGAGCCCGCCTCGGGGCCGGTCGGCATCCAGATCCAGCTGATCGGCCGCCAGATTCACCCCCAGTCCGAGATCCTCCTCGGCGAGACGGTCCTGCCCACGGTCCGTCGTCACCCGGGGCGCTGGGTGGTCAGCATCCCCGAGGGCGCCCAGAGCGGCAATATCACCGTACGGACCCGTTGGGGCGAGTTCCGCGGGCCCTACTTCCGAGTGACCGCCGGGCGCCCCGCGCCGATCGTCCGTTCGATGACGCCCTCCACCGGCGGCCCAGGTACGGAGGTCACCCTCCTCGGCGAAAACTTCGCCCCCCGCCTCGCGGACAACCGGGTCGTCCTCGGCAACCGCCCGGTGGTCCTCCGGGCGGCGACGCCGACCCGACTCGTCGTCGTCATCCCCGGGGGCGCGACCTCGGGTCGCTTCGTCATCCGTGTCGCCCACAGCGGGGAGACCCAGTCCGAGGTCTTCACCGTGGGAGCGGCGACGACCATCTCGGACATGACGCCCCGGTCCGGGCCGCCGGGGACCCGCATCACGCTGATCGGGACCGGCTTCTCTCGGCAGCGCCAGAACAACCGGGTCTACCTCAACAATCGCCCCCTCCGCGTATCGAGGGCGACCGAGACGCGCATCGAGGCGGAGATTCCCGCTCGGGCGGCATCGGGCACGATCCTCGTGGACGTGACCAACGGGGGGCGCGCTGAGAGCTCGTTCCCCTTCGTGATCCAGCACACGCCGGCGATCACTTCCTTCGAGCCGGCGGCAGTCGCCCCGGGGCGGCGGGTGAGCATCGTCGGGTCGAGCTTTGGTCGTGACCCCCGAGCCGTGACCGTGACTCTCGGCGGCCGGCCGGTGACCCTTCGCCGGGTGATGCCCAACCGCATCGAAGTCGACATCCCCGCGGACGCCATCACGGGCAAGCTCGCGGTGACCATCAACGGCGTCGGCCCCATCGAGTCTCAGACCAACCTCACGGTGCTCTCTCCGGTCGTCATCTCGGGCTTCGCACCGACCAGCGGGGCGACCGGGTCCGTGGTCACGATTCGCGGAGCTGGGTTCTCCCCGAGCCCCGCGGGCAACCAGGTCTTCGTCGGTCGCACGCCCCTCGAGGTAATCGCGGCCTCCGAGACCACCCTGCGCGTGCGCATGACGGCTACCCGCAGTGACGCGATTCGCGTGCGCGTGCCTCACAATGGCGAGGCGCGGTCGAGAGCCCCCTTCGTCATCACCAGGCCCCCGGTCGTCGCGAGCTTCACCCCTACATCCGGGGCTCCGGGCACCGAGGTGACCATTCGCGGCCAGCGCTTCGGTACCAACCTCTCTCTCGTGCGCGTCACGATGGGCGGCAGGCCCTTCGAGGTGCGCTCGGTGACGGACTCGGCGATCATCGCTGTGGTGCCCGCGAACGCCCAGTCCGAGCGCATCCAGGTGAGCGTGCGGCTGCAAGGGACCGGAAGCTCCCGAGGGCGCTTCGCCATCGTCTCCGGATTCACCGTCACCGGCCTCCGCCCCGCGAGCACCTTTGCGGGGGCCACGGTGACGATCCGCGGCGAGGGCCTCGTGTCCGGCGCCACGGTGCTCTTCCCCGGGGTCCGGCGCCCCGTGCCTGGGACTGTCGCCCGGGGCCGCCTCACGGTGACCGTGCCCGCCCGGGCCCGAACCGGGGCCCTGACGGTCCGCCTGCCCGATGGACGCACCGCCACCACACCGACCTTCACCATGACCGCGGCTCCCTCGGGGGTCGCCGTCACGGCGCTGCAGCCGCGCTGCTACCGCCCCGGGTGCGAGATCCTGGTCCGCGGCCACGGCTTTTCGCCCACGCCAAACCAAAACCGCGTGACCTTCGGAGATCGCCCGGTCCTCGTCGTGCGCTCCTCCGCTGGCGAACTTCTCCTGCGCCTCCCGGCAGCCCCCGGTACCAACCGGTTCCACATCGACGTACGCCGGGGTGGGGAGACCGACAGCCCGGCCTTCACCATCGTGCCCTGAGCGTCGTCCGTCTCTGCCCCGATACCCTCGGCCTCGCTTCCCTTCGGGGGGCGACTCGGCTAGCCTCCGCCGCACCTTTCTGGAGGTGTCTGTGATCGAGGATCGCCTGCGTGACGCGCTGACCTTTGACGACGTATTGCTCGTCCCCGGCTACGCGGATTTCTTACCGCGGGACGCGGATACGCGCTCGCGAATGACCCGCGGCATCGAGCTATCGATTCCGATCGTGTCGAGCGCCATGGACACGGTCACCGAGTGGCAAACCGCGGTCACCATGGCCCGCCAGGGGGGGCTGGGCATCATCCACAAGAACCTCTCCCCGGAGGCCCAGGCCCGGGAGGTCTTCAAGGTGAAGCGCGCCGAGTCCGGCATGGTCGTCGACCCGGTGACGGTCCGGCCAAACCAGCCGCTCCACGAAGCTCTCGAGATCATGCAGGCGCACAACATCTCGGGCTTGCCCGTGGTCGACGGCAAACGTCCCGTCGGCATCCTCACCAGACGGGACGTGCGCTTCGAGCAAAACCTTTCGCAGTCGATCGAGCAGTTGATGACTCGAAAGCTGGTGACCGTCCCGCCCGGTGTCGATCAAGCCCGAGCGAAGGAGCTGCTGCACGCAAACCGCATCGAGAAGCTGCTGGTCGTGGGGGACGACGGCGAGCTCGTCGGTCTGATCACCATCCGCGACCTGCTCCAGGCCGAGCGATTTCCGGACGCCATCAAGGACAGCCTCGGCCGCATGTGCGTCGGGGCGGCCGTCGGCCCGGGCGCTGATCGCGAGGAGCGCGTGGCGGCGTTGGTCGAGGCCGGCACCGACGTGATCGTGGTCGACACCGCCCACGGTCACAGCAAGGGCGTCGTCGATGCGGTCCGCGCCATCAAGAAGGAGTACCCCGAGGTGCAGCTCGTTGCCGGCAACGTAGCCACCGCCGACGCGACGAAGATGCTCATCGAGGCAGGCGCAGATGCGGTCAAAGTGGGTATCGGCCCGGGCTCGATCTGCACCACCCGCGTGGTCGCCGGTATCGGGGTGCCGCAGATCACCGCCATCGCCGACTGCGCTGCGGTCGGCGATGCCCACGGCGTGCCGATCATCGCCGACGGAGGCATCAAGTTCAGCGGCGATGTCGTCAAGGCCCTCGCCGCCGGCGCGAGCACGGTAATGATAGGCTCGCTCTTCGCGGGGACCGAGGAGTCCCCCGGCGAGTTGGTGCTCTACCAGGGACGCACCTACAAGAGCTACCGCGGCATGGGCTCCATCAGCGCGATGAAGGACGGCAGCAAGGACCGCTACTCCCAGGCCGATGTCCAGGAGTCCGAAAAGCTCGTCCCCGAAGGCATCGAGGGCCGCGTCCCTTTCCGTGGCCCGCTCTCGCAGGTCGTCTATCAGATGGTTGGGGGCCTGCGCGCTGGCATGGGCTACACCGGCAGCAAGACGATCGAAGACCTGCGGACGAAGACGACCTTCCTCAAGATGAGCTCCCAGGGGCTGCGCGAGAGCCACGTGCACGACGTGGTGGTCACCGAAGAAGCGCCGAACTACCGGCGCGGTTGATTCCCGCGGCGATTGAGACGCCGGGGGGGCTGTCGCATCCCGTCCAATCATCCCCTATACTCCCCGCCATGCAGTTCAAGGCCGTGACCTCGCTATCCGCACCGCTTTCCCTCGCTGTGGCCCTCGCCCTCGCCCTCGGCGTCGGCGGTTGCTCGACGGAAACGCTGCCCGAGGGGTCGGCGGTGACGAAGGACGACGGCCGGGCCATGGGGGGCAAGTCCGACCGCGATGGCGACATCTGCGAGGACCTGGGCTGGTACGGAGACGGTGAGTGCGACGAGTTCTGCCCGGTCTATGACGAGGCGGACTGCGAGGCCGAATGCGCCGTCGACGCCGACTGTCCGACAATCTTCTGCATCCGGGCGCCGTGTCCATCCACCGTCTGCGTTGCTGGGCAGTGCCTGGTCGACGTCCCTGGCGACGCCTGTCCCGCCGGGGAGCGCGAGTGCGACACCTGCGACGGAGAGACCGAGTGCACAGCCCAGAGCGAAGCGTGCGCCATTGACAGCTGCCCCCCCGAAGCGGCGCCCTGCGGCAGCCGCGGGCTCGGGCCGTGTCCTGACGACCAGTTCTGCGATTGGGAAGTATCCGCGCAATGTGGAGGCTTCGACAGGCCGGGCGTGTGTCGCGCCATCCCCATCGACTGTACTACTGAGTTCGCTCCGGTTTGCGGGTGCGATCTCGTCACCTACGACAACGCGTGCGAGGCGAATGCCGCAGGTGTGAGCGTCTCCGCCCTGGGGGGATGTGCTTAGTCTCTGATTTGGGCTATCTTGAGTCGTAATGCGACTCATCCCTTACGCGCCAGCAATTCTTCTCGCTCTCTCGTTGCCGCTCGTATCAGTCGGCTGTCATCCGGACGACCCGGAACCAAACCCGGAACCAGCCCCGGTTGATTGCGCAACGCTCCTCGCCGATTGGGATGTGGAGCACGGAGCGCCTGTTCCGTCAGGTGCTTCCGTCATTCTGGACCCGGGCGCGGTGCGAGACCCCGACATCGGGGTCGTTCGGGCGATCGCCGACGGGAACTCGAGCACCGGGGAAATCGTAGACGTCGGGTCGAGCGTGATCCTGCGACTCGACGAGCCTCGCTTCCTCGACGCGATCCGATATTCCGGCCTCACCGGTGAGGCGGCGGTCACCGATTTCCAGATTTACCTCTCGCCCAGCACCGAGTGCTGGGGAGAGCCCGTCGCGAGCGGTTCTTTCGATGGCACCGACGGCACTCAGGAAGTCGCTATCGATGGTCGCGCAGCGCGCTACGTCCGGCTCGAAGTGCTCGGCGCGACCGGCGGCGCCAGCGCGGCCGCCATTGGCGAACTCTCGATGATGGTCGGGGCGAGTGTGACATCGACGCCTGACCCGAACGCAGTCGTCGGCGTGCCCTGGCGTTATAACGTGGACGTCATGGTTCCCGGAACGGAGACCCTCACCTACACGCTCGTGTCGGCGCCGGCGGCGATGGCGGTCGACGATGCCGATGGGGTAGTCTCCTGGACGCCCGCAGTTGGCGACGAGGGCGCCCACGATGTCGTCCTGCGCATCATCCGTGGGCCCGCCGAGGTCGAGCAGCGCTTCTCCGTGACCGTCGCGGGGGTGCGTCGCGTCGGCGGCGGGACCGTGCCGGCCGGTGGTGGCACGGTCGTCGTCGATACCTCCATGGAGGGCATGGGGCCGATGTCGATCGAGGTGACAGTCGACGACCCCGCCGCGCCGGCTGGCATGGTGGAGATCTTGGTGGTCGAAGGCGAGACCGCCGCCGGCCCCGTGGAGCTGACCGCCCTCGGTCGACCGTTCACGATCAACACGGACCTGCCGCCTGGAACATCGCTTCGCGTCCGCATCCCGCTCGCGGGAATCCCCGGCCTCCCCGCGATGAACCCCGAGGACTCGGTCTTTGTCACTGCCTATCCGCGCAACGTGCTCGCTGATGGTCCCGGCTTTTCGAATCTCTTCGGTTTTTGGGACGTCATCAAGGAGGCCGGAGCGGTGGTGTGGGACGTCATCGTGGGCGATCCCGGCGTGTACCAGATCAACGAAGGCGTGTCGGTCGTGTACGAGATTGAGGAGTTCAAGATTACGTACATGCTCGACATGGGCGAGGACACCGCTGCGGCGATGGCGAGTCTCCGGCGGGTCGGTGAACACGTCGTCGCCTCGCGGGAGTACTTCGTTGGCGAGGGCTGTCGGATAAGAGCGAATCAGCCGGTCATCATCCACGCGCTGAGCGGCGCCGTCGGAATGGTCGACCAGGTAGGCCTCGTGCTCGAACTCGACAAGAACCACGTCACGACCGATGACGACCTCTCGGTTCGCTCGACGGTGGCGCACGAGCTTTTTCACGTCTTCCAGATCGACGCCCTCGGCGGTGGAAGCTACCCGCTGTCGGAGTTTTGGTGGATCGAGGGCACTGCCGCCTACATGGAGGACGAGGTCTTCGATACCGACGACTGGCAGAACTTCTACGGTCCGTTCGACGTGACCATCTCCCGCCAGGCTCTGAAGGACCAATCCATCCACTACAACTCGATGGTGTACTGGAAGTCGCTCAAGGCGCAGCGCGGCTTCAATGCGTGCCGGATGATCGACGAGTACGCGACGACCGGCGAGGGCCTCGCCTCGCTCTCCAACATCGTGGGCGGCGACGCTACCCGCCTCGAAACGTTCACTACGTACATCGCCGCTTGGAACCACATCCGGACGGATGCGGTCCTCGATGATGCGGGACTCTTCTTCGCATCGTCGCCGAGCGAGTTCGTCGACTCGGTGTCCGGTTTCGTCGGGACCGACAGCTATCGCGAATACTCCTGGCAGAAGACCACGAACAGCCCGTCCGGGGGCGAGTCGGCCCGCCTCGAACTCGAGGAGGAAGGCACGATGGAGATCACCGTACGCGGTCCCATGTCGGGTTTCCTGCTCTACGTATACGACGGCGCGGGGAGCCGAATCGGCGAAATCAATTCGGGCGAAACGCTCAGCATCGCTGTCAGCGGTGACGCCGTTTACCTCGATATGGGCATTTCCCAGGGCACCGCGAGCGCGGCTATCGACGTCTTCGCCCGCATCATGGCGGTCGAAGAGTGCGTGGCGTCCGACCCCATGTGCCCCGCGCCGATGTGCCTTGGTGATTTCGAAGCCTGCATGGATGCCGCCGAGTGCTGCGATGGAATGAGCTGCATCATCGGTTTCTGTGCCGATTGTGAAGGTCTGCGCGGCCTGACCGAGGCCTGCGACCTGAGCGTCGCGGACCAATGCTGTGGTGCACTCACCTGCAGCCTGCAGAGCGGGGGTGGAGGCAGCACCTGCTGCGCAACGGCCGATGAACCGTGTGATGCGGACGCCGAATGTTGCGGAGAGATGACCTGCGGCACCGGCGGCTACTGCGTCTGCCGGGTTAGCGGTGAATCGTGCCAGTCTGCCCGCGAGTGCTGTGACGGCTCCGTCTGTGACGCGGGCACCTGCTCCTGAGGCGGGTAACCAGGGGCCCGTACTGAAGAGCTACCGCGGCACGAGCTCCTAGAGCGGCGACCGGTTTGAATGACGCGCGATCTCGCGCCGATAGCGGCTCGCTGTCCGTCCCGCGGCCCCTCGAAAGGGGATGTACCCTGTCGTCGCGGCCGCGAGCCGCCCAACAAACCACTCTCGACACGATTTCATCGCACATCCAAACCGATCGCCGCTCTAGGGCCTGGCCGAGAGCCACGCGCAGGACGCCGCCGCCACCGAAGAAGCTCCGAACTACCAGCGCGGTTGATGGCGTGGGGGTGGGCAATTGCCCCGCATGACAACGGATGCAGCCCACGCCGCCGGCGTGAGCATCGCGTTGGCCGGCGAGTGCGGGTAACGAACATATTGCGTCTCCCCCGTAGCTCGGTCTGCGTGGCGCGTAGGCAACTTTCGAGGTAGATTTCGGCGACTCGTCCGTACAAAGCAACAACTCCTGGAGTACCAATGATTCGCGGTGTGACCCCCCTCTCGACCCTCGCGCTCCTCCTCATCGTTGCTTCTGCTTGTACCCCCGAAACTCCGCCGACGACCCCCGGCCCGTCGACCTTCGAAGAACGCGTTGACGCCGCATCCTCGACGCCTATCTGGGTGGCTCGGGACCCGATGGGCGGCGTCGCCGCGCTCTCCGCTCGGATCCCCGTGCCCAGCAGCGTTCCCGCCGATCCCGTGAGCCGAGCCGACTGGTTCCTCGACGAGTACGGCAGCGAGATCGGCGTCGAAGACGCCATCACCGAACTCGAAGTCACGGGCACTGTGGAGGCTGAACCCGGGTCTGCCGAAGAAGGGGATGCCATCGTCAGCTACCGACGGCAGAGCAACGGCGTGCCCGTGTTCGCCGGTGAAATCAAGGTAGAGGTCGACGGCGCCGGCGAGATCACCTCCCTGGTGTCGCAGGTGCCTGCGGATGTCGACTCGGTCGACACCACGCCGACGGTTGACGAGGCGACGGCGCGGACCCTCGCGATTGAGGGCATGGACCGAGCGAGAATCGGCGAGGTCGAACTCATGATCTTCAACGAGGGCATGTTCCGAGGCGTCGAGACGCCGAGCATGCTTGCTTGGCGCGTTGCGACGACGCAGATGCACATCCCCTCAGCGGTCACGCGTTTCGTCAATGCCCACGACGGAACGGTGCTCGGGTTCGCGTTCAACCGCGTCTATACCGAGCGCAACCGGCTGACCTACGACGCTGCGAACTCCGCCGACATCGACGCCCTGATGATGTCCTCTACCTTGGTCATCAACGAGGCTGGGCCCATCATGGGACAGGACCCCTCATCCGATGCGATCTTCGCTCACACGACGGCAGGGGCCGTCTGGAGCTACTTCTTCAATACTCACCAGCGTCAGAGCCACGATGGCAACGGGGCAGACATGGTCACTTACACCCAGTACGACTCCGCCCCGTGCCATACCGATGGCCGGTCTCCGGGGTGCAACGCCTTCTGGTACGAAGGCGCCATGTGGTTCATGGATGGCATGATCTCGGACGACGTTTTCGGCCACGAATACACACACGGGGTGGTCGATGGTTCCGCTGGTCTAATCTACAAAGGGGAGTCCGGGGCCATGAACGAATCGATGGCCGACGTTTTCGGTCAGTTCTTCGACAACGGCGATTGGGAGATTGGGGAAGACACGCCCTACGGCACCCTTCGCAGCATGTCGGATCCCCCGGCCGGCCTCGCCCCCCAGCCGCGTCACGTGATGACCGCGTTTACCGTTCCTATGGGCGGCGCCTATACCGACGACAACGACTGGGGCGGTGTGCATACGAACAGCGGCATCCCGAACCACGCAGCCTACCTCATGAATGCTGGGGGTACCCACGCGGACACCGGCATCACGGTGGCGGGCATTGGACAGGCCAAGACAGAGAAGCTCATGTACCGGGCTCTCACTTGGTACATGACTTCGGGGTCCACCTTCGAGTACGCGCGTAACTCACTCCGCCTCGCCGCCCACAAGTTCGCCTCCGAGGAGCTGCACGGTTTCACCTATCGCGACTGCGGCGCGGTCATCAACGCCTATGCGGCGGTCGGCGTCGGTCGAAGCGACACCGACCTCGATTGCTTCGATGACGACCGCGACAACTGTCCGATGGTCTACAACCCCGACCAAGGCGAAGAAGAGGGTGCGACGTGTGCGATGCCCCTCTGCGGCGCCGAACTAGAGATATGCGAGGCGGAGGGCGATTGCTGCGACACCCTGTCCTGCGTCGTCGGTTATTGCGCTGATTGTACCGGCAAGCTCGGGTTGACGGAGGCCTGTGACCCGACCGCCGGGGACGAGTGTTGTGGCGTGCTCACCTGCAGTCTCCGCAGCGGGGGGGGAGGGATGACCTGCTGCGCGAGGCAAACCGAGCCATGTGGCTCGCACGCCGAATGTTGCGGTGAGATGGCCTGTGGCAGCGGCGGCCTCTGCCTCTGCCGGGTTTCCGGTGAAACGTGCCAGTCCGCCCGCGAGTGCTGCGGTGGCTCGATCTGCGACGGGGGCACCTGCTCCTGAGGCGGGTACACGGCGATCCGCATTGCGGCTGAGGCGTCTTCCGAAAGCCTCCGCCGTCGTGCTACACAGGCGCCCATGAGTAGGCGCCTGGTCCTCATCCTCGATTTTGGCTCCCAGTACACGCAGCTCATCGCGCGCAGCATCCGCGAGAGCCACGTCTACTGCGAGATCCACCCCTGCACTCTGACCCTCGACGAGGTGCGCGCTAAGGAGCCCCAGGCGATCGTCCTGTCCGGCGGGCCCGCGAGCGTCTTTGGCGAGGGCAGCCCGAGCATCGACCCCGGGGTCTTCGACCTAGGGGTGCCGGTCCTCGGCATTTGCTACGGCATGCAGCTCACCTGTCATCTGCTCGGCGGCAAAGTCGAGAAGGCCGACGAGCGGGAGTACGGGGCCGCCAAGATCGAAGTCACCGAGGCCGAGGGCATCCTCCATGCGTTCGGTGCGGACGATTCGGTGGACGTTTGGATGAGCCACGGGGACCGCGTCGAAGCCCTCCCGCCGGGCTTCGTAGCCCTGGCCACGACCGAGAGCACGCCCTTCGCCGCCATCGCGAACCACGAGCGGCGCATCTACGGTGTGCAGTTCCATCCGGAGGTGGTGCACACCCCCCGGGGGGCCGAGCTCCTCGACGCTTTCCTCTTTCACGTCACCGGCTGCGAGGCCGACTGGACACCGGGGCACTTCGTCGACGAGACGGTCGCTGCGATTCGGGAGCAGGTTGGTGATGCGAAGGTGATCTGTGGCCTCTCCGGCGGCGTCGATTCGTCGGTCGCCGCGATGCTCGTTTCCAAGGCCATCGGCGACCAGCTCACCTGCATCTTCGTCGACAACGGCCTGCTCCGGAAGAACGAGGCGGACGAGGTGGTCCGCATGTTCGGTGACCACTTTCATCTGAACCTAGTTCACGTCGAAGCCAGGGACGAGTTCCTCGACGAGCTCGCCGGCATCACCGACCCCGAGGAGAAGCGGAAGATCATCGGCCGGGTCTTCATCGAGGTCTTCGACCGCGAGGCCAAAAAGCTCGGCGGCGCGGACTTCCTCGTCCAAGGCACGCTCTACCCCGACGTCATCGAGAGCGTGTCGTTCAAGGGGCCGAGCGCCGTCATCAAGAGCCACCACAACGTCGGGGGCCTGCCCGAAAAGATGAACCTCCGCCTCATCGAGCCCCTCCGTGAACTCTTTAAGGATGAGGTTCGGCAGGTTGGCGGCGAGATGGGCATGCCGAGGCACGTGCTCTTCCGCCATCCGTTCCCCGGCCCCGGCCTCGCCATCCGGTGTCTCGGGGACATCACCGAGGAGAAGCTGAGCATCCTTCGGGAGGCCGACGCCATCTTCATCGAAGAGCTGCGCTCCTCGGACCAATACGACCAGGTCTGGCAGGCCTTCGCAGTAATCCTGCCGGTCAAGACCGTCGGAGTGATGGGGGACGAGCGCACCTACGACCGCGTCATCGCCATCCGCGCCGTTGGCTCCCGGGACGGGATGACCGCAGATTGGTCCCGGCTCCCCTACGAGGTCCTCGGGCGAGTATCGACGCGCATCATCAACGAGGTGCGTGGCATCAACCGGGTCGTTTACGACATCTCCAGCAAGCCCCCGGCGACGATCGAGTGGGAGTGAGGGCTGCACCGTTCGCGGGGCTCTTGGGCTTACTGCTCTTCTCGGCAGTGCCCGTCGCGGGGGAGGCGCAGGTCGCCGTCTTCGACGTGCCCTTCCGGGACCGCGCGCCCCGGGTCGTCGAAGACGCCGTGCGCACTGTCGCCGTCGGCGAGTCGGACCCGCGCATCACGCGCCTCTCGGCCCGCCGCCTCTCGGCGCGACGCCGTGGCGAGGCGAGGGCCCGGGCGGCAATTCATCGCTGGGCCGACGAAGTGCTCGCCGAGGCCCGGGCCTCGGCGATGACCGCAGCGGCGATCCATCGAGTTATCGATGAGGGCGCCGTCTTGGTCGGACGAAGGCCCCTGGTGGCCGGGGAGATGGTGGTTGTCGTCGAGGTGCCCTTCGCGCGCTTTCGGGATGCGCCGCCGGTGCCGGGGGCTCCGTGGGCCCGATGAGCAGCCGGGGACATGGCGCCGGCAGGCCGGGTAGGGCCGCTCTCGCCGCTTTCGGGGCCCTCGCGATCTGGGCGCTGTTGGTGACGGCGGCCTGCGGCGGCCCCCAGGTGGCTGGCGATCGCGCTGAGCTTCGCATGGTGATCGAACCCGAGTCCGCGTCGGTCTACATCGATGACCGCTTCATCGCGTCGGGGCGAAAGCTGGCTGCGCGGCCGGTTCGGCTTCCGGTTGGTGAGCACCTCATCACGGTTTCGGCACCCGGGTACTTCCCCCACGACGTCAGGGTCG
>QMMC01000126.1 GCA_003647065.1 Deltaproteobacteria bacterium | reverse complement strand
GGCCAGCATGCGAAAGCCCGGATGCAGCGTCATGTTGCGCCCGACGTGGCGGCGCGACCCGATGCCGCTGCGGATGAGCAAGGTCGGCGTGTGCCAGGCGCCGCAGGCGACGACGACGCGCTTCGCGTGCACTTCGAAGCGGTCCCCTGGGCGTCCGCCGCGCCGGTTGAGGAGCCGGCCCCGCACGCCGACCGCTCGGCGGCCCTTCATCACGATGCGGTCCACGCGGCAGTGGGAGTAGACGTCGGCCCCGTCCCGGACGGCCTTTGGTAGGTAGCTGAGGTCTACGCTGCGCTTGGCGCCGTGGGGGCAGCCGAAGTTACAGCGCCCGCAGCCGTTGCAGCCTTCGGTGTTGCGGCGCATCGGCTCGACGGAGAGGCCCAGCTTCTCTGCGCCGAGGCCGAAGAGCACCGAGCTTCGGCTCTGCATCGAGGCGGGGACCTCTTCGACGTGAGTCGCCTCTTCGACGCGCTCGAAGAACGGCTCCATCGCCTTCGCGTCGTAGTCGCGGAGGCCGAGCTCGGTGGTCCATTCGTCGAGGACGGCCTCGGGGATGCGAAAGCATACGCCCCCGGTGAGCACGGATGAGCCGCCGACGGCTTTGCCCATGGTCACGTTTACCGCTGGGGTGCCGCCGAGGCCCATCGCGATCGTGAGGGCGCCGTCGCGCCACATGTGGCGGAGCGATTCGCTGGGGCGGAAGGCGCCGTACTCCTTCTGGGTCACCCGGGCGCCCTCTTCGAGGACGATGACCGACTGGCCGCTCTCGGCGAGCTCCTTGGCGACGACGGCACCGCCGGCGCCGGAGCCGATGACGACGACGTCGGCGGAGAGGGCGAGGGGGCCCTGGTGGTCGCGCATGGAGTGGTAGGCGCCGGCGGTCATTGGCCCTCCGAGAAGGCTCCACGAGAGGCGGGCGGAGGTGAAAGCGCGCTGGAGGCGCGCGGAGCCGACGGGCCGCCGGTAGTGGTGCCGGTAGTGCTCGCCGGGCCGTTGCCATGACCGTTGCTGTTCCCGGCTGGGTGGCTGTGCTCGCCGGTTAGGCAGGTTCCGTCGAAGCCGATGGTCGCGGCGGCGTCGGGGTGTTCGTAGTAGACGATGCAGAGGAGGGCTTTGGCGCCGAAGAGGGCGAGGGCGAAGGGGCTTCGCTCCATGCGTTCGAGGGCGCGGGTGCGGGTGCTCAGGGAGAGCCAGCGGAACGGGACGAGACGAAAGGCCAGGAGCGGGCCGAGGAAACTGATGGCGAAGAGGCAGAGGCCGAAGACGCGGCCGGCTCGGGGGCCGGATTGGGCGACGAAATCGTCGAGGTCATCGACGAGCCAGTCGAGGCGGTCCGCCGGGGGAGGGCCGTCTCGGGTGGTGAAGAGGGCCTCGGCGACGGCCCGGGCCGTTCCCTTGGCGGCGCCCCCGAGGCCGCGGCGGCCCAGGACCCGGTCCGGGACATCGACGCGCTCGGTTCGCAAGATACCTGCCATCGCCCGGATGATGCCATGTTGATGCGGGGCCCTGGCGCGGTATCGTCGCCGCGCCGATGACCGACGAGACCCCCCAAGCAAGCACCCGCAGCCGCCCCCTCGCCGCCCTCCGGGCGATGATCGACGCCATCGATCGCGACGTTTTGATGCTCTTTGCACGACGTATGGCCATCGTGGGCGAAGTCGCGGCGTTCAAACGGGAGAACACCGTCCGGATTCGGGACCTCGCCCGTGAGCGCCGGGTGCTGGCGGACCGCTCATCCCGGGCCGAGCGCCTGGGCCTCCCCGGGGGCACGATCGAGTCGGTCTTTCGCCTGCTCCTCGTCGCGAGTCGCGACTACCAGGCGTCGCTGCGCGCCGAGCTTCCCCTCGAGGTCGAGCCGCGGACGGTGGCTATTCTCGGCGGCGGCGGGGGCATGGGCAAACGCCTCGCCGAGATGTTCGGTGACCTCGGACATCCGGTGATGATCACCGACGTCGATACGCGCCTCACCAACGTCGAGGCGGCGAAGGCCGCGGACGTCGTGGTGGTGTCGGTGCCCATCGACAAGACCGAAGCGGTCATCGCCGAGGTCGGCCCCCACGTGCGCGAAGACGGCCTGCTCATGGACGTCACCAGCATCAAGCGCGAGCCCGTCGAGTGGATGATGAAGGCGACCAAGGCGAGCGTCGTCGGTACGCACCCGATGTTTGGCCCGGGGGTGCACAGCCTGAGCGGTCAGCGCGTCGTGCTTTGTGAGGGGCGCGGCGCCGAATGGTACGCGTGGGTGAAGCAGATGCTCGCCGCCCGCGGCCTAGTCGTCACCGAGACCAGTGCCGAGCAACACGACAAGGCCATGGCCATCGTCCAGGTTCTGAACCACTACCACACCCAGGTTCTCGGCCTCGCCCTGGCGCGCATGGACGTCCCCCTCGAAAAGACCCTCGAGTTCACCTCCCCGGCGTACCTCCTCGAGATGTACGTCACCGCCCGGCACTTCGCCCAGGCCCCGGAGCTCTACGGCGAGATCGAGATGCGCAACCCCGAGAGCGCCGCCGTGATGAAGGCCTTCGCGGCCTCCGCCGCCGAGCTCGCCGAAGTCATCGAGGCCAAGGACCAAGCACGTTTCCGCGGAATCTTCGAAGAGGTCCGCGGCTACTTCGGCGACTTCACCGACGAGGCCCTCGAGCAGAGCCGCTTCCTCATCGACCGCCTGATCGAACTCACCGCCGGGCGCAGCGGCGCGGGGGCGACCGGGGACTGACCTAGGCCCACCGCCCACTCCACCAGCCCACGACGGATAAACGACGGCCCGCGATCGTATGGGGGGGTCGATCGCGGGCCGGAACGGAGTCTTTGCCGGGTTTGGATCGGGGGGGATTACCTCACCCAGCGACTCCACACCGAGACATCGCAATCTCGGTGCCAACCCCTCTTCGTCTGGATTGATTGAGCAATCTGCGATCCGATCCCCGGCACATCGCAGATGTGAAAGGCCTCGAATTGCAGGGATGAAATGGCGCCCACGTCGGCCCGGCGGTCGGGCGACCGAGGGTGTCCATCAGCGGGGCGGTAGCATGCGTGGGGCGGTTGGGCCCGTGAGGTCCCGTCATGGCGGAAAGGCGTACCAGGTCGAGTGGTTGTCGCTGCACCCGCCGTCGAAGCCGTGGCCGTCGTAGACGTTGCACTCGGTGGTGCAGCCGGAGAGGTCGCAGGTCACTCGCCGTCCGCGAGAGATCGCCTGGGACAGGCAGTAGTCTCGGCACTCGTTCGCGGTGAGTGTGGGACAGTCGGTGCAGGTTGGACGGTCCGCACAATCGCCGTTGTCGAGGACCCCGATTTGGCTCGTGGTCGGACAACCGGAGCCGACGTAGGCGACCGATGCGCAGCTTTCGTTCGTGCTCGGCTTCGGCGCGGGGCAAGCTGCCTCGGCGATCTCCGTGCCCATGAAGTCGCGGCAAGTCACGGTGCGACTGTGCTGGCCGGATACACAGGTGGTCCAACCGCTGACGTCCCAGTCCGGGCAGGCGTTGCAGGTCCCGCCGCAGTCGATGCCGGTCTCCGTTCCATTTTGAATGCCGTCGTCACACGTGGGACCGGCATCAGCGTCATCCCTGACGCCGCCGTGACGTCCACCCGTACCAGGGATTCCAGGATGGGCAGGTCGCGTACGGAGCACCCGAAGCCGATGACGCGGCAATCGGCGGAGAGCGCGTCGGCCGTGAAAGCGTAGGTTCCCGGCGCCAGCCGTGGGGGCGCGGGGGGACTGGGAACCGACGGATCGACCTCTTCGTCGTAGAGCGCGGGACCGTCGCAGCCCCCCTCGCGAACCGCCAACCTCAACGACGCGACGTCCGTCGCCGGAACCGAGACGACCACTTCCCAGCCGAGGGCGTGGGGGTCCCCTTCGCATCCTGCCCCGAGGACTGCCAACGCGAGGGCCATGAAAGGAAGCAAACGAGAGCGCACCTGCCCATTAAACCACGTTTGCGAGGCCTCTCCAGGGCGGTCCGCCTCGGGCCGGTCGGCGACTGAAGCGACGCGAACCGGTAGAGGGGGTCGACCACAATCGATTTCTGCTAGCCTCCAGCGATGGCTCGTAGTTTTCCGCCGGTCCTGTACGGATTGGCTGTCGTTCTGTTCGCCCTCTCGTCGGGCTGCGACGAGACGGCCGCCGCCGAGGTCCTCGTCGACCTCCAGACCGACTACGTTGCAGGCCACGAGTTTGCGCGAGTACGAACGACACTTCTGAATGACCCCGCCATGGTGGTGACTGGAAGCGCCGCCCATGACGTCGCGCCGGAAGACGACTTCATCGCCGGGGCTCGGGTCGCCGAGTTGGGCCTCGTCGAGGCCGGCGAGGCGCAGCTCCTGACGCAGCTCTACGACGCGACGGGCTCCCTCGTCGCCGAGCGCCGGAGTCGCGCGGCCGTCGGCGAAGGCACGACGGTGGTGACCGTGCTCATCACCCGCGACTGCGCTGGGATGGATTGCCGGGCCGCGGGCGACGCGGCCCGCTTCACGGAGTGCTTCGCCGGGCGCTGCGTGAGCGATCAGTGCGTAGGGGAAAACCCCGCGGCCTGCGGTGACTCGGACTGCACGGCAGACACGGATTGCACCCCGACCGGGGCGTGCGGCGTCGGTCACTGCATCGCCGGCGGATGTTTCTCCGAGGCCGACGCGTCCGGATGCGCATCGGGCGAGTATTGCAATCCCGACATCGGTTGCGTGCCCACGGATGCCGTGGACGCGGGCACCGATTCGGGCACGGACGCGGCCACTGATTCGGGCATGGACGCCGCCACAGACGCCGCCACAGACGCAGCGACGGACGCGGCGCCGGACGCGGCGACGGACGCGGCCACGGATGCGGCCCCGGACGCGGCGACGGACGCGGCCACTGATTCGGCCATGGACGCCACACCGGACGCAGTCACCGACGCGGCAACCGACGCTCCAGACGCTGCGGATGCCTCCGATGCCACGCCCGACGCCGCCGACGCGACACCCTCCGACGCCTCCGCCGACGCCCCGACGGACTGACCTACCGAGGGCCGGTATCGCCGGCGTCGCCGACTCTGGTAGCCTGGGGCATGGCCCGATACCGCCGTTGCGCCTCCCTTGGCCTGTGCTTGACGCTTCTCTCCGTGCTGGCGGGCTGCGAAGGAGACCCCGGGTCGGTCCTCGTCGACCTCAAGACCGACTACGTGGCGGGCCAGGAGTTCGTGCGGGTGCGCACGGTGCTGGTCAATGATTCGGGAGAGGCCGAGCTCGGCGAGGTGTCTTTCGACGCCTCGACCGGGGACGACTTCATTCGGGGCACACGGGTCGCCGAGCTTGACCTCGTTGGCTGGGGACACGCGCTGCTCTTGACTGAACTCTACGACGCGGGCGGCGAAATCATCGCCGTGCGGCGCTCTCGGGTGAGCATCGGCGACAGCAACACCGCGGTGACCGTTCTGATCTCCCGGGACTGCGCCGCGGTGGACTGCACCGAGACAGCGGGGACTGGCTCTGCCCTCGTGGGCGGAGCCTCCGGGGTTGCCGGTCGCGCTTCAGCGGTGGTCGACGGCACGTCAGCCCTCACCGAGTGTTTCGCCGGGCGCTGCGTGAGCCCGGACTGCACCGAAGAGAACATCGCTGCTTGCGGTGACGCGGCGTGCACGGCGGACTCGGATTGCGCGGTAGCGGCCCCCTGCGGCGAAGGACGCTGCGTCGCCGGCGGGTGCTTCTCCGAGGCGGTCTCTTCGCGCTGCGCAGCCGATGAGTACTGCGACCCGGCCGCGGGTTGTACGCCCGCGGCCACTACGGACGCCGGGCTCGACGGAGGCGCGGACTCAGGGCCAGACGCCTCGGACGCCGGGCTGGATGCTTCGGACACCGGCGTGTCAGCTCCCGATGGCGGCGTCGACGCCGGTCCCGACGCGATGGCCGATGCGGCGATGGCTGTCTGTCTCCCGGCCGGCGCGGGTACGGTTTCCCTCTTCACTCTGGACGACGCTCCGGGTGACGGTGTCGTCTCGGACGCGACCGGGTTCAATAACGGATTGCTGAGAAATCGTGCCGCCACCTCATTCGTCCCCGGCGCCGGTGTCGCGTGCGGTTTGGGGATCGACTTCGATCCGCTCGGCCCCTCCTACGTCGATATCGCCGACGTTCCAGAATACGACATCGCGGACGGCTGCATCGAGTTCTACGTGCGACCGGACGCCCTTCACCCAAGCGGGGCGGCGCTCGTCAGCCAGGCGGGAAGCGACGAGAACAGGATCATGGAGATCGGCCTCACGCCGACCGGTGAGTTGTATGCTCATTTCCTGGACACCACGCTGGACGACCTTCGGGCGTCCTGCAGTGAAACGCCCCTGGCTCTTGGTGCTTGGCACCACGTCGTGGTCGATTTCGGTGCGGCCGGTCTCGCGCTCTACGTGGACGGGACGCGCCACCGGCGGGCCGGTTTGCTGTCCGCCGATGACGGTCCCTTTCTCGAGCTGGAGTGCGGCGTATTCACCGACCTCGGTCTCGACGACGTTGGCGGATATCCTCTGGTGCTGGGCGCGAGCAACCACGGGTCGACTGTGGGCACCACCGACTCCACGACCCGCCACTTCACCGACGGCGTGCTCGATCACGTACGCGTGAGCAATAGGCGCTGCGTGCCTAGCACCGTCTGAACAAAGGGCGGGCCACGGTCAGCAGCCCCCAGGTCTAGCCGAAGCTCGCGAACTCGGCGGCGTCGTGGGCCGAGAAGACCCGGACCTCGTGGCCATGTTCGCGTACGAGCGCTTGCAGGCGCCGTTGGTTCCACTTGCGGCGCGCGTCGTCGAAAGCGACGAGGGACTGGAAGGCGCGGAACCCCAGCGGGCAATGGGGGCGGTCCGGGTCCATCTCGGCATGGAAGAAGTACGCGTCGCCGGCGTGAAGGAGCCATCCATCGCCGGAGTCGATGGCGACCCCCGCGTGGCCCGCGGAGTGGCCGTGGAGCGGGACGAGGAGGATCTCCGGGGGGAGTCCCTCGAGGTCGCGGACTGCCTCGAAGCCGAAGAAGCGCTCGCCGTCGACGTCGTAGAGCGACCAGTCCGGGTCGTGGGCCCATTGCGCCGTTCGGTAGCGCGTCCGGTCCTTCGGTACGGGGTTGGCCGCGGCGTCGCGCTCACGGCGCATCGCGTGGACCTTGGCCCGGGGAAAGTCCCCGAGGCCTCCGGCGTGGTCGAGGTCGAGGTGGGTCAGGACGATGTGGCGCACGTCGTCGGCCGTGAAGCCCAGTGCCTCGATTTGACGGATGGCGGTCTCGCTCTCTTCAAAGCGCGGCGAGAGCAGGTGCCGAGAGGGGCCGATGCGTTCGGGGCTGCGCAGATCGCCGAGGCCAAAACCCGTGTCGACGAGGACCAGGCCCTCGTCCGTCTCGACGAGCAGGCAATGGCAGACGATGCGTCCCCGGGACAGGAGGCGCCCCTTGCCGAGCATGAAGCGCTGAAGGGGCGGACACATGGTTCCGCAGTTGAGGTGGTGCACTCGCATGATCGCCCGGGCACTATAGCCCAGCGATGTGTGGCCGATACACCTTGAGTCTCTCGGTGGAGGAGATCTGGGACGAACTCGACCTCGACGGCGAGCCCGGCGCGGACATCTGGTCCCAGGGGCCCCAAACGACCCTCGCTCCGCGCTTCAACATCGCCCCGAGCCAGGCGGTGCCGGTCGTGACCGACAAGAGCCCCGGCAAGCTGGTCATGCTGCGTTGGGGGTTGGTGCCCTTTTGGGCGAAGGACCCCAAGATTGGCTACCGCATGCTGAACGCCCGGGGGGAGACCCTCGCCGACAAACCGGCCTTCCGTGACTCGTTCCAGAAACGTCGGTGCCTCGTCGTCGCCGATGGCTTCTACGAATGGAAACGCCCCGAGGAACCGGCCGACGCTCCCCAGAACTCCAAAACCAAGAAGACCAAGAAGGCGCCCAAGATTCCGTTCTACGCCCGGCCGGCGGGGGGCGGTGTGCTGACCTTCGCGGGGCTCTGGTCGTCGTGGCGGCCGAAGGATGTCCCAGCTGAGCAAACGGGCGAGCAGCCCGGCCCGCAGGTGATCAGCTGCACCGTCGTGACCACGGACGCCGCGGGGCCGATGGCCGACGTGCACCACCGCATGCCGGTGATCCTCGAGGGCGACGCCCGGGCTCGGTGGCTGGACCACGGGTCGACCCCCGAAGACCTCGCCGCGCTCATCGCTCCGCGGATCCCCGACCTCACGCTCTTTGCGGTTCGTCCCTTGGTCAACTCCGTCAAGAACGATGGGCCCGAGCTCGTCGTGCCTGCACGGACCCCCGCGTTGGCCAATGGGGCCGATCCCAGCTAAACTAGGACAGTGACGCGACCGCTCAAGGCCCACGTTGTCGATGGCCGACTCGTTCTCGATGACCCATCCACCGCCCTTCCGGAGGGCGCGGAGGTCGAGTTGGTGCTCGTGGACAACCGCAGTATGGGCTCGCAGGCACGTGCCCGTTTGATTCAGGCCATCGAAGAGGCCGAGGAGGACATCGAACGCGGCGACTACGTGGACGCGCTCGAGTTCGCCGACGAGCTATTGGCCAAGCGTGAAGCTGCATCTCGGTAGGCGCGCGCTTCGACAGGTGGAGGAGCACGAGGCTTGGTGGGCCGAGAACCGCCCGGACTCGCCGGACCTCTTCGCTCGTGAGTTCAGAGATACGCTCGGCCTCATTCAGGTGACGCCCGGCGCCGGCGTCGGATGGCCGACCTCGCGACGTCCGACCCTTCGGCCGATCTTGATGGCAAAGACCCGGAATCACATCTACTTCCGCGTCGATGAGGAGAGGGCGGTCATTCACGTTCTGGCTGTGTGGGGCGCCATCAAGGAGCACGGCCCCAAGCTCTAAGCAGTGCCGCCTCGACCGCGATCCACGGCGCGATCTCTCCCCCCTCGCTGCGCTGCGCTGCGCTGCCTGCTCCGCTACTTTGTGTAGCCTGCTGCCGTCGACGTCCCGGGCTCCGGGTCCTCCGCCAGCAAGGCGACGACCGTACGCCATGGTGCATCCGTCAGAGGCACCGGGTCCGAGTCGCGATGGCGATCGCTCTCTTTGGTCACCCGGGCCGGCGGGACCCATACGCGCTCGCTGACCATCGGTAGGAACGCGCGCCGGTCGACGTAGCCGTCGACCCGGGCCTTCAGCGCTGCTCGGGTCAGGTCCCGAAGGGCCAAGGTATTGAGCAGAACCGCGTAGATGACCGCTACCGGCCACGCGAAGCCTGCGGTACCGACGACCGCGAGGGTCAGGTAGAGGCTCAGGAAGAGACCGACGACGAAGCGCCTTCGGAACGGCGACAAGAGGTAGCCAAAGCCGATGGGGATGAAGGTGCCCGCTGTGAGCACCCCGCCGGCTATCGCGCAGGCCGTCGTGACGAGGGCCTGCGCGCGCAGGCTCCCCGCGTCCTCGGGGGCCACGAAGCGGGTGGAGCGCCCGCGCTGGGCATATCCCGGGAGTCCGGACCGCGAGGCCTCGGAGTCGGGGCGGACTCGGACCAGGCCGGTGGCCGTGGTGGCCTCTTCGAGGAGGGGCAGGACGTCTTCTTCGACGGATGGGAAAAGATAGAAGACGACCTCGAGGATGCCGCCGTTTTCGGTGTCTTCGGCGATGGCGACGGTGCGCGCCGTCGTGGACTGTGCGACGCCCACCCGAGTCACCGCGGCGTGGGGGAAGGCGACCAGGCGCGGTCGCCACCGGACCTTCGTCGCGAAGTAGACCGCGTCGTCGGCGAGGACGAGGAATCCTGCCCGGCACCGTCCTGCCTCGCGGGCCCGGTACGCATAGCAGGGGATGAGATGGGCCGCGTCGGGGTCGACGCCCAGGTCGACCACCGCGCGCATGAGCCAGGCCGGGGCGCGCGTGGTTTCGGCTTCGGCACCGCGGCTCCGGCGGATCTTGTGCACGAGGGCGATGCCGATGCGGAAGTTGATCCACGTGAGGCGCGTCAGGAGAGGTCCGGTGAAGAGGCCGACGACGAGGTAGGCGCCGAGGCCCGCCGCGAGCAGCAAGCTGTCCCCGAAGGCGAGGCCGGCGAGGGAGAGGGAGACGGAGAAGAAGTCGTCCATGAACGAATGGAGGATCTTCAGTGAGGGCAGGAAGACCAAGGCGAAGACCAAACACGTGCCCGTCTTGGCGATCGTCGAGAGCCACCCGTAGACCCCGCCGAGGGTCAGCGTGAGCGCGAAGAGCGAGCCCCCGAGCAACCAATCGAACTCGGCGCGCACCACCTCTACCGGCAAGTCGGCGGTGAGGCCGAAGGGCAGGGACGCGAGCGCCTCGACGGCGACGGGCTCCGCGTCGGCGACGGCATAGGCGATGATCGCGGCGACGGCGACGGACGCGAAGGGGCGCCACATCGTCGAGAGCGGCACCAGCCAGTTCGAAATCCACGAGACCTTATCGGCCAGGGACTCGGCGCAGGCGACGGCGAGGAAGATGCCTCCGAGGGTCCAGAGCAGGATCTCGGGGCCGAGGTGGTGGAGGGCGGCGTGGAGCTCGGGCTCCATGAACATGCCGGGCACGCTGGCGGGGGCTGCCAGGAGGAAGAGCAGGCCGAGGGGGACCCAGGGATTCTTCCCGGCGGCGGCCGACAGGGCCACTGCGGTGACGAGTGATGCGGGGATGCCCTCCATGACGGAGCATCATTATCACGCTTGGGCCCTTGGCAGCGCCGCGGTGGTGCCTACACTTCGGGCCCATGACTACCTTCCAAGGTGCATACACCGCGCTCGTCACGCCCTTCCGCCGCGGCGAAGTCGATGAAGAGGCCCTCCGGGAGCTGGTCGAGCGCCAGATCGCCGCAGGTATCGACGGCCTGGTCCCCTGCGGCACGACCGGCGAAAGCGTGACCCTCTCGGACGAGGAGCACGGCCGGGTGGTGAAGATCGTCGTCGAGGCGACGAAGGGCCGGGTCCCCGTCGTGGCGGGCGCCGGGTCCAACAGCACGACCAAGACCGTGGCCTATGCGAAGGCGTGTCGGGAGGCCGGGGCCGACGGGCTCCTGCTGGTGTGCCCCTACTACAACAAGCCGACCCAGGCCGGGGTCGAGGCTCACTTCCGCGCGGTGCTGTCCAAGGTGCCGATGCCGACGATGCTCTACAACATCCCCGGGCGCACCCACGTCGACCTCACGGCCGAGACGCTGGTCCGGCTCATGGACGTCGAGCACATCGTCGCGGTGAAAGAAGCGACCGGGAACATCGTGCGCACTCAGCAGATAGCCGCGCTCTGCGGCGACCGCTACTCCGTCATGTCCGGAGATGACGCGTTGACGGTGGGGCTCATGGCGGTTGGCGGCACTGGCGTCGTGAGTGTCTTGTCGAACGCCTTCCCGGCAGAGGTCGCCGACGTCGCCCATCGCATGGCCGCGGGGGACCTCGCGGGCGCCCGTGCATTGCAGCACCGCCTCTTGCCGGTCTACGAGGCGATGTTCATCGAGCCCAACCCGGGCCCGGTGAAGTTCGTGCTGGCCGAGGCGGGCAAGATTGCGCCCGAGATTCGCCTGCCGATGACCTGGCCGACCGAGGGCGCCCAGGGGCGCATCCGCGCTGCGGTCGAGATGGCCGGGCTCGCCTCGTGAGCCGCGCCCTCGCCATTCATGGCGCTGGTGGTCGTATGGGGCGGGCTATCGCCGAGGTGGTGGCCCGTGGCGGGCAAGGCCAAGAGGGCCAAGAGCCGGAAGAGGGCGCGACCCTCGTCGTGACCGGGGCGATCGAGCGCGAGGGCAGTCCCCTCGTCGGGCAGGACTTCGGGGTGGTGACGGCGGCCCGGGAGAGCGGCGTGGCGATCACTGCGAGTCTCTCGGACGGCCTCGCGGGCGCCGATGTCGCGATCGATTTTACGGGCCCCGCGTCGACCCGGCGCTTCGTTGCGGCGTGCGCGGACCTCGGCGTGCCGGCGGTCGTCGGTACGACGGGCCTCGACGCCGAGACTCTCGCGGCCTTGGACGCGGCGGCGGCGAAGGTGCCGGTGGTCTTTGCGCCCAACATGAGCGTCGGCGTGAACGTGCTCTTTCACCTGGCGGCCCAGGCGGCGGCCCTGATGGGGCCGGAGTTCGACGCCGAGATCGTCGAGATGCACCACCGCCACAAGGTGGACGCGCCGAGCGGGACGGCTCAGCGCCTAGCCGAGGTGGTTGCGGAGGCGAAGGGCCTCGACCTCGCGCGGGACGCGGTCCATGGGCGCAGCGGGCAGGTTGGCGTGCGCCGTGACGCGGAGATCGGCGTGATGACCCTGCGCGGCGGGGATGTGGTCGGCGAGCACACGTTGTATCTCGCCGGGGCGGGGGAGCGCGTGGAGTTGACGCATCGCGCGACGGATCGGGCGATCTTTGCGCGCGGTGCGGTGCGGGCTGCGCGATGGGCGATTGGGCGGGACGCCGGGCGGTACGATATGGGGGACGTGCTGGGGTTGGGGGGGTAGGCCCCGGACACGGCCTCGGCCTCGGCCTCGGCCTCGGCCTCGGCCTCGGCCTCGGCCGCGGAAACGGAAACGGGAACGGGAACGGGAACGGGAACGGGAACGGGAACGGCGACGGAAACGGAAACGGAAACGGCGACGGCGACGGCGACGGCGACGGAAACGGCGACGGGAACGGCCCCCCTCAACCAATCACGGACAACCCCCCGCCCGGACGCCCCCCCTGCCTACGCGCGCCGCTCTACGGATAAACCGTCGGCGCAATCGCCGGGTTGCCGGTATCCGAGGTGCCGATGAGGGATGCGGTGAGGTCCACCGTCCAGCCTGATTCGGTGATCCGCTCGATGTTCGTAGTGCCGATGGTGAGGCTGCCGGTGGCGCCGCCGCCGGGCAGATTCGCGAGGTGGCTGGCGAGGATGCTGCCGGTGCCGTCCGCCCCCGGGAAGGTGCACGCGAGGGTGACGCTCCGAGTGCCGGTGACCATGAACGCGCCGCTGCCCGTGAGGACGACGGCGACGATGCCGGGCTCGGTCTCGACGCTCGTCCAGGTCACGGTCAGGTCGGCGCCCCGATCGATGGAGAGCGGCGGGGACATGAAGGTGGGCTCGCTCACGGTGACTGAATACGGAGCCGGCACATTGCCGTTGAAGGCCGGGATGCCTTCCCCGGCCGCCGTCATGGTCAGCGTCTCGCCGCCGTCGAAGACGAGGCCGACGCCGTTGGTGGTGGGGTAGA
Source organism: Deltaproteobacteria bacterium (assembly GCA_003647065.1). Classification (GTDB taxonomy): domain Bacteria; phylum Myxococcota_A; class Polyangia; order Polyangiales; family B10-G4; genus B10-G4. The sequence goes on along the minus strand of QMMC01000126.1, from coordinate 2,649 downwards.
GGCCATTCGCCGCGGGGGTGACCGACACGTCGACCATGCCTCCGGTCGTGGTGATCATTCCGGCGCTCGGGAACGAAGGGGTCCCAGCGTCCACCATGCCGGCATCCGGCGTGCCGCCGTCGGTGCTTGGGGGAGGGGCAAAGAGGCACTCGGTCATGATGCACGGGCTGAGGTCCGTGACCGTGCATACGTCGCTGGTCCCGACTGTGGTGAAGACCGCCGACATCGTGTGGGTGGCCATCACCGGGTTGGGGGTCTGGAGCAGGTGCACGGTGCCGCGACCGAGGGCCGGGGTGCCGCTGTCCACTCCGGTGTCCGGGGTGCTGCTGTCTCTGGTGCCGGAGTCCGTCACGCCGGAGTCGGCGGTCCCGGAATCCGTGTCCCCTCCGCCGAGGGGCACGCACTGCTGGTCCATGCATCGATTGAAGAGGGGGCAGTCGGTGTCGATGACACATTGGGCGTCGGAGCCCCCACAGGCGACTGCCGGCAGAAGGACCAGGAGAACCAAGAGGGGGAAAAGCAGGGCCACGGAGAAGCGCATGGGGGGAGGTTACCCACCCTGGCCGGCCCCTGTCGACCGTCGCCGGCCCTAGAAATGTTGTGGCCCTTGGGTCGAATCTGACTGTCGCCGGGGGCTTTTTGGGCTGCTATCGTTGCGGCGATGATCGGGGATGCGGCGAGTTGCCCCTCCTGCGGGGGAGAGAACCTCGTCGGGGCGAAGTTTTGTGGCGCTTGCGGGCAGACGCTGTCGCCCGCAGCGGCTGCACCCACTCCCGCACCTGCGCCCGCGGCCCCGGTCCCGGCGAAAGCCAACCCCAAGCGCACCATGCTCGGCATGATGGCGGTGCCCCCGCCGGCTGGCTCTGAAATGGGCCCTGCCCAGGGGCCCCCGGCTGCTGCCCCGGCCCCGGCCCCTGCTCAGCCGGCCCCCGCCGCCGCGGCGCCGCCGGCGAAGGCCCGGGCGCGCACCATGATGGGCATGTCCCCGATCGTGGCTCCGCCGGGGCACGGGTCTCCGGGGCAAACGCCCGCCCTCGATGTGCCTCCGGGGCAGGCGCCCCCCCTCGAGCCCGCGCCCCCCGACGGTCCCTCGGCTTCGTTCGGGTCCGGGGCCACCGAAGAGCCCGACCCCCACGAGATGGCGACGGCGACCTTCGCGGCGCCGCGGGTGCCGGCGACGACGAACCGCACCATGCTCGGCATGCCCAAGGCCGACCTCGAGGCGGTGCAGGCGGCGGCGGCAGAGGCGGCGGCGGCGGCAGAGGCGGCCGCGCAGGCGTCGGCGGAGCCCGGGGCCCAGGGCAAACGTGCCGACCCCCTCGGTCCGACGAACCGCACGATGCTCGGCATGGTGGCGACACCTCGTCCCGACGGTGCACCGCAGTCGAACTATCCCGGGCCGCCGGCGGCTCCCGCGTCGGGGCCGCCCCGTCAACGAACTCGCCGGCAGTACGCCGATTCGAATTCCCTCCCCCCGCCCGCTCCCTCTCGCAAGGGCAACAAGCTGGTGATCATCGCGGGCGTGATGCTCGTCGCTTTGCTGCTCGTCGTAGGCGGCGGCCTCGGCATCTATCTGCTCATGTCTGGGGATTCTTCTTCGGTCCGGGCGTCGGTCGTGGCGACCGAGGCCGGGGACGGGCTTCGCGTGGAGGTCATAGACGCGCCCGAAGGGGCCCGGGTGCGATTTGGCGGGCAGGAGCTCGTTCTCGAGGACGGCGCGAGCGTCTTCCCCCTCGCATCCGACACCCTGACCGTCGGTGACAACGAGCTCACGGTCGAACTCATCGATGGTGACGGCGAGCAGGAGGCCCACACGGTCACCCTCACGGTGAGCTACCGCGTCCGGGCTGATCTGAGCGCCCTCGCGGCCAATCCCCCCGCCCTCGCGATCGTCGTCGATGCGCTGCCGGGGTCCGAGGTCACGGTCGGGGGCGAGGCCGTCCCCCTCGATGAAGAGGGCCGGGGTCGCCGGCTCTACCCGATCGACGGCTCGGCGGACGAGGCGGTTCTCGAACACCAAGCCGAGTACCGCGTCACTCTCCCGGACGGACAGGTGCACATCGGTTCCGTCGAGACCCGCGTCCCCTTCGCGACCCTGCAGCTCGACCGCCCCGGCGTCGATGTCGTGACGGATGGGGAGGGCATCGAGGTCGCCGGTGCCGTGCACGCTGGCGGCTCGGTGACCATCGCCGGGTCCGAGGTGGAGCACGTCGAAGGGCGCTTCGTGCATACGCACGCCCTTCCGGAGGTGGGCGAACACGAGGTTCGAATCGTGGCCCGGCAGCCCGGGCGCGCACCGCGCACGATCGCCATCCAGATTCGTCGCGTCGCAGATATGGAGGCCGAGGCGGCATCGTTCACCGCCGAGCCGGGTCTCGACTACGCGCGGCTGGCCCAAAACCCGACGATCTACCGCGGCAAGCAGGTGATCCTCGAAGGGCGGGTCTACAACGTCGACGTGAGCAACGGCCGCAGCTTCCTGCAGATTCTCGTGCGCGGGTGCTCACGAGGTCAGCGCTGCCCGCTCTGGATCACCTACTCTCAGGCCACCGACGCGACCGTGCACGATTGGATTCGGGTGCTCGGCACAGTGACCGGAGAACAGCAGTTCCGCTCCGAGAGCGACCGAGTAATCACCGTGCCCCGGGT